>PLYC01000015.1:0-2639 GCA_003151625.1 Candidatus Doudnabacteria bacterium
AATCCGGCCAGGTTTTTATTAATGGGCGCAAAGCCAAACTTGGCGACAAGGTTGATCCTTTAAGCGATGTGATAAAAGTTTACGGCAAAATTATCAAGCCGGCCGATCAAAAAATATATCTAATGATTAACAAACCCAAGGGCGTCGTGGTAAGCAAAAGCGACCCCAAACACCGAAAAACGGTTTTTGATTTGCTCCCGGAAGATTTAAAAAATAAAGTTTGGAATATTGGCCGACTGGATTATGACACCGAGGGCTTGTTGATTTTAACCAACGATGGTGACTTAACCGAGCAGCTCGCCCACCCAAAATATGAACACGATAAAGAATACGAAGTAACAACTCAAGAAATGCCAGTGGAAGCCCAGCTGGAGCACCTCCGCACCGGTGTGGAAATTGCCACCGGCACCACTTACCCGGCGGAAGTAAAAATGCGCAGCGGCCTGGTCCGCATAATCATTCACGAAGGGAAAAAGAGGCAAATCCGCAGAATGTTCGACGCCGTCGGTCTTACCGTCACCAACCTAAAACGCATCCGCATAAACCTTCTTCATCTCCCCCCGGACCTCACCCCCGGCACTTACAAAATTATAAAAAAAGAAGACATACTTTAAACCCCACCTTTCGCGAAAGGTGGGGTTTTTAAAATTCCTTTTGCACTAGTGTACTAGTACGCTAGTTGTTACGACTCGAATAAAATTCTTTCTAATTACCATTCTTTCGTTTACGCAATTTATAAACCAGAGGATACAAAACTTCGATAGGTAATTTTCCTAAACCATCTTTGCCAAAATCAACGACTACATTTGTCAGAGGGTGGAACTGCCTTATAAATTCACGGCCATGTCCCGCGGGTAACATGACTTTATGGACTTGTTGTTGTGAACCTTCTCTCTTTCCTTTAACAATAACTAAAGCTACAAGCTGATCGTGATTTTCAGTTGCCTTACACCCCAATTGAAATTCTACCGGTTTATCAATGACCAAGCTTTGAGGATTTCGATTTAGTTTCGGGGTGGAATTTATATAGACCTCCCCTGAAAAACCAATGCCTGCGGCCAAAATTCGCTCTTCATCTTCACCACTATCAAGCTCAGATTCCAATTTTCTTTCAGCCTGATTAATCAGCCTTTTCTCATTTGGTGTTATTGGAAAATCATGAGAGATGGCTAATAACAAATCCCTATATTCATTATCAACCACGCCTAATTCACTTTCAACAGTCAAAAGTTTTCTAGAAGGATAAATTAGAGAAACAGACACTGTTTTAACTTCACCCCCCACAGGCTGTACTATTCTAGCTTGGTCATTTACAGAGCTTATGGCATCTCGACAAAGACCGCACGGCCCCACAGATTCGGTATAGTGTCTTTTAAAATTGCCCACTTGCTGTTCATCCCTTCTTGCTGTGACTATTAGATCCGGCTTTTCTCCTGGCTTACCCTCTGTTTTAAAATTAAATAATGCCCGACGCTCACTGCAGCATGAGACCTCTCCGATTTTGCCGTCAAATTGCAAGCCTTTGGTTTCTGTCCCTTGGTCTCCATGAGCGTAAGCCCCAAGTTGATTAAATTTTTTTTCAAAAAATTCATCAATATAGGTTTTTGTACGAGCCAAAAGCTCCCTCTCGTTTTCCTTTAAAGGTTTTGCTTCTTTATATATAAAATCTTTTTGACGGCTCTCGGCTCTTCGAGCTTTTTCTTTCCTTATTCCAAATATGTCGGCCAAAACTCTATGCTCGTGATCCATATCCCAACTGTCAGGTTCTGACCTTCCCTCAAACCCACCTTCATGCTTTGCCATAAAATTAAAGTATTACTTCAATTATATAATATAACGCTTTAAACTTCTTCCCCCAACTCCTGGCCTGCGCGCTGGCGCTGGGTTTGGAGGTTGTAAATTTTTGAGTAGGTGCCGGATTTTTCCAGCAATTGATTGTGGGTGCCGCGCTCGGTTATTTCGCCGTTGACCAGGAGAATAATTTCATCGGAGTCAATAACGGTGGCAAAACGGTGAGCAACTGTAATTGACGTAACTCCTTTTGACACCTCTAAAATTGATTTTCTAATTTCCTCTTCCGTATGGCTGTCCAAAGCCGAGGTTGCCTCATCGAATATCAAAATATCCGGGCGCTTAATTATAGAACGGGCAATCGCGACTCTTTGTTTTTCTCCGCCGCTGACCATTAGTCCCCGCTCCCCGACTTTAGTTAAAAGGCCGGCCGAAAGTTTGGCCAAAAAAGGCTGAAGGCTCGCCCTTTGCGCCGCGTCCTCTATCATCTTATCGGAAGCATCAAAAGTTCCATAACTGATATTTTTGGCAATAGTCGTGTTAAATAAGACATTATCCTGCAACACCAAGCCAATGCGCTTATGCAGGCTTTCTATATCATAACTCTCAATCGGACGGTCATCAAGCAAAATTTCCCCTGACGTTGGTTCATAAAAACGCAGCAATAACTTAATCACGGTAGATTTCCCGCTACCCGTTTGCCCTACCAAAGCCAGCTTTTTCCCCGGCTCCACGACGAAAGAAATATTTTTTAAAATAGCCCTGGGCTGCTCCAATTCGTGTTTATCCGTTTTTGTATCCGTGTTAATTCGTGTTTGGCCGTAATCAAAACTCACATTCTTAAACTC
>PLYC01000015.1:2659-10935 GCA_003151625.1 Candidatus Doudnabacteria bacterium
CACCACAGCAGTACCACGCGCGCCAGGTTAACAACCGTGCCCTGGACGAAGGCCAGGCCCTGATAAGCCACGGTTTTCTTTTTTAAACGCAAATGCTGCATGGCGTTGTCGTGCCGCAAATGATCTTCTTCCTCTTTTTCCGAAGAAAACGCTTTAACCAACTCAATGTGACTGACGGCTTCAAACGAACTGCCAAACAAATTTTCGTTTATTTTATTAATTTCTACCTGGGTTTTTTTGATGCGCTTGGTAAAAATCCAGGTAACCAAAAAGAACACCGGAATAAATCCGAACAAAGCCACACCCATGCGCCAGGATTTCCAAAATACAATACCGAACACCACCACTATAGAAAAAGCGTTTTGAAAAATCTTGTCGAATATTACCTGGAACAGCGCGGTAATATCGTCGCGCGCTTTGGAAAGTTTCCTAAATACCTCGCCGGCTTTTTCCTGACTGTGGAAAGCCATGGGCAAAGCCAGTACGTGGTTATACGCATGTTCCAAAACGCCGATGCCAATCCTGTCCGCCACGGTGCCCACAAAATACGACTGTAAATTCTTAAACGTACGGCCGCCAAACGCCACGGCTACCCAGGCTACCACTATTAAAGTCAAACTTTTAAAAAATACTGCCTGGCTGGGGAAACTCTGCGGCTGGCCCAAATACTTACTGACAATGGTGGCAAAAAAGAACGGCTCCAACANNACAAACACAAAAATCAAGGTAATTTTACCTTTTTCCTTTTGCCAGTATTTAGATAGAAATTTTAGATATGGGAACATATACCGCTGATTTGTCGCTGATGGGTACGCTGATATATCGCTGAGCTGATCTTGACAGTTTCAGCGTCTTATCAGCGCTGATTTTTAAATTAGCGTCCCTTCAGCGGTTTACAAAAATTTATGTTTTAAGTCCATAACATCGCGGTATGGGACAACCCCGATAATTCTGTCCTGGTCATCAACAATTGGCAGGGCGCCAAAACCGTAACGCTTAAACAAATGATTAGCTTCCTTTAAAGTGCTGCCAGGATTTAAACTAACAACCGTATCAACCATAATATCTTTAAGCAGCACGTTATCGTCGGCTAAAAGCAAATCTTTTAAGTCAATAACTCCGAGCAGCTTGTCGTCGGCTTCGGTCACGTAAATATAACTGGCCATATCCTTGCCATGGCTGGCTTTAGGATACCCTTCTTCCGCCTGAACAGCGGTTGTTTCCGGCCCAAACTTTAAAAAATCCAGCGTGGAAAAATCCATAATTTTGGCTTCCTGCTGTTCTAAAATAGTTTTGATTTTTTTTAGGTATTTTCCGTCCAGCAGGGCCAATATATCATCCGCTTCATTACCGGGCAAAACCGACAGCACATCAGCGGCCTGGGCGGGAGTCATCTCATTTATCAGCTGCGCTACGCGTTCTTTGCGCAGTTGCGATACCAGCTGCCGCTGCACGCTCGGATCAATCTCCTCCAAGGTATCGGAGGCATGGGCGGTATTAAGTTCGCCGAAAACCGCTACGCGCTGGGCGGGATCCAACTCTTCCAAAATATCCGCCAAATCCACAGGGTCAATATCGTGCAACCTCTCTTTAAGAATGTTTAATTTGACTTCACCCTTAAAACTGCTTATATCGCTCGGCAGCGGCTGAATGTAAGTCCAGGGAATAATTTCCTGATTGGGATGCTCTTTGGGGCGATAAATTAAATCTGCCATAAACTTTAACCCCATTCGCCTAAACAATCCATATTTACTTAAGTCTACGTCGGTAACATATAAATGGTTGTTGATCAGAGTCATTTTAACGTCATAAACCACTTCCACCTCCCGGTCTTCCACGTCCAAAACTTTTTTGTCTAATATGTGGTCTTTTAAAAGCACAGCTTCCGGTTTCGGGGCGCCTTCATATTGCTCAGCGCCTTCAATTTCTATGACAATATGGCGGCCGTCCATTTCCGTAACCTTTTCTATGGGCACAACCAAGGGTGGGTATCCAAAAGGCCTGGCAACTACAATATGGGTGACCTCGGCCAGCTTTCCGCTGTCAACAATTACAACGTCGGCCAAACGGCCGATTTTTCTATCTTTAATCCAAACTTTGCTGTCCAAAATCTGGGTCAAAAAATAAACTTTGCGCAAACTGCTGGATAACACCGCACCGTTTGACTGGTTCATAAATCAAAATTAATTTAAAAAATATAACTGCGTCTCAAAATTAATGCCGCGCCAAAGTAATAAATTTAAAAATAATCAGCAAAACCAAAAATAATAAATAAAAACGCAATAAAAGCAAAGTCCAGCGGACGGCAGGCGTCATAGTTAGCCTTGGCCGGCGATACTTTTGGTTTATTTCAATTATGGCACTAAACCAGCGCTGGGGTAGATTGCGAAACGGATTTTTCATATAATATATCGAGTTTACGAATGGGGCGAATCAACGAATGGCTGCGAATACACGAATTTACAGATTCGTTGTCCTTCGTAGATTCGTCTTATTCGTTGATTCGATTTATTTAAACAAATTAGGAAACATGGCCGTAATTCCATAAAGCGTGGAAAGACCCACAATAACCGCAACAATAGAAATATTTATTACGTTTTGGATTCTGGTATTAACGTAGTCTCCCATAAGTTCTTTGTCATTAAGCAAAACTATTAAAAATACCAACGCGGCGGGCAATAACGTTACTGCAATGACCTGCACAAACAAAGTAATTAAAACCAATGGGGCGTGTGGAATAAGAACCACAGCTCCCGCAGTCACCAGCATAAAAAAATAGCTGGCGTAAAACCACGGCGCTTCCTTAACTTTTTTATTTAACGAATGCGCCCAGCCAAAGACTTCTCCAAACGCCCAGGAACTGGCCAGAGAGATGCAAATAGCCCCCAGAAAACCCGCGTCAAACAGCCCAATAGCCAACAAAGTGCCAACATATTTGTTTATGCCCATAAGATGGCGGGCGGCCTGATCCGCACTTTGGATATCAATCCCCCTAAGCAAGGTTCCTGTTACCATAATTACGAACATCGCCACAAGTACTGTGAACACGGCGCCCATGGCCGTGTCCGCTTTGCCCCAGGGAATATCTTTCTCCTGCATGCCTTTATCAACTACCGAACTTTGCTGAAAGAATACCATCCACGGAGCAATGGTCGTACCTATATTGGCCATCAAAAAGAAAAACAGCTGGTTATTAAAACCCCCGGGAAAATTTGGCAAAAGCCCATGGGCGACAGCGGCCACGGAAGGATGTACCATAAATGCCGCCGGGATATACACCACGTTGAAAGCGGCAAAAACAAAAGCAATTTTTTCCCATGTCCAATAGCGCCCCTGTAAAACCATGGCTCCCATAACAATACAAACAACTAATACAGTAAGCCAAGCGGGAATATGAAAAATACTCATAGCCGCGGTCATACCAATGAATTCGGTAATTAGAGTCAGCCAGTCCGATAAAACCAAATCCAGCAAAGAAAACCAGCCCCAAAACGAACCAAAGGCGTCAAAAATGGCTTCAGCGTGACCACGTTTGGTAACCGCGCCCAGACGTACCGTCATTTCCTGGACAAAATACGCCACGGGACCTAAAATCACCAAAAACCATAACAAGCCATAACCGAACTTAGAACCCGTGACCGCATAAGTTGTAATTCCGCCGGCGTCATTGTCGGCAATCATTACCAAAAGCCCGGGTCCGGAGATAATCAAAAAAAGTTGAACAATTTTGATAATCCTGCGATATTTATAAAAAATTCTCGCCCAAAAATTCATGCTGAGTTTCGGCTAAAAATACATCTTAAAAATAAGGGCCGTAAGGTTAGCTCAATCCTATTTTCACTATTTTAACATGCTAAATCAAATCTGGCTATGGATTTTTTGATATTGAAAAAATGACATAATTGAGCAAAATTNNTCCCGAGTGCATCCGAGGGATCTCTCACTTCATTCGGGACGGCATAAATGCCGATTTTGTCACTTTTGTCAATTCCTTAAATATGTTCCCTGGTCAATCGTTTTCCTATCATGGACACAATAGTGACAATCAAACTGCCGAAAAACGCCGCCCAAAACCCGGCGACGTGGAAACCTTTTATAAAACTGGCCGCCCAGAACATAAGCGCATTTATTACCAAAAAGAAAAACCCGAAAGTCACAATGCTTAACGGAAAAGTTAAAACCTTCAGTATTGTGCCCAAGGTCGCGTTAAGCAGGCCAAAAACCACGGCCACCAAAACCGCGGTCCAAAACCCGGCCACGCTAATACCCGGCACTACGTTTGCCGCCACCAAAACCCCCAAAGCCGTAAATAAAATTCTAAAAATTATCTTCATCTATCATTACTATACCATTTTTAACGATTTTAATAAACATCGATTATTTGCTAAAATAGCTATATGAATCCCTTTGGCAAAAAATCTCTTAAACTTCATAAAAAATTTAGGGGAAAGATGGAAATAAAAAGCAAAGTCCCTTTAAACAGAACTTCCGATCTTTCTTTGGCTTATACTCCCGGAGTGGCCGAGGTTTGTAGGCTTATTGCCCGGGAGCCAAAAGCCGCGAATGATTATACCATTAAGCGTAACACAGTAGCGATTGTCACCGATGGTAGCGCAGTTTTAGGATTGGGGAATATTGGCCCATTGGCGGCTTTGCCGGTTATGGAAGGCAAGGCTATTTTNNTGAATATTCCGGTATTGCACGATGACCAGCATTGCACTGCCGTGGTGGTATTAGCCGCGCTTATAAATTCGATAAAAATCACGGGCTTTAACAAAGCCCGCGCCAAGGTGGTTATAAACGGCGCGGGCGGCGCGGGAATTGCCATTGCCCGCCTACTGCTCGCCTATGATTTTAAAAATCTAATTTTACTGGACAGCCAAGGTTCTATATATAGAGGGAGAAAAAATTTGCGCGATGAAAAATTGGCCATAGCTAAATTAACCAACCAAAAAACAGTCAAAGGCGGCCTTGCGGATTGCTTAAAAGGCGCCGATATTTTTATCGGTGTCAGCAAGGGCGGACTGCTTAAGGCCGCCATGATAAAATCCATGAACCCAAATCCCATAATTTTTGCCCTGGCTAATCCCCTGCCGGAAATTATGCCGACAGCGGCTAAAAAAGCCGGAGCGTTTATTGTGGCCACCGGACGCGGTGATTTTCCCAACCAAATAAACAATCTGTTGACTTTTCCCGGCATATTCCGCGGCGCGCTGGACAACCAAATAAAAACCATAACCCAAGCCATGCTACTGCAGGCCGCCAAAAATCTAGCCGGCTTGATAAAAAAACCTTCCGCTCAAAAAATCCTTCCCGATTGTTTTGACAAACGCGTAATGCCGGCAGTGGCCAAAGCCATAACAAATTAATCGCCATTCATCAAAACCGCTTCCGGGCGGTTTTTGTATTTCTAACTTCTAAAAATACCTCTTGACCCCGTTAGAAGCCAGACACCCAAAAGGCGTCCACTACCCCGAAATTAAATCGGGACAGATTTCTAACGGGGGTTGACAAAAGCTGGTTTATAATATATTATTAGTTAATCTAATATTTTGACAATCTAACATAAATAAAAATATGGCTATAAGTTCCGCGGAAAAAATAGTCTCTTTATTTTTTAGCGTATCAAGAGGCATCAAACACAAACTTGACTTAAGCAGTCCGTTTTTCCAGCTACCTTTGGCCCATATTGAGACCCTGCGCTTAATCGGCGAAAAAAAACGGGTGCCAATGAAGCAAGTTGCCGATTTTTTGGCCATCACTCCCCCATCGGCCACGGCGCTTATTGATCATTTAGCCAAATCCGGATATGTAGCAAGAGGCTCGGGCAAAAACGACCGCAGGGCGGTATATTTGTCTTTAACCAAAAAAGGAAAGACGGTCATGCAAAAAGCGGTTTTAGACCGCTGTAAAATTTTTAAAAAACTATTAAATAAAATCAGCAGAAAAGAACAATTGGAATTATTAAACATTTTAACAGAGTTAACTAAGTAATATATAGCCATGAACAAACACACTTTATTCACAGTCGTCGGCATTGCGGTGATTTTAATAGGCGGGATTTTTGTGAGCCTTTCGCTTAGGAAAACCCCCCAAATTAATTTTATTGCCGTAAAAAAAACCGATATTACCCAGGCGGTAAACGCGGACGGCACCGTTGACGCGGCCCAGGATTTATCCCTGGCATTTCAAAACGGCGGCATGGTTTCCGAAATAAACGTTAAAGCCGGCGACTCGGTAAAAAAGGGTCAGATTTTGGTGAAACTCGATACCGGCGCAGCCGCCGCGGCTCTTAGCCAGGCCCAGGCCGCGCTATCCGCCGCCCAGGCTAATTACGAAAAACTTCTTAACGGCGCAACCGAAGCCCAAACCAGCGTCAGTTCGGCCGCAGTGCAAACCGCGCAGACCGCCCTGGACAACGCGAAAAAAACCCAGGCAGCCACCGTTGCCCAGCAGAACCTGATAGTCGGCAACGCGCAAATCGCTTTGCTTAACTCCGGACTCTCGGCCACCCCGGCCTCCGGCAACCTCGGAAGCTTAAACCCGACTATTTCCGGCACCTATACCGGCGCCAGCCAGGGAGAATATGATATAAAAATTTACAATACCGGTTCCGGTTTGAGTTTTTCTTATAGCGGGCTGGAAACCGGAAGCAGTGCGGTAAGCACAGGCGGCCCTTCGCCTTTGGGGACAAAAGGATTGTACATCCAGTTTCCTTTGGGAGGCATTAATTCCAACGATACCTGGACGGTTTTTATACCCAACACCAAAGCCGCTACGTATTTGACCAACCTAAACAGCTACAACGCCGCTTTGCAAACGCAAAACCAGGCAACTGTCAGCGCGCAAGCCGCGGTTGATAACGCGCAGGCCGCCCTGACCCAGGCCCAGCAAGGCTTACAGCTTATTCAAACCCCGCCCCGCCCCGAAGACATCCAGGCATCCAAAGCCCAGGTAGATGTTGCGGCCGCCCAGGTACAAAACGCGCAAAATAACTATCAAAATGATTTATTAATAGCGCCGATTGACGGCTTAATACTCTCGGTAGATACCAAAATTGGCGAAACTGTTGCGGGCAGCGCCCTGGTGCCCGGCATGGACGCGGTAAAAATGATCTCCAACCAAAAACTCCAGGTTTTGAGCTTTCTGTCGGAAGCCGACATAGGAAAAATCAAGACCGGCGACCAGGCTCAGGTCACTTTGGACGCCTACGGCAGCAGCCAGCCGTTTGCCGCTTCTGTTATTGCCGTTGACCCCGGTGCCACAATTCAAAACGGCATCTCCACTTATAAAACCACCCTGGAGTTTAACCAATCCGATGACCGTGTAAAAACCGGTATGAGCGCCAATGTGGTTATTACCGACCAAACCCACTCCGGTGTTTTGTCTGTTCCAAAAACCGCCATTATTAAAAAGGGCGACCAGTCTTTTGTGCTGACCGATGCCGGAAACGGAAAAACCACGCAAACCCAAATTCAAACCGGAATTTCTGATTTGAACGGAAACGTGGAAGTAACCTCGGGTTTAAGCGAAGGGCAAAAAATAGCTACATTTGGAAATTAACACAGTGGATATGGATTACGGATTTGTTACGAATTTACAGATCTGTATATCGGTAAAAAATCCGTAATCCTTATCCTCTAAATTAAATCATTTAACAATCTAAGTTATGGAAAACTCTTTACAAAAAGCCGAAGACCAAATAGTGGAAGACGTAAAAAATATCGGGGCTAAGCTTGAAAAAGCCGAAACAAGCCTGCTAAAAAACAAATGGGTGCGAAGCGCCGGGATTGTGGCTCTGGCTTTGGTGGTGGCGGGCGGACTGCTTTATTGGCAAATGTCCAGCTCGCGCATTAGCATAGACACTTCCATAATTTCCGCACCGGTTATAGACCTCTCCCCCACGGCGCCCGGGCAGCTGGAAGAAACTTACGTCAACGAAGGCGATATGGTGGACATTAATACCCCCGTGGCCAAAGTCGGCGACGAAATTATTAAAACCAAAATCGCCGGGGAAATAATCAGCGTACAAAAAAATATCGGCAAAAGCTTTAATCCGGGTCAGGCCGTGGTAAGCATGATAGATCCCGGCGAACTCAAAGTGGTAGGCACGATTGACGAAAATAAAGGCTTAAACGATATCCGCGTGGGCCAGCTGGCCAATTTTACAGTGGACGCTTTTGGCTCCAAAACATATTCCGGAGTGGTTGACGAAGTCAGCCCCAGTTCGCACCAAACCGACGTGGTGTTCAATATTTCCGACGCGCGCCCGGTCC
>PLYC01000032.1 GCA_003151625.1 Candidatus Doudnabacteria bacterium
AATTTTGGTCAATTTTGCTCAATTCCCTACGACATCATATTTCCAAATTTACTCTGCAGCATTTTTTTGTGTTTCTTAAACAAGTCTTCCAGAGCGGCGCGGATATGGCGGGCAATTTCACTTTTATCGCCGGCAATGTCCGGGCTAACTTCCACGCTTTTAATATTTTGGTTGCCATCCATGGTAATTTTTAGCTTATCGCCGCTGGAATGCCCGCTGACCGTTTCTGTGGCCAGTACGGCCTCAAGCTGTTTGGCCTGCTTGCGCATTTCATTGACATCTTTTAACTTGTCTAACAATCCCATAAAAATTCCTTTTTGCAAACTCTCAAGGATGTACGCGAAAATCTACGCTCAGCATCGGCTTTTGAGTTCCTTAATTGCAAATTATCTGCCTATCGTTAGTAGTATATACTAGGGAGCGATTTAGGTAAATATTTCCAGTTTGATGTCCGCAATATTTTGACCTTTTTTGAGCAACAAGTCGCGGGCATCTTTAACCATCTCACTACTGCCGCAAATATAATAGAGGTAGTCTTTATAATATTCATAGGCTACATCCAAATAAGTCGTAACCCTCCCGGTTTCGCCGGGCCAATGCAATTGCGGGCGACTGACAATCGGCGTAAAGGTAAAATTGGGGTAAAGATTGTGTAAGTGGTTGAAGCGGTCAAAATAAAAAATATCGTCTTCGGTAGCCACTCCGAACAACAAATGGGCTTTGCCCTCGTAACTACGAGCAAGCATGTCAGGAATCATAGAGCAAAAGGGGGCAATACCCACGCCGCCGGCTACAAAAAAAGAATTTTTAGAAAAATTCTCAATGGAAAAAATTCCTGAAGGTCCCCGCATAAACAGTTCCTGTCCAATTTTAGCGCTGCGAAAAAAATCGGAAGCTTCTCCGTTGTCCAGCAGACCAACACAAAACTTTAAAAAACGATTATGGTCAGGCACATTAATAATAGAATACGAGCGCAGAACGCTGCCAATTTTAAACTGCATAAACTGCCCGGCCGTAAACCTGGTGCTGATCGGCTCAACCAAATCAACCGTAACTTCCAAGGTACGCATGGTCAAATGTTTAATTTCGGAAATTTTGGTTTTATACTCTTGCATGACTATTGCTCCAAACAAGTATTGTAGGCGTTAACTTCATTGTTATACTGGGTAATCAGCCCTTTAAGGGTTGCTTCTTTTGTATTGTAATCATTAACCTCGTTATTAAAGGAATCAACTTTTTGGTTATAGGCATCTTCTGATGCCTGATCAGTCGGAGTAGTAGATTGCAAATAGGCTTTCTGAGTATTTAAATCAATTTCTTCGGCGGCATTGCTCCCGCGCATGGCCGTTATTTGTGATTGCAAACTGGAACTCACGGTCGGACAATCGGCCGACGGCCTGCCGAATTCCTGCACAGCCAGCCACGTGGTGTGTCCTTGATAAGTCCCCTTGCCCACTGCTACGCCAATTTCTTGGTATTTGGTGTTTAAAATATTAGCGCGGTGTCCCGGGCTGTTCATCCACGCTTCGAGCAAGGTCTGGTCGTTGGTAAAATTTCCTAAAGCCAAATTTTCCCCTTCGGAAAGAAAACTGTACTGAACTTTTTTTGCCAAATCACCCGGACCCACGCCTTGCGGGTTTACATGTTCAAAATATTGCTGGGCAAACATGTCTTGCAGTTTTAGCGCGGCGGCTTGGTCTAGCTTAGCGTTTTCCGTCAGTGGCGGCAGTTGTCCATTCTGCGCCCTGTTGATGTTAGTCCAGCTAATTACCCCTGCTTGGGTTAAATTACTGGCTTGGGGAATAATACTGCCAATAAGGGGAGTCGGGGTAGATATATCCTGCTTTATTTGGTTAACAATCGGGCTGCTGACAAGCTCGGGCAAATTTTGTCTTAATTTAGAAAGCGCAAAACGATAGTGCCACGCTAATAGAACTAAGGCCACCACCACAATCGCTGCTATTATTTTTTTCATACGTTCCTTTGTCCAAAAATCGTTAAATTTTTAAACCCTTCTTTTTAAGCCAGACAATAAGCTTACTCGGAACCTGCGTGGTTGAAAGCCGGCCCTGCCGGACCAACGCAAGGTCGTTAAATAGTCCGGAAGCTTTTATTTCTTTGAGCGTTATAAAGGGCTCGGGGAACCTTTTGATAAATTTAAAATCAACTAGCCAGGAACGCTCATCAGTATAGTCCATGCGGTTATCGGCAACCACTTCGGCCAGTCCCCGTATGGTACCTTGTCCTTGCGAGTGATATATAAGAACCTTGTCGCCTTTTTTCATTAATTTAATGGCTTTAACGGCCTGGGGATTGCGAATGCCATTCCAAACTGTTTTCTTTTCTTTTTCCAAGTCGTCTATAGAATAGGTACTAGGGTCTGTTTTTGCTAAAAAGTAATTCATTTTTTTCCTTCCCATTCGTCGTAGAATTCCCGTAAAAAAATTTCCATAACCGCGTGCCGGTGAGCGGCAATCTTTTTGCCAGTTTTGGTATTCATGCGGTCTTTGAGCCGCAGTAATTTTTCGTAAAAGTGATGCGTTGCCGCAGCCTCGTGACTTTTATATTGGTCAAACGTTTTGTGCACCCGAGGTTTGAGACCGGGAATATGAGCAGAAATATGGTGAGCGCCGGCATAGACAAAATTGCGCATTATCCCAATAGCCCCCATGGCGTCTAAGCGGTCGGCGTCCTGAACAATTTTTCCTTCCAAAGATTCCATAGTCTCCCGCACATGGCTGCCTTTATAAGAAACATGTTTAACAATATGACTAACTTTTTCTATAGTCATCACGGGTACATGCTGTTTCTTTAAAAGCCGCTTTGCCTCCCGCGGGCCGGCATCTAAACTGCCATTATGAAATTTCCAATCGGCAATGTCGTGCAAAAGAGCTCCAAGCTCGACAATAAACAGGTCTGCTCCTGTTTCCTTTTTTGCCAAAACTTTTGCCATCTTCCAGACTCGTTCTATATGGAACCAGTCGTGGCCTGTCCCTTCATGTTCAAATTTACCCCGGACATGAGCGGAAATATTTTTGATGATTGCTGGTTTGTTCATGGGCTGGTCGTGGCGCTATGTTGCTGAGGATGGATGGGATCGTAGATTTGGCTTTGGACAAAATATTTACCGTTTGGCAATGTGCACTGCGGCGGATAGCTTTGCATGACCGGGTACCCCGCCTGGACGCATTGGTCGTAGGTGGTAATGGAAGCTGTTGGGTCAGGCTTTTTTGCGGCAGGACGTAATAGATAGGCAACAATTACAAACAAAACAACCAGAAATAGTAAGAATGACCAATAATTTTTTGGGTGCATAAGATAAATTTATAATCAAATGGTATTTCTGGGGGTTCTGCCCCGAATATTCCATCCCGACCGACGAGTGCAGCCGAGGAGCGGGGGGGTCCCTTATCTTCCAGATTTAAGGGATTCCTCGACTCGGATGCTACTGCTCGGAATGACACAGTAGATTGGACTCTTTCTTTTTTCGATAAAATCCCGCAAGCCAATTTAAACGCCACACCCACCCCCGTAATTTCTCTATAGGGATAATTGTCATTCGGATTTTTAGGGTTAATAAGCGCATAAGCCTTTGGCGCCTCGCCGATTATTTCGTGGTGGTCGGTGATAATTAAATCTATATTATTTGCTGCGCAAAATTCCGCCGCGTCCACGGAATTGGTGCCGCAATCTACGGTGATGATTATTTTCGCGCCGTCGTCGCGAATCTTTTCCAGCGCCTCGATGTTAACTCCGTAACCTTCGGTAAATCTGTCCGGAATGTATGTTGCCGCGTCCACTCCCAAATATTTAAAGGTCTGCCCAAGCACGGCGTTAGCCGTAATCGCGTCGGCGTCATAGTCGCCGTAAATACAAATTTTTTGATTTTGTTCAATCGCTTCCCAAATTCTCCCCACCGCCTTTTCCATATCCTTAAACAAAAAAGGGCTGTGCAAATTTTCGTATTTCGGCTCCAAAAAACCCTCTATCTCATTTTTCTCCACCAACCCGCGGTTAAAAAGCAGCTGTGCGAGTAAAACATAGCCCCCCTCTTCCCCCTTGTCCGTCGAAACTTTAGCGAAGGCGGATGGGAGAAGGCCGGGGTGAGGGTTCAATGATAACGAGCTGATAATATCCCCGCGGACATTTTCCGGCATCTTCGGTTTTAATTTCCAAATTTTTGCCATACTCTTTATTTCAAATATCACTCTGTATCTACCTGGCACAACAGGCCTCTTTGGTTGCCTATAAACGGACACCAACGGCTCAACGAGCCGAGGCGGATGTGCAGACTACACTCATTCTATCAGCTCTTCGAAAATAAAAAAAGCGAGCTGATCTTACAAGCTCGATTTCAACATTCAATAAATACCTTTTGCATTATCGTACCAGCCTGCCCTCCGTAGCCTTGGCGAAGGAGGGTACACTAATGCAAAAAACAAACTAATATTAATGTTTTACCGGCACCTCGTCTATTAATTCTAGCAGGCTTATGCCGGTCATTTCTGCGGGTTTTGGAATGGCAAAAAAATCTAAAATAGTCGGCGCAACATCGGAAATTACGCCGGCCGGGACGCGAGCGGACAAAAAAGAATAATCGCGGCCCATGGGTTTGGAAAATTTAAATTCATTGGCCACAAACAACAGCGGCACGGGATTGGTGGTGTGGTCTTTGTCTATGTCGCCGGTTTTGGTGTTTATCATCTGCTCTATATTGCCGTGGTCAGCCGTAATTATTAAGGCGGCATCCGACATTAGGCACGCGTCCATAATTCTTTTTAAACACCCGTCAATAAACTCCACGGCTTCAATACCGGCCGGCAGACTGCCGGTATGTCCGACCATGTCCGTGTTGGCAAAATTGGCCACAAAAAAATTTATGTCGGTGGATGTTATATTTTCGGTTAACACATCGGTTAATTTTTCCGCGGACATTTGGGGATGATCTACGTAATTGCGAGCGTTGTTTTCCGGACTGGTAACAATAACCCTCTCCTCGCCCGGATATTTCTCGGTTTTGCGGCAATTAAAAAATGCCGTAACATGCGCGTACTTTTCACTCTCCGCAATATGAAACTGCGTTAAACCCTTGGCGGAAATAACTTCGGCCAAATTATTTTTTAGGCTTAACGGAGCAAAGGCAACTTTAGTTGGTAATTCGGGAGAGTACTCGGTCATAGTGGCAAAATATATATTTTGCAAAGGATGCGGGCGCAATTCTTCCGGCAACTTTTCGGGCTGGACAAAAGCCTGGGACAGCTGCAGCGCCCGGTCGGACCGGAAGTTAATAAAAATCACCGCATCGTTGTCGGAAATTTTGCCTACCGGTTGGCCTTCGTCGTTTAAAATAACCGTTGGCTTTATCATTTCATCAAAAATCTGCGCCTCATAGCTGTTTTTTATGGCTTCATCGGCGGTGTGCGCCGTTTCGCCCTTACCTTCCACTAAGGCCTCATAAGTCATTAATGTTTGGCCAAAATGGCCGCCGCGATCCATGGCGTAAAAACGCCCGGTCACCGTGGCCATCTTGCCCACTCCGGCGCGGCCAATTCTTTCGTAAAGTATTTTTAAGGTTTCCGGCGCGATTTTTTGGTCGGTATCGCGGCCGTCGGTAAACATATGAATATAAACTTTATTCTGACCCAGGTCCGCAGCCATAGAAAGCAAGGCGTACAAATGTTCGTCAAAACTATGCACGCCGCCGGGACTAATAAGCCCCATTAAATGCAAAGCGGAATGATTTTTAACGGCATGGTTAATGGCTTCCAAAAAAACAGGATTTTTAAAAAACTCCCCATTTTGGATGCTGGCGGTTATGCGTGGCAAATCCTGGCCGACAATACGGCCGGCGCCCAGGTTTAAGTGACCAACTTCGCTGTTGCCCATTTCTCCCCACGGCAAACCAACCAAAGGGCCGGAGGCCTGCAAGGTCAACGAAGGAAAATTGCTGACAATAAAATTTAAATTCGGCGTTCTGGCGCGCGCAATAGCGTTGCCGTGGCTGTCCGGCGCCACGCCAAAACCGTCGAGGATTACCAAAGCTACCTTTTTGTATGTTTTGTGTTGCATTTATATATCCTATAAGTCTTATACGTCTTATAAGTCCTATTTTAACTTTCTTTTATTTGTCTAATTGATTTTCTATTTCGAGCAGGCGATTGTATTTGGCCAGTCTCTCCCCCCGCGACGGCGCGCCGGTTTTTATGTAGTCCGCATTGGTGGCTACGGCCAAATCCGCAATAAACGAATCGCACGTTTCTCCACTGCGATGAGAAATAACAATTTTGTAATTATTTTTCTGTGAAAGCTTTATGGCTTCTATTGTTTCCGTCAGCGTCCCAATTTGATTTACTTTAATTAATACCGCGTTGGCGATTTTTTGGGTAATACCCATTTGAATTCTGGCTGGATTTGTAACAAAAATGTCGTCACCTATGAGCAAAGTTTTGTCGCCCAAATTCTGGGTTAAAAATTTCCAGCCTAAAAAGTCGTCCTGCGCACAACCATCTTCTATTACCATAAGCGGATATTTGGCCAGCCACTTTTTGTATACTTGATAGACATTGGAAGGTGTAGCGGAAATTTTGGAAGCTTTAAATTCGTAAACTCCTTTTTTCTCGTTAAAGAATTCACTGGACGCCGCGTCTAGACCCAATGCAAAATCTGTCCCTAATTTATATTTTGCCGATTTTATTACCGTTTCCAATTGTTTAAAAGCGTCTTCGTTGGAAGAAAGTTTTGGCGCGAATCCGCCTTCATCACCGACCGATGTGGCAAAACCTTTAGACGCTAATTGTGATTTTAAAGCATGGAAAACTTCCGCAGCCATTCTTAATTTATTGGCAAAATTTCCTAAAAGCGGAATAAGAAAAAATTCCTGTATATCCAGCCCACTGTCCGCGTGCACACCGCCGTTTATAACGTTAAAGAATGGCGTGGGCAGATGTTTTATTTCATAGCCGTATAAATTGGCCAAATATTGGTAAAGCTCCTTTTTCTGGCTTTTTGCCGCCAGCCTGGCCGCGGCTAAGGAAACCGACAGTATTGCGTTGGCGCCTAATTTTGCCTTATTGGCCGTGCCGTCCAGCTCTAACATTGTTCGGTCAATTTTTTCCTGGTCCGCGGCAGATATCCCCTTTATTGCCTTAAAAATCTTCTCATTGACGTTCTTGCAGGCCTTAAGTACCCCTTTTCCCCCATAGCGCTTTTTATCCCCATCTCTCAACTCCAAAGCCTCATGCACGCCCGTTGAAGCCCCACTGGGCACGCTGGCCGTTGCCGAAATATCGTTTGACCACACAGTAGTTTGCACAGTCGGGTTTCCGCGGCTATCCAGAACCTCTAAAGCTTGAACTTTGGTTATTTTTCCCGCGGAGCGGGATCCCGCTCCGCGGGACATGGCGTTATCCATATTTTGATGTCTTAATTCATTTTTACTACCCATATTATAGCACAAAAACGCCTGCAAAACGTCTGTTAGGCTATTGACCTAATAGCCTAGTTTATGATATATTTTAATGTTTGGGGGAACAATAGTATGGAGACTCAAGCGTTTGAAAGAGTGGCGGCCGGTTATGCCTTCTTCTTTGTAGTCATCGCCTTTTTGGTAGTTTTCCTCAAGATCAAACCCGAGGCCGATGTCAACATAGGCGGCACCCCGGTCAATCGCCACCCGCTTTTCCGGCTTGTGATGGGAAGCATTGCTTTCGGCGCCACTTTGGTGCAAGTATTTATGGCCGGGCACATCCGCGAACCCGGGATTATAATCTTAGCGACCCTCTCGGCAATCGCCTGCTGGTTAATCTGGTTATCCGCCTTTAGTCGTTTAATTAAAGACGAGTTGGGCGGCTAACTGCCTCATCACGGAGACTTGAGCACGCCTGCCATCTGCCCAGCGCCCTTTTCTATCATCCGCCTTCCAGCGGACTTCGACAGAACTGCGGCGCTTTTCTTTTTAAAATATATTTTTCAATACTATTAACGATTGTTGAAGTTTTTCTTAAATTTTAGGCCTGCCATAAACTCGTATAAAGGTCCGGCCATCATTCCCATCCCAAAAGCCCAAAGGAACTCCTCAAAAGGCACTCCTATTAAAGTTAGTCCGCTTAAATTAGAAAGTAACCACCATCTTTGAATGACCCCGGGATAAACTTTTAAAAAAATAACGTAAGCGAAAAACATAACCGCTCCCACTAAGATCCCACTCATTAAAGAATCAAACCACAAATCCTGCCTGTAAGCTAACATTACTAAACTACAAACAGCAAAAACTAAAATATTTGCGTATACCGCATTTAAGTCCAGATATTTGATTGAAAAAACCAAAACTAACAAAGCAATCCCGAGAAGTGAAGGAATAAAGCTTACCCAATGATGCAATCTGTCGCGTCTGCTTGATATTCTTTTGCCCCATAATTCTTCGTAAATAACACTTGCAATACCACCAATAAAAAATCCAAACAATAGATCTTCCAAAATGGGAGCAGGATAATGGAACAAATAAATAAGTGGAAATAATGTCTGTGGGTGCCAATAATCTCTAAAATATATTATTTCAGAAAAAGGCGCTACTATTGCAAACAAAGAACTCATAATTATTAAGTGTTTACGCAAATCTTTTCTAAAAAAATACAAAAATAGCCATATTGGAAAAAATACGGCTAAGTCTATAAATAAATATGCTCCTTGATACCCCATCTATATTTTGTTTCAGCGCCAGACGGCTCAAAAGCCGCCTGGCGCAAATATTTGTAACTTTATTTAATTTCTCTTTTTAGAGGATTTTTTCGGAGAGGACTTCTTTTTGTTCAAGACTTTTTTAAGCTCGCCGCTGACGTTGTCATACAAAGATTTTTTGACTTTGCTCAGGCCGTCTATAACCTTTTTGCCTTCCTGCTTAGTCAACGCGCCTTCACTCTCTAAATCGCGCACAAGGCTGGTAATCTTTTTGTGGACTAAAGAGGCTAAACCATCGCTAACACGAAAAGCTTTTTCCAATTTTGGATCCATATAATTTATTCCTTTCTAACATACTTAATATTTGCTTTAATTATAGACGATAATTTTTAAATGTCCAGCCTTGCAGCGTGCCCAATTTATCCAGCCTCCGCCGAGGCTAAGGCGGACAAGTTGGGATGTAGCCGATAAATCGGCACGCTACACATAGATCCTAACATTAAAACTACGATGACTGCCTTTTAACACGGAGAAAAAACAGCACAATTAACAACAAGCCAGCATACAGACCCCATCCCGGAATAGTAATTTTCCATTGAATGGGATGCGTGCCGCTCTGGTAAATTAAGGCCACGGCAATAAGCAAAGCGGCAAAAAAAGTGCCGTAAGTGGAAAACCGGGAATTGGCATTAAGCAATTTTTCGTATTCAATAAGCTGGTCCGTATTAACCTCCATTCCAAACCTCCCCCGCTCCAAATTACTGACAATTGTTGCGGTACTGTCCGGCAATTTCTTGAGCAGTTCGTCTATGGCCATGGCCGCGCTCTCTGCCCTATTCTTTATTTTGCCCGCTTTGAAACGTTCAATAACAATTTTTTCCACCAGTGGCTTTTCCCACTCTTCAATTTTTAAGCTCGGATCCAAATCATTTGCCACCGCGTCAAGGGTAATGATTGATTTACTGAATAAGGTCAAATCTACCGGCACGCTAATTCCGTTCTTTACCGCCGCTTCCATAACGTCGTAAAAAAGCCTGGTAAATTGTCCCGATTTGCCTACACTCGACCACTGTAAAACAATTTGTGTTATTTCCTTGCGCAAGCTGTTAACATTAACTAACTCTCTCACATCTTTGCCTTGAACCCTCTCGTCATAATTTTCTTCTATTTGGAGCAAAATTGCCACAATTTTTTCCACATCGCGCTGGAGCAAAGCTAAAAACGCGGCCGATGCCAATGCTGTTAATTGGATGTCCAAAAGCCCAACCATGCCGAAATCCAAAAACATTAATTTATTGCCTGGCAAAACAAAAATATTGCCCGGATGCGGGTCGGCGTGAAAATAACCGTAATCAAAATACTGCTTAATAAAGGAATCGGCCAAACGATGCGCCACCAACTTATTGTTGAATCTTTTCTTTGACCGGCCAGCCACAATATCCCCCAGCGATACGCCTTCCACAAACTCCAAAGTCAGCACGCTGTCGCCGGAATAATCCCAATAAACTTTCGGGCTGTAAACATTTTTATCATCTTTAAAAAAATTGCTAAAAACTTCACCGTTGGTAGCCTCTTTGCGGTAATCAAGCTCGTTTACTGTCCAGCGCTGAAATTCTAAAACCACACGAACCATACCGTGATCTTTGGCTCCCGGTAAATGTTTTTCGGCTAAGTGGGCCAGCATTAACAGCACCTGAAGGTCTACTTTAATTTGCTCCTTGGCCTTAGGGCGCTGAACTTTCACGGCAACTTTTTCGCCCGTCTTTAGACGCGCGCTGTAAACCTGCCCCAAAGAAGCGGACGCAAATGGCACTGTCTGAAAATTATCATAAAGCTCGCCTAAAGGCTTCCCTAAATTTTTTTCAATTATTTTTTTTGCGTCTTTAAAAGCAAAAGTCTTAACTTCATATTGAAGCTTTTCTAACTCCAAAATATAAGCGGGCGGCAAAATGTCGGATCGTGTGCTGAAAATTTGCCCGAACTTTACAAATATTGGCCCCAACTTTTCTAAAGCCTGCCTAAGTTTTACCGCCAGGACTTCCTGATCCAGATCTTTTTGCTTCTGATCCAAACGCTGTGACAGCGGAATATGCTTTTTCAACCCGGCTTTGTATAATAACGCCGAAAAGCCAGCCCCAAAAAAGACCAGTAGGATATAATTAAACCGCTTTATAACTTTTAATTTTTGATAAAATCGATAAAGGAACATTTATTTTGTTTTTCTTTTTAAACACTTTTTATTTTAACACAGACTTTTTTGTTTACAGATTATCTAAAAACTGGGCTTCAGTTATGTCTGCTTGTTTTAAGATAGCGTGCAGTAGCCCGCGTTTAATATCTCTGGGATGAATTGGTACTACAGCAATATTTTTTGTTTCGGGGTGGCGGAAAATGGCGTGGCGGCCGGTTTGTCTTCTTAAAACAAAACCCATCCGTTCTAAAACGCGAATGAGTTGTTTTGGTTTGACCTGCGGTATGCGATCGGCCATATTCTTACGCGGGCAACGGAATGTTTATTTTAAAAGAAAGAGGCGCCTTTGCTTCTCTTGGAATTTTATCTCCATCTTCCTGCAAAACTTCTAAATATGCCCCAATGGCATCGGTAATATTTTCTTTGGCTTCATCTATAGTTTCGCCCTGAGTCATACATCCTGGCAATGCTGGAGCAAACGCAATAAAGCCGCCTTCTTCAGCAGCCTGAATAATTATCGTATATTGTAAGGCTTTATTGTCCATAAACGCATTATACCATAAACCAAGCATCATTTCAACGCCTCAATCCCCGGCAATTTTTTGCCGGCGAGGTATTCGAGCATGGCGCCGCCTCCGGTAGAGACGTGGTCGAAATTCTCAAATTGATGGGCTTGGCGAATCGCGTCTACCGTATCCCCTCCTCCGGCCACCACAAAAGCTTTGCCTTTACCCCGCCCGCCCATTAGCCTGGCCAATGCCATTGTGCCGGTATCAAAAGGCTTTTTTTCGAACAGACCCAAAGGCCCGCTCCAGACAATAGTCTTGGCTTCTTTAATAACTTTGGAGTATTCTAAAATAGTCTTCGGCCCAATGTCCAACATTTGCTCGTCTTTGGTTACCTTAAACGGCGCTATTGCGCGAATGGAGCTTTTGTCCAAATTCTTATTGGCGACCACAACATCCTGCGGCAGAATTAGTTTGTCTTTAAAATTTTTAAGAATTTCCCAGGCAATTTTGGTTTCTCCTTCTTCTATTTTAGAAAAACCGATTTCGTAATCTTTGATTTTAAACATTAAGTTGGATACGCCGCCGGCAACCAAAATTTTGTCTGCTTTTTTGCCCAAATTCTGCAAAGTTCCGACTTTCTCCGAAAGCTTAATCCCGCCGGCCATAACCACAAACGGATGCGCCACGCTTTTTAAAATTGAATCCAAAGATTTAATTTCCTGCTCTAGCGACAGCCCGGCATAGGAAGGCAAGTGCTTGGCCACGCCGACATTGGACGACACCGGGTGGTGGGCTTTGGAAAAATCATCATCCACATAGACGTCGGCAAACCCGGCCAGTTTTTTGGCAAACACCGGATCATCGCTAAGCTCCTCGGCAAAAAATTCCAAATTTTCCAAAAAAATTACGTCTTTATCCGGCGTCAGGCTTAACTGCTCCTGGTGCTTTTCTTCTCGGAAATCTCCTTTATAAAAAATTACGTGGTTGATTTCATAATCCGGAACTTTAAAATCCGTTTCAACAAATTTAAAACCTAGCAACTCCGCAATTCGTTCGGCCGCCGGTTTTAAACTTAATTCAGGAACGACTTTACCTTTAGCCCGGCCTCGCTTGCCGCAAATAATAACTTTATTGCCGTTGGCCAAAAGGAATTTGACCGTGGGCAAAAACGAACGCAACCTAAAATCATCGCAAACCTTGCCGTCCTCCCCCACCGGCGCGTCCACACTCCCCCGCACCAACACTGTTTTGTTTTGGATTTTTGATGTCCTAAGATACTTAATAGCCATAGTTTTATTTGCTTAATCCAGCCTCTTGGGCTTGATTAGATGACTAATTTATAAGGCAACCCTGCTACTAATTCATATTATTTTTGTCCAACCATTATCGCTTCTTCCACCAACCTATGGCTATAGCCGAATTCATTGTCATACCACGCCACAACTTTGACGAAGTTACCATCTACGACTTGGGTCAGGGCTAGGTCGACTATGGCTGAGGCCGGGTTGGCGACGATATCCGATAACACTATCGGTTCATCGGTAACTTCCAATATTCCTTTAAAGCGGCTGGTTTTGGATGCCGCGATAAAGGCTTGATTAATTTCTTCTTTAGTTACGTTTTTCTTAAGCAACATCGTAAAATCCGATAAAGACCCAACCGGTGTTGGCACGCGGAACGAAACGCCGTCGAATTTTCCTTTTAATTCAGGGATGGCCTGGGTGGCCGAAATCGCCGCTCCTGTAGTTGTGGGAATTATATTTAAAGCGGCGGCACGCGCCCGTCTCAAATCGTTGGACTTGCCTCCCGGCGGCGGTCCATCTACCAAATTTTGTTCGGCTGTGTAGCTGTGAATGGTGCTCATTAAAGCTTTCTCCACGCCAAAAGTTTCGTTCATAACCGCCAGCACCGGGGCAATGCAGTTGGTGGTGCAGGAAGCGTTGCTGACAATATTTTGGCCGGTATATTTGTCCTGGTTAACCCCAAGCACAATGGTCGGCGTAATGCCCTCGTCTTTGGCAGGCGCGGAAATTACAACTTTTCTGGCACCGGCCTTAAGATGCGCGCCAGCCTTTTCGCTGTCCGTAAAACGGCCGGTGCATTCTATAACCACATCCACTCCTAATTTTCCCCACGGCAAAGCCGCGGGATCTTTTTCCGCCGACACCGGATATTTTTTCCCTTCCACAATAATGTTCGTTTCATTAAATTCCACTTTTAAATGATACCGCCCATACACGCTGTCGTATTTTAACAAGTGCGCCAAAACCGCGGTCGATGTTAAATCGTTTATTCCCGCGACTTCGACTTCCGGATGCTCTAAAGCAACCTTAAACGCCTGCCTCCCTATCCTTCCAAATCCGTTTATGCCAAGTTTAATTTTGCCTGTAGACATTCTTTTATTCCTTCCTATAAAAAATTAATTTAATTAAGTGTGATTATTGGAAGAGGTGTCCCCTCTTCCAATTTATTTTTATGGTATAATAAATTTTTCAATCTTTTTTCTTGTCCACCATTCCCATAACTTCCTTTTTAATTATATCGTCTGTTATTTCAATTACCTGGAATTTTTTAAGTTTAGACAGATGTTCTTCCATCTCGTGTTTCATCAAAAGTCCCACCTGAGGGCCGACTTGCTGAACCACGGAGCCGGCGTTCATTGGTCCCCAGCGAAGCGCTTCTTTGTGCGGCAGTCCGTGCGCCAAGGCCGTAATGTACGCGGTAGTAAACGCGTCACCCGCTCCGGTGGCTTCTATCCGGGGTCCGGGGTATTCTTCTATATAATAAAACCCTTCCTCTGAATAACTGTAAGCTCCCTTGCGGCCGTCAGTCAGGGCTATGGCTTTTGGTCCCAGCTTCATCAACTTTTTACATAATTCTTCGGGGTCGCGCTTGCCTTCCCCCACCCAGGACTGCGCCTCCTCCACGTTTACGGATAAAAGATCCGTCCGCTCCAAAATTAATTTATTTTTTTGCGGCCCCGCGCGAAGCTGAAAAGTTCCCGGATTAAATCCCAAGCGCGCCTTATAGCGGTCTAAATATTTTGCCAAATCTTTATAAATAGTTTCAAACCCCACGCCCATACTGGTTAAATAAATCCACGAGGAGTGAACCAGGACTGGCAGTTTATATTTTCGGTGTTCGTGGTATACAAAAATCGTGCGCTCTCCTTCGTGCGAAAGTACCATGGAAGCATTGGTCGGATGCTTATCATTCTTGATTATAAAACGCGTGGACACGCCTTCCTTTTCCATTTTATGCACAATTTCACGGCCGCCGGTATCATGCGCCACCACGCAATAAAACGCCGTTTTTAGACCCAGGCGCGCCGAACCCACGGCATTATTGGCCGCGTTTCCCGCCACCGTGCGGTAAAATTTATCTACAGGCAACTTGTCTCCCCAATTAATAACAGCCTTTTTAACGCCGTCAATTTCTTTTATTTCCACGTCCTTAACAATTAAAAACGTGTCTATTGTCGGGTCGCCGATTGATATAATATCAAACATTTTTGTTTTTTGTAATTATTCGCTATTTTAATTTTCTTCCGAGCACCTTCCTCACCGCCGCAATTATTGAGTTTTTTCCCATTCCATATTTTTCAATTAACTCATTCGGCTCGCCGGATTCGCCAAAGGTGTTAGGCATACCGACCATTTCAACGGGTACGGGATAATTCATTGAAAGGACTTCACAAACCGCGCTACCACAACCGGCCTGGGTTTGATGTTCTTCCAATGTTACCACCGCCCCGCACTTTTTGGCCGCGCTGATTATGGTGGCGCTATCTATGGGTTTAATAGTATGATTGTTAACAACCATAACCGATATTCCCTCTTTTTCTAGTTCAATCGCTGCCAATAAACCGTTATAAAGTACCGCGCCGGAAGCAATAATAACAACATCTTTACCATCGCGAAAAATTTCCGCTTTGCCGACTTTAAAAGGAGTGTCGGTTGTGGTAATAACCGGAGTTTTGGAGCGCCCCAAACGAAAATACGCCGGCCCCTTCATTTTTCCAAGAGCAACAACAGTTTTGCGCGCTTCAATTGCGTCACAAGGAACTTCCACAATTAAATTCGGCAGTACGCGCATAATAGCTATGTCTTCCAAAGCCTGGTGGGTCGCGCCGTCCGGTCCAACTGTAACCCCGGTGTGTGCTCCGGCTACTTTAACATTAGCCTCGCTATAACAAACTGAAACACGCATTTGGTCCCAACTGCGCCCGGGGCTAAACACGGCGTACGAGGAAACAAAAGCTGTTTTGCCATAAAGCCCCAGCCCCGCGGCCACGCCCATCATATTCTGTTCGGCCACGCCGCATTCTATAAATCGTTCCGGATATTTTTTCTGAAAATCATGTACCATGGTCGATTCCGACAAGTCAGCCGTTAAAACGACCACGTTTGGATCAACGTCGCCCAAATCCACAACGCCCTGGCCATAACCCTTGCGCGTGGGTTCCTGTTCAATATCACTCTGTCCAATTTTTGGATTTAACTTAATCATACAATTTGTTTCCTTTCCGCGTCCAGCTCCAAAAGCGCTTTAGCCGCCTGTTCCTTGTTTGGCGGCATGCCGTGCCATTTGTAATCGCCCTCCATAAAACTCACGCCCTTGCCCGGCACTGTATTGGCTAAAATCATAATTGGTTTGCCTTTCGCTTTTTTTGCGTCCGCGTAAGCTTGTAGAATTTGTTCCATATTATTGCCGTCTATTTCAATAACGTGCCAGTTAAAAGCCTCGTACTTGGCTTTTAAATCATCCAGCGGCATTATGTCTTCCGTATTGCCGTCTATTTGAATGCGGTTTCTATCCATTACCGCTATTAAATTATCTAAGTGATTTTTCCCGGCCAGCATTACCGCTTCCCAAGTTTGGCCTTCCTGCTGTTCGCCGTCGGAGACTACCAGATAAATATAATTAGGTTTGTTGTCCATTTTTAAACCCAAGGCCATGCCCACAGCCTGGCTGGAGCCTTGCGACAAAGGGCCGCTTGATGTTTCAATCCCGGGCAATTCCAAATTATGCGGATGCCCGTGCAGGCGCGTTCCCAATTTTCTTAAAGTCAAAAGTTCCTCTTTGGGAAAATATCCGGCCTCGCCCATTGCGGCATACAAAACCGGACAAATATGTCCGCACGACAGAATTAATCGGTCTCGCCCTTCCCATTGCGGGTCTTTAGGATTATTTTCCATCACATTAAAATAAAGCGCGGCAAAAATATCCGCCATATCCAGAGGCCCCGCGGAATGTCCGCTGCCGGCCGCAAGCAACATATTAATAATGTCCTGCCTTATGTCGTTGGCTTTGAGCCGTAAGTCCTTAATCGATAGTTTTTCCATAATAAATTTCTTAATTTCTATTTATTTCTTCTTCTAACTTTTCCCACGCTTCCCCCATATTCGGCGCTTTGGTGATGCTGGAGCCTAAAATCAGCAAATCCGCTCCGCTTTGGCTGATTTTTTTGACATTACTCATATTTATGCCGCCATCAACCTCTATTATAGCATTTGGTAAAAGTCTTCTCAATTCCGCCACACGTTCATAGGTATTTTCCAAAAATGGCGTTCCCTGAAAGCCGGGATTTACGCTCATTAGCTGGAAATGATTAACTTGTTTAGCCAACGATAAAACTGCATCCACCGGGGTTTCGTTCTTTAAGCACACCGCAGGTTCCATACCGGAATTTTTTATGGCGCTAATTGACGCGAGCAAATCGCCAATATTTTTAAATGCTTCAAAATGTATAATGATGGTTTGGAACCCGCATATTTGATAATCCAAAAACTCGGTTGGCTCTTTTATCATTAAATGCGCTTCCCAGTGAAAAGCCGGATTAAGCACATCGATTTCCGATGCCGGAAGAATTTTATTCGGCACAAAAATTCCGTCTCCAAAGTCAACCTGAATACGCTCCACGCCCGGCAGTTTGGTTTCCTGGTGATAAGTATTTAAGAAACCCTCTTTGGTGGTTTCTAGTATGGATGGGACGAGTTGGGACATAAAGAAATTGAACAAAATTAAATAAAATTTAAATAATTGACATAATTGTACTGCAGAAAATTTTGCTCAATTTTGCTCAATCATGTCAATTTTGTCAATTCGTCTCTGGTGCCTTCCGCCGTCAAACCCGGTTTCTATCCAAAGATCTATGGCACGCTCCACCTGTTCGGGAGTTAAAAATTTTGCTCCCAAAGAAAGCACGTTGGCGTTATTGTGCTGGCGCGACAAGACAATAATATCCTCGTGTCCGCCGTAATACAGCGCCGCCCTAATACCTTTGACTTTGTTGGCCACTATGGCCTCGCCCTGTCCGCTCATACCAATAACAATTCCCATGCTTCCGGGGTTCTGGCCGACTTTTACCGCGCAGGGATAAATAAAATCCGGGTAGTCGTCGTCCGGATCCACCTTAAAAGGCCCACAGTCTTCTATTTGCTGATCGGTTTTTTTTAAATGGTCTATTACCTGTTTCTTTAACTCAAACCCGGCGTGGTCCGATGCGATATATATCATAAGTTCTCATCATTGTGTCATTCCGAGCCAGTAGCAGCCGAGTCGAGGAATCCCTTAACGATTGATAATCCATTAGTCTTCAATGGTTAAGGGATCCCTCCACTCCCTCAGATGCATTCGGTCGGTCGGGATGACACAAGGTTATAAATTGATTATTTTATTAAAATCGGTTGCATTTAAACTCGCTCCGCCGACCAATAAGCCGCCGACATTCTGCTGTTCTAAAAATTCCTTGGCGTTGGCCGCGTTGGCAGAGCCCCCGTATAAAACTATGGGCACACCGTATTTGGTTTTTATAAAAATAGATATTTTTTCCACGTGCTCCGAGGTGGCGTTCTTGCCGGTTCCAATAGCCCACACGGGTTCGTAGGCGACGATAACTTTTGACTTATCTACCCCTGCAAGGTCCACATCCAGTTGGCTCTTTAAAATATCCGTAACTTCCAAATCATCGTGTTCAACCGTGGTGCCGAAACCAATGCAAATTACCGGGATAATATTCTGCGCCAAAAGCGCTTTAGCCTTGGCGTTTACCATTTCGTCCGTATCCCCTACCGCGCGCCTTTCGCTGTGCCCAATTATGCAATATTTAATCTTTAAATCTTTCAATTGCAATGCCGAAACCTGCCCGGTAAACGCGCCCTTCTCCTGCCAAAAACAATCTTGAGCCCCGATATTTGGATATTGGATATTAGATAGATATATGGTTGGTGGACAAAGCACAACCTTATTTTTAGCCTTAACCGATATCGAAGCCGCCAACGCCTGCGCGTCTTTAAGCGTGCTTGGATTTAGTTTCCAGTTGGCGATGATTAGTTTTTTCATTATTTATTCCGATCTACAGATTCTTGAGATTTTACAGATACCTGCAGATGATTAATATTTAAAATTCGTTGGGGTTTTAAATATTTAGCTCTAAAATTTACCAATATTCCCAGCTTTAAATTAGTTTGTTGCAAATACCTTTGTACTTGCTCAAAATCTTCCCTTTGCAAAAACGGCTTAGCTTTAAACTCCAAAACAATCAAATCCCAAACAATAAAATCTGGCCTATCAAGGATGTCCCCTACACTTTGTTCTCTTAAGTATGGAATTAATTTAAGTTTAAACCTTTCTTCAGCTTTATCGCAATAGTGCTTTTCTTTGGCGAATCTTCCAAGTTCATTATGAGTAGCAAAAAGAATTCCCCTTAATTTATAGGTTTCGTCACCATATAAAAATTCGTCTTGATTAATCATAAAATTATGTTTCAACATCTGAAGTTATCTGTAATATCTGCTAATCTGTATATCGGAATAATTACTCCTCTCCCTTTAAAAACTTCGTACTCACCTCCGGCGGAATCGGGTTTACCGGAATTCCCGTGGCGTATTCGAAGCCGGCCCAAATGGTAATGCGCGGGAAAATGGTCAGGTGCCAGTGGAAAGCTTTTTCCTCGTGAGCCGCGTGCTTGTTATGTTCGGACGGCATGTTGTGGATGTAAAAGTTCAAAGGCGGGTCAGAAAGTTTGGTGTAGAGTTGTCCGAGCGTGACTTTTAAAACGAATGACAAATGTTTTATTTCCTCTTCTGTCATATCCTCAAACCTTGCCCCGTGCCGCTTGGGCAATATCCAAGTTTCAAACGGACTGCGGCTGGCATAAGCGGAGATAACCACAAAATGCTCGCTTTCGTGCACCACGCGGTCTTTGACCAAAAGCTCTTCTTTAATGATATCACAATAAATGCAGGCGTTGTTATTTTGGTAGTAATGGTAACATCCCAAAATTTCATCGTGGATGTGCGGCGGCACTATGGGCGTGGCAAGCAACTGATAATGAGGATGAATAATGCTCGCTCCGGCGTCGCGGCCGTGATTATGAAAAATTTGGATGTAGGCCAATTCCGGATTGGCGGATAATGTTTTTATCCTTTCGATAAAAGTTTTTATCGTGAGCTCAACAATTGCAATCGATTGCAAAGCCACAGGCTCGTTATGCTTACGAGTGATTATGATTTCATGGTCGCCGTCACCGCTGTGCGAAACATAAAACTCCTTATGCCGGTAAACCGCTGTGTGCTCCAGCGAAGAAAACTTGTTGGGAATTATCCGAATTTCGTAATCTTTGCCTTTTGTCGGCAAACCATCCGCGCCCACTCTTAAAATTTCCGGATTTAAACGCTCATTCCCCGGACAAAAAACGCACTTGGCATCCACCTCCGGAACGCCGAACATAACACTATAAGTCTTATACTGGTCCGGCCTCTTCCCCCTAGTCGGAGCGATGAGAACCCAGTTTTTTGTTATTGGATTTTGTCGGAATTCGGACAATTTTTTTTATTGACAAACTATTAATTTTATGTTATATTTATATGTTTCTATGTATAAGACCTCATAAGGAGGGGTTAGTATGGAAACGACGTCAGCCGTATTGGTGATCCTTGCAGCCGCCTGGCTGCTCTGGATATTGGTGACCGATTGGTTATCAAGCGGCCTAGCGGCGTTGGCAATTTTTATCACAGCCGTGATAAAGAGCCTCCGCCAGAAACAGGGGCCTTAGCGCAAGCTTATGGCCCTTTCAATTTGGCTAAATAATTTTGCAAAAGTATTTGTGCGGCTAAACTGTCAACGTATTTGCTTTTATCCGGTGATGTTTTGCCCACCTTTTTATTATTTTTAGTGGGCAATCCGCCGAAGCCTTGGCGAAGGTGGACCGCCATTTGCGAAGATAACCGCTCATCCATAATTTCCACCGGTAATCCTGTCTGACTTTCAACTTTAATCTTAAATCTTTCAACTTCTTCGGTCTTCTTTGTCCTCCCCCCGTCCATATTCAGCGGCCAGCCGAGCACGATTTTTGAAATTGAATGATTTAAAATTAAAAGATTTAAAGATTGCCAAAACTCCTTAGGAGACAAGATATCCAACTCCCTTGCTAACGTAAAACTTTCATCGCTTATTGCCAATCCGATCCTCTTCTCGCCATAATCGATTCCGAGTATTTTCATAATGCGTCCTGCAGTCTCCCCTCTCCCGCTTGCGGGGGAGGGTTAGGGTGGGGGCTGATAATAGCTAGCCTAATTGTTTCCAAAGCCCCTTCTAAATTATTATCTAATTCATTATTCCAAAATCTTAGCACCTTGTATTTGTTAGCAACCAAATAATCTTCTTTCAGCTTGTCTTGTTCTGATATTGACTTGCCGCTGTGCTGGCTTCCATCCAGCTCTATGGCCAATCTTTTATTCTTGCAACAAAAATCCACAATATATTTTTCACCAAAAGGTACCTGACGCCTAAATTGTTCGTCACACATTCTGTGATTTCTTAAATACTGCCATAATTTTGCTTCCCAGGGATTTTTGCTTTTTCTTTGTTCCCTTGCTAGTTTAATTAGTGTGCTCATAATTCCCCCTCCCTAGCCCTCCCCCCTCAGCTGCATTCGGGGAGAGGGAAGGGAACAGAAATGCTTATTTTGTTTCCCCCAGCGTTACCTTAACATCGTTCTCCTGCCCTTTATGGTAAACCTTTAAGGTTACAACATCATTCGGGCTATAATTAGACAACAGCGATGACAGTGTATGATTCTGGTCCACTTTTGTCCCGTTAACTTCCAAAATAATATCGTTCTCGACTAAACCCGCTTTGTCCGCCGGACTGCCGGGCAAAACCGCAAAGTCGGTAACGTTCTGGCCACGCACTATAAGAGCGCCATAATCGCGCGGCAATTTTTGCTGGCTGGCAATATCCGCGGTTAAAATAATATAACGAACACCCAAAAACGCGCTGGTAATTTTTCCGTTCTTCTGATAACTGGCTACGGCCTTGGCAACCTCATTGGATGGAATGGCAAAACCCACCAGCTGACCCTGCTGGTCTATGGCGGTATTTATCCCCACAACCTGTCCGGCAATATTCAGCAAAGGTCCGCCGCTGTTGCCCGGATTAATAGCCGCGTCGGTTTGAATTACACCGGACAAATTTTCACTGCCAGTGTCACTCCCGGCGGTTATGCTCCGGCCAATACCAGAAACAATCCCGCTGGTCACGGTATTTTGATATTGCCCCAAGGAATTTCCAATGGCAATAACATGCTGGCCGACCTGGAGCTGTGAAGAATCGGACAATTTAAGAAATGGCGCGTTCTGAATAGTAATTTTTACCAGCGCTAAATCGTTGGTTGGATCCTGCGCCAAAACTTTAGCGTCATACTTTTTACCATCGGATGTTATAACCGTGTAACTGGCTGTGGTATCCGATACCACATGCTTATTGGTTAAAATTAAACCATCGGCCGAAATAAAAAATCCGCTCCCGGCGCCAACTTCCTGAATGTTGGGCGTGGCAGGAGTTTGCTGCTCGGACTGGCCGTCGCTGTTAAAAAAATTAAAAAACGGATCCTGGCTAAAAGGATCCATCCCATAGCCCGGAATTTTATTTAAATCCTGAGAAATAATAATGGAAACCACGGCCGGACTGGCCTGTTTTACCACATCCACCGTGGAAGAGTCTTCGTTAAAGGTAACTTTCTGGTTTAAGCCGGCGCTGAAAGATTCCCCCAGTAATTTTTTCCCCGCCGAGGAACGCAAAAAATACAGACCGCCCAAAGCTCCGCCTATTCCGCCAAAAACCAGGCTGCAGATAATCGCTAAAATTACTACCTTAAAGCTGATACTTTTTAAGCTGGTTGGTTTTGCCGGCTCTGGTACCAAAATAGACTGATCGTTTTCTTGTATTTCCATATTGGTTAATATTAACAATATTCCCATCAAGAAAGATGGATATTTTATACTAACATTATAACATAAAATCGGCTTTATCCAAAAAGCCGGAACAAATAATGAGATGGGCACCATCTCAACAATGTAGATAAAGCCCAAAGACGATGCCCATCTCTCACTTTTACAATTAATCTATCAATTCTCCGCCAAAAACCTTTAGCGCTTCGCTTAAAGCGAGAGATGTGTCAACCTGGGGTTTTTCGTCTTTAAAAACCTGAGCGCTGACGGTCATTTTTTTACCGGCAACTTCCTCGAAAGTCGCGCAAATCAAACTAAAATTTTTGGGATGCTCCAAATTTTGTTTGTTGAACAAAAATTTTACGCCCAAAATTATTTTATACCCCAATACGTCCAAAAGTTCCCCGTTTCTTAACAGGCTGCCTAACGGACTGTTAATCGCCTTGATTTTTTCTATAACTTTTGGCCAAACAATCCGCACTTCCGGCAGAGTCATGGCTTCGCCGGCTTCCTCAATGACTATCGATTCCTGGATTTGCGGTTGGGGTTTTTGTGTTACAGGTTCCGGTACAAGGTCGCCGGCCACAAACGTCTGTGGTTTGACAGTTGGCGCCGAGGATAAGGAGCCTTTTTTTATGGCTGCCTCCAAAGCGGCTAACAGCATTGGGATTTCCGGAGCCGGAGAGCTGGATAAGTCTTTATAAGATTTTAAAAACAACCGAATAATATAAATTGAATCGTTCAATAAAAGTTTGTCGGCCAATTCTTTAACTTTGGCTTTGTGATTTTCCGCCAGATTAAAAACCTGGGCGCCGTTGGTCACCTTAAATACCAAAACTTTACGCAAATATTCCAAAAAGTCGCGGTTTAAAATTGTGTAATCTGTCCCCTTTTCGGCCAAGCCGGTAAAAAAATCCGGCAGCTTATTGGCCTTACCCAAAACAATTAACTCCAATAAATTTTCGCAAACCGCGATGTCCGTTATGCCCAAAAGCGCTTCGGTTTCTTCCAAATTTGGGCTTTCCCCGAGAGTCATAACTTTATCCAGCAAAGACAAAGCATCACGGGCGCTTCCGTCGGCATTTTGCGCGATTAACCCCAGAACTTCCGCGGTAATTTTAAAATTTTCGGCAGCACAAATTTTTTCCAGCAGTGGCAACAGGTCGGCCGGGGAGTAAGCTTTAAAATCAAACCGCTGGGTGCGGGAAATAATTGTCGGTGGAACCTTATTTATTTCCGTTGTGGCCAAAATAAAAATCGCGTGCTTCGGCGGCTCTTCCAAAGTTTTAAGCAGGGCGTTAAACGCGCCTTTGCTAAGCATGTGGACTTCATCGATAATAAAAACTTTATACTTGCCGGAAGTGGGACTGAATTTTACATGCTCAATTAATTCCCGGATGTTTTCAACGCCGGTATTGGAAGCCGCGTCTATTTCCGCCAAATCCAGAAATTGTCCGTTTTCTATTTGTTTACAAACCCCGCACTTACCGCAGGCATCGCCGTCTTTGGGATTTAAACAGTTAACGGCCTTGGCTAAAATTCGCGCTACCGATGTTTTGCCGACTCCCCTACTACCGGTAAATAAATAAGCATGAGCAAAACCCCCGCTTTTTACCTGGCTTTTGAGCGTCTGAACTATTGGTTTTTGACTCAAGACATCGGCAAAAGTCTGGGGTCGATATTTTCTATATAAAACAGCCATAATTGATGTTTTGCTTATCTATTATAGCACAAGAAAAATAAAAAAATCGACTTTAAAATTATTGACAAATAAGCCGGTTTTATATATAGTAAAAAATCAACCCTAAAGGGAGGGCCTGATGGAAACGCTCAAACAAATGGCCAACGAAGTCCTAAATGGTCTTTGTGTGGTCCTTGAAGCCGTCGAAAAGCCTATGAAGAGGGCATACCTCGCCAGTGACAGGCCTTTCGCAGCCGCTTTGTTTTTCTTCTTCCCCTCTCTAAAAAAAAGAAGGGGGACGACACATTATCAAGAGATAATTACGCTACCAAACGTAATATCGCTTACCAGGATTCCGCTTGGAATCCTCGTCCGAGTTTACCGCAATCACCCACTAGCCGGCGCGCCAGGAATTCTGTTCATCCTGGCGATGCTAAGCGACCACCTCGACGGAACGTTGGCCCGCATTCTTGGGCCATCCTATTGGGGCGCGATCCTCGACGCGCTATGCGATAAGTTTTTCTTTTTCGGATGCGCCTGGGCGTTTTCGGAAAGGGTTGATCGCAAAGCGCTGATAGCCCTCCTCATCATCGAAGGCTTCATCACACTGGCACAGCTGACGGCCATCGCCATTTCGCTTGCCAAGAAAGAGCTCCTAACCGAAGATGACGTAAAGTCCAACATTTACGGGAAATGGAAATTTTTCCTGGAGTGTTTAGCCTTTACTGCGTCCTATCTGGCGGCCGGTCCCGCGCCTTTAGTCCTGATGTGGATTGCCGCGGTCTGCGCGGCTCTAAGTATCTGGAAAAAAGCCGTCGAGATGCTGATGAAAGGCATTGAATGAGCAATAAACCCTAGCAGCCAAGAGCCACGCTCGCCCTCGCAGGAGGACAGCGCGGCGCTTGGTTGTTTTTTTACAAAATAAAAACCCAAGCAAATCTTAAATCTTAAATCTATTTTTTAAATACAAATATTTTATACCCAATAAAATTCCAAATAAGAGAGACGGCTGTTGCCGCGACTAAGGCCAAATTCTTGTTAAGGTCGGCATTAGCGGTTAGGTGCACTAAGACCGAAAATTTAGAAGCAATTAAATAATTAATGGCAAAACCTATGAGACTGACAACAAAAAAAGCTAAAACCGGATTCTTGCTGGCAACGGCCGCCGAGAGTTTAAAACCAAACCACAAAGCCAGTTCAACCGCTATAAAAATAATCAACAAAATTACATAGTAATAATATGGCGCCAAAAATTTGGACCCCAAATATACAAAAGCCAGCGTAGCAACCCCAAAGACTCCAACCACTACCAGGCGCCAAAAATTCTGCAGCAACTCGGCACTTTGCTGGCCAAACGCCCAGTTCCTATTCCAATAATAACTTTGGAGAGTCGCGAACAAAAAACCTACTCCACTGCTTAAGCCAAGGCCATTGCCCTGCACCACGCCAAAATACTTAGACACCAAATTAGCCAGCACAAAACTCAAACCGGTATTTAAAAACCCAATCGCCACAAACCGGCACAATTGCAAAATCACAGGATAGCGTTGTAACAATCCTGTGATTTTTTGGCTTAAATTTTCCTGTGCTAAATTCTGAGTTGAATCCATTAATTTATATTATCTGATTTTTCTATCCGTGTAATCTGTTCCGCTATCCGCGCCTGGCCGCCATGCCGTGGTTTAAAATTGAGGGGGTTTCGGTGAGAAATTAAACTTTCAATTCTAACCAAATTTTAACTTATTGGCTAAGGCGGGCGGGTATCTGTGATCTATAATTCCTCATCTTCATCTAAAATTACCTTGGCTCCGGAGGAGGTTTCGCCCATTTCTACGTCTGTATGGCTTACCCCGGCGCCTTTTTTAATAACATTTTCCACCGCCGCCCAATCGGTTTCCTGTCCCTGAGGAACCACAATGGTAACCTCGTCGCCAGCTTCGGCTTTAAAGTAAGTTAAACTGGCCAATAAAACTTTGTACGGTTTGCCTTCGGCCAAAACTTTAAAGTCACCCTTTTCGTCCACCAACAAAAACCCAAGCATTTTTTTGCGTTCAATGGGTCCGATTTGTTTGTAAATAAATGAGCCATCGTCGGCAATGGTAAGTTTAAGTACGTCCCCTTCCACCAACTTGGATTTGGAAGCGTAGTTGGCCGGAACCGGATATTGTTTTTTGTCGGGGCCAATCATATTTTGTCCGTCAAAAACGCCTTCAATAACTTTGCCGCCTTCGGACATGGTAAAAGTCTGAGCCTTTTCGGAAAGCGCTGTCAGATTTTGTTTGGTAGCCGGACCGCCCATCATTTCTTTAAGTATCTGCTTGGCGGCCTGAATATTTTTTTCGGCCGCGTCTATCATTTGGGCGACCATGGCTAAATTAGAGATTTTGTCCATAAATTTTTGTTTTCTAAAATCAAAGAGGCGTTAAATGGTTGATTTTTACCCAATTAAATAATTTACTCAACAAGTAAATTAAAAATCTTTCCTTCAGATTTTTATTTAACGGGGTGAATTTTTGTTTCTCAAGACCTTTTCTATGTGGATATTATATCAGGAAATTAAAAAACAGGCAAGCTAACCCCTGCTGTGTATAAATTTAACCATATTTTAGGGCTATTTCTGCATTTGAGGTATCAACCCTGCTTTTTCCGGAAACGAAGAAAGATACTCACAGAAGTCCGGGTACTTTAAACATAACTGCTGAATGTTGGCGTCGGGTTTGGCCGCGTCCTGTAAAAAAGCGTTCGAAAGATTCATGTCTTTGGTAAAAATCGTGGAGGCGTAATCGCGAATTTCCGCTTCGTAGACTTTTGTATCGGAAGCGCGGTAGCCAAAATGCAAAGCCTGTTTAAGCGTTGTAACTTCCTCAAAATCTTTTTCTATGTTTGTTAAAAGTTCCAGAGTTTGGTCTTCCGACTTAAGCATGTTCATTCTGGAAACCACGCGATGCGAAATTTCCGCGGCGCGCGGCAAAGACGTCCGCCTACTGCGAATAGCCTCCGCCAAAAACAGCGCGACTAAATTATTAAAATTTTGAGTTGATGCTTCCGCTGGCATAAAATAAAGGTTTCTCGGAGTTTAAGCTCTCGAGGTATTAGTGCAATGAACTGCCTGCATTTCGCAGTCCGCCTAAGGCGGACGAAGTATTGAACCTGTATTAAGACTCCTTGGGCTCGGAAATGATATGCTGCATATCATTTCTCTCGCTCTACGTCGCTAATAAATTACTTATGATGTCCGCCCCCGCCACCTTTACTGCCTTCAGCTCCAAAAAGATGAGCGATAGTATTAGGAACTTCTCTAAACACCCCAAAACCGCTGCTGTCTATCAAATCATACATCCCTTCAGTAAAATCCTTCACTACTTCCTTTTTATGTCCGCCGGATGTTTTACCTTTTTTTGGGGCAGGCGCGGATCCATGTTCTGCCATAAATTTATTTCTTAATTATAGTAATATTTTAGCTCCAAAAACGATTAAAAGCAAGGTAGAAAAATATAGGTCTCGAAGGGCATCTGTTTAAAATGTAGCCGCTCGATTCATCGAACCTTGAGCCTGATAAACCCGCCTTGCCGGCGGGGCAGGTCAGGCAACTACATTTTAACGGCTACAAGCTATTTTACAACCCTCTTTCCACATCCGGCAAGCCTTCCGCCATATTTTCCGCCACTTGCCCGGATTCCAAAATTTCCTCTTCCACTTCCGCCCTGGCTCTCCCATATTTAAGCCGGGAAAGCTGGCGAATGGCTTTGGCCTGCTCTTCGTTGCCGTTTCTAAGCAGAGGATATGTGGCCATATTAAACGGCTTACTGGCCGTGCCATCAACCATCAATTTTAAATAAGCGTTGTAACGGTCAATATTTACCAAATCAAACTCGTTAAAGGTAGGCTTAAACTCCTTGGCCATAATTTCGGAGTCTTCCGCGCCAATACGGAAACAAACCATTGTGCCGGCGTTGCCGAATACCGCGTCGCGCAAATCTTTACTGCCGGCTCCCTGGGCGCCGGCCGCGGTTTCGAGTTGCCCCAAATATTGGTGCGCGATTATTAAATTTAAGTGGTATTTTCTGGCCTCAGATAAAATAGATGAAAAGGCGTCGGTAATAAAATTTTGGAACTCGTCCACGTACAAATAAAAATCCGGGCGGTCGTCTTCTCTGGTATCGGCGCGGGACAGCGCGGCCATTTGCAATTTACTTACAATGATGAGCCCCAACAGTTTGGCGTTAATTTCCCCCACCTTGCCTTTGGCCAAATTTATAAGCAAAATTTTGCGCTCGTCCATTACTTTGCGGAAATTAAAAGCCGATTTCGGCTGGCCGACAATATTTCGCATCATGGCATTTTCCACAAATCGCCCGACTTTGGAAATTAAATAGCCCAACATTTCGCTTTTGTGAAAGTCCGATGTTTTGGCCATTTCCTTTTCCCAGAACAATTTCACCACCGGGTCTTTTAATTTGCTGACTTTGTATTTTTGGAACTCGGTGTCCGTAAATATCCTGGGAATGTCCGTAATTGTTCCCGGATGTTCCTCGTCGGCCATTAAAGTCAGCATGGCGTTTCTCATGTTGTGTTCGAACATCGGGCCTAGCATAGCCGGATCGGTGACTAATTTGTAAAAAATCTGGATCATTTCCTGGACCGCGAAATCTTTTTGCTCCTCCCCATCCACTTCCAGCATATTCAAACCCAGCGGCCGTTCCATGTCAAAAGGTTCAAATAAAATTACGTCCTCGGCGCGCTCTTTAGGAATGTGCGGCAGAATATCTTCTATAAAATCGCCGTGCGGGTCGACAATGCACAAGCCTTCGCCGTTTTTTATATCCTGTACCGACATATACTTCATAATTTCGGTTTTACCCGAACCGGTACGGCCGATAACGTACATATGGCGGCGCCTGTCGTCGCGCTGCATAAAAACTTTGCTTTCCTGACCGCGGTAAATATTGCGCCCGAGCAAAATGCCTTCCTTGGGCAAATTTACCGGCGGCGGCGCTTTTTTGGAAATTAGCCATTTGATGTTAGGCGTTTCAATATACGGCGTGGGCAAATGCCACAAACTGGACAGCTCCTCGGTATTTAAAATACTTTTTGGGCCATTGTCGCGAAAAACTCTAAAGATGTAATCTTTTAAAATGTCATTTTTGTCGCGCTTGGTCGCGTGCAGGCCGTTAAACGGCGGCATGTTGTATTGCAAAAAAGAAGACAGCAAATTCCGCATATGTGAAGAGGCGTTCCCGGGAATAACGGAAGATGTAATTAGGCGGATATTAACTTTATAACCCGGACGGCTGGCTTTTTCTTCCAGCTTTTTGACAATTTCCTGCTGCATTGGCGTTAGCTGAATTGGCGAACCGTAGCCCGACAAGTCCTTATGCGCGTGGGAAGGCTGTTGGCTGTTGTTTCCTCGGCCAACTCCTGCAAGTCCGCTGCCCACGCCGCGCGCAAAGCCGATGAGCAGCCGGTACAAATGTCCTTTTTCCACCAATTCCGGATTTTTTCCCTGCTGAATTTCCAAAGCCATATGCCTGGGGCGGCTTTGCCAAAGCGTGCCCGCGGGACTAATTATATATTGGATAACCGCGCCCTCGTTTTCCGCAAGCTTGCTCATGGCGTTGGTGAGCGAATTAAGCGGATCTGTCTCCGTTGTTTTGTAAGTCCGAAGCGGATAAACGTACTGCTTATTTAAAGCCAGTTCTTCCACCTCAACCTTGCCTTCTTTTTGGAACGGATTATAACCGGGAACCTGTTCAATATACGCGTGGGGATACTGCGCCTGAATTTGTTTTTCCACCAGTTGCTGTAAATGCTTTGGGCAGTTAACATAAAAAGATATTTTTTTGTCCGTGCAGGCAATTTCAAAACTGTAATAATCTTTTCCCTGCAACCAGCCTTTGCTTTCACCGCTTTCCGAAAGCGTGGTAAATAATTGTTCGGCAATGCCGATTAATAATTTCTTTTCTTCTTCGGATTTTGGCCTTTGGTCGTCTTTGTCCACCGACCCCTCTTTGGGCATTAAAATTTCCAAAAATACCCAGTCCTGGATCCTGGGCACCACGTGCTTGGTATGATATATGTGCCTCTTATAATAATAAAAAAAGACAGCCACAAAAAGGACTATCAATCCAAATAAAACCAGCACCGCAATATCAATTGTGCTTAACTCCAGAGGCATTTATTTTTGTTTTAACTTAAAAGTTAGCTCACTCTATTTTTTTGGATCTAAATCAGCAGGTTTTGGATTAGCCAATCTTTCATTTAGATTATTCATAAACGCATTCAAATCCGTCAGTGACTCTCCAGACTTAGCTATAAATTGACCTTCCTGTACTAAATCTAGTAAATTAGATAAATTTTCAGCAGGTTGATTACTATCAGCCTCTAATCCTGCTTTCGGAACATCAATTTTAACTGATGACAAATCTGTGGGAATATTAGTTTCGACCACTAAGGCAGCACTTCTAGTTATAGGCGGTAGCTCTATGTTTTTTTTAGTAATTTCTGCAGATCCTGCAATTTCCGCTGTAGAACTAGCAGCTTGCGCTTCAACAAGCTGTCTAGATAATTCAGCCCGTTGATCAGGACTTAAATCATTAACATTAAATTTGGGTAATTCAACCTTTTGCATATAAATACTTATATATTATATCATATTTAACTCAATATTGTACGCCTTTTCAACCATTTTGTCAAAGCCCCTATAAAGACCCCTTTGGAAGAGGTGTCCCCTCTTCCAGTTAAAATTTATGGTATAATAAATTTTTTTTAAACTTTGTTTTCTTTGGTCCATTTTTCTTCCAAGCGCCTAATTCCGGCTTCATCAAAGCCAAAATGATGGCCGATTTCGTGCCAAACTACACGGCGAACGAGCGCGGGAATTTTATCTTCCGATCCCGCAAATCGTTCGATAGTCCCCTTCCAAATAGTTATTTTATCCGGCAACACCATCCCCATACCGTAACTTGAACCTCGATTTAGCTGGGACACGCCATGATACAGCCCAAACAAGGAATTATTCGGACTATCCCCTTCTTCCATCGTAATCTCCACATTATCCAATTTCGCCCGAATTTTTTCTGGAAGCGCTTCTACAGCATCGTTAATTAAATTTTCAAATTGTTCATTTAACATTACAAATTCCAAATCATTAAAAATAAAATCACAAAATTTAGCGACCGCATTTTTTTGTGATTGATGAATTACAATTTTAATTCCATTTTTTTCTTAAAATCTTCAAAGTTTTCATAGAGCTCTGCGTTAAAACCAAATCCCCTTGCAGAATCAACTGCCGATTGCACGTTATCTAACATCAAAATTTCATTTTTGGGAATTTCCGATAAACTTTTATAAGTTTCAACCCAATATTCAATTTGTGGCTTTAAGTACCCGGAATAGCAGGATGAGAATACTCCGTCCAAAAAATCTTTTAAACCCACTACGTTCCATAAGTATTCCGTACGATATTTCTCGTTATTGGTGGCTAAATAACACTTAATTCCCTTTTCCCGAAGGACGATGATGTAACTTTTCATCTCCTGGTCAACTTCCGCCTCCCCTTCAAACCAAAAATCCATAAGCTCTTTTACTGTCCCTTTGTACCCCCAAGACTGTATTTTCCCTTCTAGGATCTGCTTTAAGTCCGCTTTTCCCTTTTCAATTTCCAAAAATTCGGTTTTAAAAAATTGGGTAACCAGATCTTCGTCCAAGCCCATCCCCAAATCTTTAAGCCTTTGCGAGAAATACTTTTCCCGCTTAATAATCGGCCCATCACAGTCAAATAAAATTACTTTGATCATAACAATTTTAAATAATCTAAAGCCAAATAACCTGTTGCGACATCAATCAAAACGCAGGATTTAAGGTACTTACGCAATTGTTCAAAACTTACCAAAACCGGTTCAATAAATTCGTGCTCGTCTAGGGTAGGATTAGAAATTCTTTTACATTTTAGGGCTATAAAATTGTACCTTATCGCTGAATCGTAAGGACCTTTTATAGCCTTACCCAATAAGTGTAACTGCCCAGCAGCATATCCTGTTTCTTCCAGTAGTTCGCGCCTAGCGGCGGAATTTGGGCTTTCAAACGAATCTATGCCTCCGCCCGCTAAATCAAATACGACCTTTTGAGGACCGGGTCTAAACTGTCTAATAAGTAGAACCTTGTTATTTTCGGTAACAGCAAACACGCTTACTAACCTATTGCCTTTAATGATATCAAAATTAGCAAGCTTACCATTAGGCAATTTAAAAGTTACCTTACTCATTTTCCTGTATTCAGTATGATAAGGAATTTCTTTGATTTGTTTCCACTTTTTTACCATTGGAATAAATTTAAAACCTGCCAATATTATGGCAGGTTTTTGTGGAAATGGGAATTGCTTTAATTAACCTCTCTGTCTCGGCTGCACTCGACATCTCTCCATAAATTGGAGAGAGTAATAAAGAGCTCGCTGCGCTCGCGCTAAAATCCCTCGTAATCATGCATGGTCAACTGGGCTTCGATTTTCTTGATGACTTCAATGACAACAGATACGACAATCAACAAAGATGTACCGCCGAAGGTCAAAGAAGTTGTGCCGGTGTAATGCTGGAGTAAGAAAGGCAAAATGGCAATTACGGCCAAAAAGAACGCGCCAGCCAGAGTAATTCGATTTAAAACCATACTTAGGAAGTCCGCGGTTTGCGCGCCCGGACGAAGCCCGGGAACAAAGCCGCCGTTTTTTTGGACGTTTTCGGCAATTTCTTCCGGATTAAAAACCACAGCCGTGTAAAAATAAGTAAACGCCATAATCAGCAGGAAATAAGTTACACCATAAAATAAGCCCTGGGAATTAAACAACGCGATAGTTTTTGTAGCCAAGTTGGCGACAACTGCGGATTTAGCGTTAATAAAGAATTGGGAAATCATTGCCGGAAAAAGCATTACCGAAATGGCAAAAATAATCGGAATGACACCGGCTTGGTTAAGCCTTAAAGGCAAGTGTGTATTAACTCCGCCAAAAAGCTTGTTGCCGCGTACGCGTTTAGCGTAAGCAATCGGAATATTCCTTTGCGCTTCCGTTACCAAAACCACGCCGGCAATAACTATTGCTATCATGGCCGCAAAGGCTAAAACCGTGGGCAATTTGCTGGAATCGTACCAGCTCGACAAAAAACTAAAATTAGAAGGAATCCTGGCCACAATCCCGGCAAAAATTATTAACGATACCCCATTACCAACATCAAATTCGGAAATTATTTCACCAATCCACATCATTAGCATAGTGCCGGTAGTAATGGACATTAAAGTCAAAAACCACTGAAAAGGAGTAAATGTACCGAGTACGCTAGCGCCGCCCTGGCTTAATAGCAGGCGGATTGTGCCAAAACCCTGCAAAGGAGCCAGCACAATGGTCATATAACGAGTATACTGGTTGATTTGCGCGCGTCCCGCTTCCCCACCTTCTTTGGACATTTCGGCCAAAGATGGAATTACAATAGTCAAAAGTTGCATTATAATAGTGGCGGTAATGTAAGGGCCAACGCCCAACATGGCAATGGAAAAATTAGTAAGGCCGCCGCCGGAAAAAATATCCAAAAGATTCAAAAACTGGCTTTGCTGGAAAAAGCTCTTAAGACCCGAGGCATTAATTCCGGCAATTGGAATATGCGCCAAAACTCTGGTCAACAACAAAAGACACAACACGATTAAAATCTTGTTGCGTAAGTCTTTGGTTTTCCAGATAAGGGATAATTTGTTCATATTTAGTAGAGGCGAATACAAACGCGAATTAATTTGTGCGAAGGTAAACGCGAATTCGCGACTGTTTCGCGCTTGCTGTCTTCGCGTCTGCTTTCGCTTCTATTATAAAACCTTACCACCCGCTTTTTCAACCGCTTCTTTAACCGATTTTGAAACCGGGAGTTTGATGGTCAATTTCTTTTTTATTTCTCCGCCTAAAATTTTTACTTTCTTAGTCATTATATCAACAATCTTTTTGTCTTTCAAAGATTTTAAATCCACAGTCGCGCCGTCGGCAAAAACGCCAAGCAAAGTTAGGGAAACGGGAGTTGGCTTGCTGTTTAACGATGTAAATCCTCTGCTCTTTGGCAATTGGCGAACTAAAGGCTGTCGGCCGCCTTCAAAATTAGCGGGCATTTTGCTGTGTCCGGTACGCTTGGTTTGTCCCTTGTTTCCACGGGTAGAGTAAGTCCCTTTGCCGCTTCCAAGACCGCGTCCAACAACCTTGCGCCTATGGGTGGATTTGGGATTCTTTTTTAGTTCGTGTAGTTTGATCATAGGATTCACTAATTAGCACTAATCATGAAACGAATGGACACAAATTCGTGTTAATTCGTCTGCAGTATTCGTGTTTATTTGTTACTTACGCATTTTCCACAATTCTTCCTTACTCTTCATTTTCGAGAATGCAGAGAAAACGGCTTTAACATTATTAACTTTATTATTGGAACCAAGCATTTTGGAAACGACATTTTTTACACCGGCCAATTCCATAACGCTTCTAACCGCTCCACCGGCAATAACACCGGTACCGGGTTTAGCCGGCTTGAGCATGAGACTGCTCGATTTATACTTTACGGTAAGGCCGTGCGGAATCGTTTCATTAACCAATGGCAGGGTAATTAAATTCTTCTTGGCGGCATTAACGGCCTTGTTGACGCTCTCAGCAACATCGGCTCCCTTTTTTAAACCCATTCCCACTTTGCCTTTGTGGTTACCAATAACAACAAGTGCGCGAAAACGCATTCTTTTTCCGCCGGCAACAACGCGGGTGACCCTTTTAACTTCCACAACTTTTTGGTCAAACTCACTGCGCTCTCTATCGCCGCCGTCCCTATTTGATTGTCTTCGTCTTTTTTCCATGTTAGTAAACTAATTTCACTAATTGAGAAACGAATGGACACAAATTCGTGTTAATTCGTCTGCAGTATTCGTGTTAATTTGTTAGAATTCAAGTCCGCCTTCTCTCGCGCCTTCTGCCAAGGCCTCAATTCTGCCGTGGTAGGCAAAACCTCCGCGGTCAAACTTTACCGTCTTAATATTTTTAGCGGTCGCTTTAGTAGCAACTAATTTGCCGACTTCTTTGGCGATTTCACTTTTCTTGCCTTTAGATTTTATCTCAAGGCTGGAAGCGGAAGCCAAAGTTTTACCGGCGTTGTCGTCTATTAACTGGGCGTAAATGTGCTGGTTAGCCTTAAAAACCGAAAGTCTGGGGCGTTCTAACGATCCCGAAATCCTGCTCCTTACGCGTCTGTGGCGGATAGCTCTCTTTATTCTTTTTTGTGCGTTGCTGTTCATATTGGTCACTAATTAACACTAATTATGAGACGAATGTGCACGAATTCTATTTGTGTTAATTCGTCTGCATTATTCGTGTTTATTTGTTATTTACCGCCGCCCACTACTTTAACAACCTTACCGGCTTTTCTCAATACCACTTCATCAGAATATTTAATGCCTTTGCCTTTATACGGTTCGGGTTTTTTTAATTCCCTGATTTCGGCGGCAAACTGTCCTACTTTTTGTTTGTCGGAGCCAAAAATACTTATGGTATTTTTATCTACCGCAACGGTCAGCTCTTTTGGGACATCCACTATAATCGGATGGGAAAAACCTAAATTTAAAGTCAATTTTCCCGGGGTTGCCGCAACTTTAAAACCCACGCCTACAACTTCCAGCTTTTTTTCATAACCTTTAGTAACGCCTTCCACTAAATTCTGAATTAAAGCTCGAAACAAACCCCAAAGGGCTTTCTCGTGCTTGTTGTCTTTGCTTTTAACGTCTACTAAAATCTCTTTCTCATTTACGGTAACAATAACTTTAGGATGCAAAGGTAAAACCAAAGTACCCTTAGGGCCGGTAACGGTCAAAATTAAATCTCCGGCGGAGCCGGATCCGGCTCCGCCGGATTTTACGGCATTAACGCCGGAAGGAAGTATTACTGGTTTTTTTCCGATTCTGCTCATATAATTAAACTAATTTTTACTAATTGAGAAACGAATGGACACAAATTTGTGTTAATTTGTCTGCGGTATTCGTGTTTATTTGTTAAATTACCATACCTGGCACACTACTTCTCCGCCAAGTTTTAACTTCCTGGCTTCTTTATCTGTCATTAGGCCTTTGGAGGTAGAAACCACTGTCACACCATAACCGCTATTTGTCCGGGGAAGCTTATCGGCCGGAAGGTAAATGCGCTGTCCCGGCTTGCTGACTCTTTTTATTCCGCCAATAACCGGTTCCGTGCCCGAATACTTTAATTTAATTTGTAACATCTTGTGGTTATCACCCGAAATTAACTCCTGGCTCCCGGCAACAAAGCCTGCTTTAACCAAAACTTCAGTAAGGCGCGCTTTAAATTTGGAATATGGTAAAACCAACTCGGCCTTTTGGGCTAAGCTTGCGTTACGGATACGAGTTAACATGTCGGCGATAGGATCGGTGTACATAATATTATAGATGCGAAGTTAAACGCTAATTAATTCAGGCGAAGTTAAACGCGAATTCGCGACTGTTCGCGTTGCGGTCTTCGCGTCTGCTTTCGCTTCTACCAAGAAGCTTTTACTATTCCGGGAATTTCCCCTTTGCTTGCTAATTCTCTAAAACAAATCCTGCATATATCAAAATCTCTCATGTAAGCCGCTTTGCGGCCGCACTTCCAACAGCGCCGAATCAACCGTGAGGAAAATTTAGGATTCTTTCTGCTTCTCTTAGCTTTTGCAATTTGTGCTTGTGTGGCCATAAATTAATTGAACAAAATTGACCAGAATTAATTAAAATTAAATAAAATTTATTGCAACTGCTTCCCAATTTTACTTAATTTCGTCAATTTTACTTAATTTTACTTAATTCTTTTTGAATGGGAACCCCATTTGTGTTAATAATTCTCTGGCGGAGGCATCTTTTCTGGCATTGGTGACAACTGACACTTCCAGACCAAAGACATTCTCCAAACTTTCCGTGGAAATTTCCGGAAAAACCAGCTGTTCCTTAAGCCCCAAATGATAATTTCCTCTGCCATCAAAACCATCCGGTGAAATGCCCTGAAAATCTCTAACGCGCGGCAAAGCCACATTCACAAGTTTATCTAAAAAGCTGTACATTCTAAAGCCTCTAAGAGTACAAACAACTCCAACAACCTGGTTTTCTCTGACTTTAAAACCGGCAATCGATTTCCTTGCCTTGGCTTTTACCGGAGCCTGTCCGGTAATTTTTTTAACGTCTTCGACAATCTGGTCTATCTTTTTCTTGTCTTCCTTAAATTTGCCGACGCCAACGTTAACCACGACTTTTAAAACTTTTGGCACCTGCATCACATTCTTAAAAGCAAACTTCTCTTTTAAAGCCGGGGCAATTTTCTTATTATATTGTTCTTGTAATCTTTCCATAATGGGGAACGAATTTACACTAATTTAGAACGAATGGACACAAATCCGTGTTAATTCGTTTGCAGTATTCGTGTTAATTAGTTTTTAAATTGCTTTACCGCTGTCTTTTCCGATTCTTTGCTTATTACCGTTTTCTAAAAATGTAAACGCGACTCTGGTGGGGTTTCCTGAATTGGGATCTACCAGCATAACTTTAGAAGAGGACAAGGAGGCAAAAAAGGTAACTTTCTTTCCCGATTCTCCTGCTTTTTTGGAGCGCTCAAATCTGGTGCGAGAATTAACGCCTTCAACAACCAATTTCCCGATTTTCGGAAAAACCTTTATAACCTTACCGGTCTTCCCCTTGTCCTTGCCGGACAAAAGCTTTACCGTATCTCCTGTTTTTATTCTGAGTTTATTCATATAAATCAACTAATTTTCACAAATTGTTTACGAATTTTCACTAATATACGGATTCGTGATTTTGCGTTAATTCGTCTGCAGTATTCGTGTCCATTCGTTTGCCGTTAGATTACTTCTGGTGCAAGGGATACTATTTTCTTAAAACCATCTTCGTAATGTCCTTTGGCCTTTTCGCGGATTTCTCTCGGGATAGGTCCGAATATGCGGGTTCCCTTGGGCTCGCCGGATTCTTTGTCTACCAAAACCCCGGCGTTTTCGTCAAAGCGAATGTACGAACCGTCTTTGCGGCGGATTTCCTTGCGCAAACGCACAATAACCGCGTGAACCTTATCACCTTTTTTGTAGTTGGCATTAGGGGTCACCTGTCTAATAGAACCGGACACAATATCGCCAATCCTGGCAAAACGGTTGCTGTTCTTGCCGTTAACACTAAAAAGGTTAACGACTTTAGCGCCGGTGTTGTCGGCTATTTTAATGTAGGATCGTACTTGGAGCATATAAATTTCTTATTCCGCTGAATGGTCGCTGATACTTACGCTGATATGTCGCTGAGCTTAAAAATTTCAGATTCAGCGTTTTTTCAGCGTCCCTATCGGCGTCCGTTCAGCAATCTATATTTTACTAATAACTTTAAACTTTTTCTCTTTGGACATCGGCCTAACAGACTCAATCACAACCTTATCCCCGACTTTGTACTCGTTATTCTCATCGTGAGCTTTGTACTTGTTGGAAATGGTGTAAGCTTTTTTATATTTAAGATGGCGTTTTCTGACGTTAACCTTAACAACAACGGTCTTCATCATTTTATCGGAGACCACAATTCCTGTCAGCTGTTGTTTTTTTGGGGTGTTATCTTGTGTCATAAATTAAAAGTTATTTAACCGCTTTCTTGTGCAAAAGGAACATAATTCTTGCGATGTCTTTTTTAACAATGCCTAACTCTTTGTTGTTTTTCAACTGGTTCAGCTTGATCTTTACGGACAAATCATGCGCTTTAAGGCGCAGCTCCGTTAAAAGCTGCTTTACTTCCGCTTCCGGCTTGATTGTAATTTCTTTGTACTTCATAAATTAGCTTTTAGCTGATAGCATTTAGCTTTTAGCCAACCAGTATTGCCTGGCTAAGTGCTAAATGCTAATCGCTTGATTATCCCTGATGGTCCTTTACTAAGAACCTGCTTTTTACCGGTAACTTGTAACTGGCCAGTCTCATGGCTTCCTGCGCCTGTTCTTTGGTAACTCCGTCCATTTCAAATAATATTTTGCCCTTTTTAACTACACATACAAAGTGGTCAACCGCGCCTTTACCGCCACCCATCGGGCTTTCGTTTCCGTGCAGAGTAACCGGCTTGTCGGCGAATACGCGAATCCAAATTTTGCCGCCGCGCTGAACGTACCTGGTCATGGCGCGCCTGGCCGCTTCTATTTGCCGTGCTGTAACCCAAGAGCTTTCCATGGCTTTTAAGGCAAACTGCCCAAAAGCAATTTCCGCTCCGGCCGTAGCCTGTCCTTTGGTCGTTCCGCGATGGTGCTTGCGGTGTTTAAGTTTTTTAGGGATGAACATGGTGGTATTAAGTAAAATTAAGTAAAATTTATAATTAAATAAGATTTGATTGCAACCGCATTCCAATTTTATTTAATTTTACTTAATTATGGTCAATTTTAATTAATTACTTTGCTTTTTCTTCCACTACTACCGGCTTTTTACCGCCGGACTGTTTTTCCTCGAATACATCTCCTTTATAAATCCAAACCTTTATTCCAACTGTACCGTATGTGGTAAAAGCCGTGGAGCGGGCAAAATCTATGTCAGCACGAAGGGTATGTAATGGAATCTTTCCCGATGATAAGTGCTCTGTGCGCGCGATATCGGCTCCGTTTAAACGGCCGCCGATTGCCACCTTTGCTCCTTTAGCTCCGGCATTCATAATCTGTTCGAGCGATTGTTTCATTAATCTGCGGAAGGCCACGCGTTTTTCCAGCTGTTCGGCAATACCGTTGGCCAAAACTTGAGCCTGCAGATTCATATCGCGAATTTCTTCTATGTTTATCTTCAGCTCCTGTTTTATGCTCAATTTCTGCTTTACTTTCTTTTTTAACTCTTCAATACCGGCTCCGCCTTTACCTATAATTAATCCCGGCTTGGTGGTCTTAATAATTACCGTAATAGTTCCATCGTTAAGTCGTTCAATGTCAATTCTAACCAACCCCGCTTTTTTTAAATGCAGTTCCAGGTATTCGCGAATTCTGACATCTTCCTTAAGCTGTTTGGCAAAATGGCCTTTTGAAAACCATCTGGACTTCCAGCCTTCGGTAATGTTCATTCTAAACGATGTCGGGTTTATCTTATGTCCCATGTTATTAGATGCGAAGTTAAACGCTAATTAATTCAAGCGAAGTTAAACGCGAATTCGCAACTGTTCGTGTTGCAGTCTTCGCGTAAGTTTTCGCTTCTACTCTCCGGTCTTACGATTAAAAAGTCTTCTCTTATTCGCGGCTTTGCTCATTTTTAACTGTTCGTCCGTTCTAAAGACTTGAGTCTTTTTGGCTTCTTCCTTAACCGGCTTTTCGTGAACCGCTTTCTGCTGGTCAACATTTTCAACTTTGTGCTCTTCGGATTTAACCTTATTCAGGAAACCGGCCTTTGCTTTACTTGCTTTTCCTTTTTTACGCTCTTCCAGAACAATGTTAATGTGGCTCATTTTGCGCTTGATTTCAAAAGCACTGCCGCGGGCGCGGGGAAAGTAACGTTTCATTACTTTACCCATATCCGCGGTAATGCTCTTTATATAAAGATGCTGGGGGTCTAAAGAAAAATTATTTTTAGCGTTGGCAATGGCCGATTGAATCAGTTTGATTAACATCGGAGCCGCTTTTTTGTTGGCGTGCTGAAGCTGAACCATTGCATCCAAGGCATTCATATTCTTTACCAAATTGGTAACCAAGCGCATTTTTCTCGGAGCAATATGAAGATCGCGGGCATGGGCGCTCACTAATTTGGCAGATTCTGTTTTATTGGCTAATGCTTTTGGCATAAATTCTTTAAATCCAAAATTCTAATATCGAAATACGAAACAATATCTAAATAATAAATTCTAATGTTTTAAACCTTGGAAATCCTAGTTTTGAATTTTGAAATTTGAAATTCAGATTTGTTTCGAATTTCGAAATTCGTGTTTCGAATTTACTTTTTCTCCGGCTCTTTTGCCGCGGCCATCTTGGCTTTTTCGGCTTCGGCTTTGGCCATTTCCTGCTCTTTGGCCATCTTTCCGCCGTGTCTGGTAAACTTGCGTGTTAAAGAAAATTCACCAAGTTTATGCCCAACCATATTTTCCGTTACAAATACTGGGATATGTGTTCTGCCATTATGCACCAAAAAAGTAAAACCCACAAATTCGGGAGCTATGGTGCAGGCGCGCGACCAAGTTTTAATCTGGGTCTTGCCAGCTTTACCGGCGAGTACTTTTTTAAGCACTCTCGGGTCTACGTATGGTCCTTTTTTAGATGATCGTGACATATATGGTTGAAAGCGTTTAGCTTTTAGCAATTAGCGTTTAGCCATTCAGAGTTGCCTGGCTAAGTGCTAATTGCTAACGGCTATTTGCTAATTTATTTACTTCTGCGTTTTATAATAAAATTATTGCTGTACTTCTTCTTTAGCCTGGTCTTAACACCCAAAGCATGTTTCCCCCACGGGGTCTTGGGATATTTCATGCCAATCGGGTTGTGGCCTTCGCCTCCGCCGTGCGGGTGGTCTACCGGGTTCATAACTTTTCCGCGGACAGTCGGACGCCAACCCATATGGCGCATTCTTCCGGCTTTGCCGATTCTGACATTCATCCAGTCCTGGTTTGCCAGCTGGCCAATGGTTGCCAAACAGGTTTCGCGGACTTTGCGAATTTCACCGCTCGGCATTTTAAGCAAAGAGTAACCGGCTTCAACTGTCTGGAGTAAGGCATAATTACCAGCTGATCGGGCAATTTTACCGCCCTGGCCTGGAATGAGTTCTATATCGTGGACAAAGGAGCCAACCGGAATATTTTTAAGCTGTAAACGATTGCCGGGTAAAATTTCGGCGTTCTCTCCATACATAACTTTGTCGCCTACTTTTAACCCTTGGGGGGTTAAAATAAAACGCTTGCTCCCGTCTTTATAGGACAACAGGGAAATAAAAGCCGTGCGGGTCGGATCGTATTCAACAGTTAGGACTTTTGCCGGAATGTCTTTTTTATCCGCCCTGGAAAAATCCACAATTCTTGATTTGCGGATTGCTCCGCCGCCCTGATGGCGTACTGTAATTTTGCCGCTGTTATTGCGGCCCGCGGGTTTTGCTTTGCTCACGATTAAACCCTTTGGAGTCTTATGCTTTTTATTCAATACCGAATAATCGGTCACACTGTGGATGCGCCGTCCTGCCGATGTTGGTTTGTATAGTTTTACCGCCATAATATAAGTTAATAAGCTGGTAAGCCAGTCAGCCAGTAAGCTTATTGGCTTATGGGCCTACTTGCTTATCCACTTTTGTTAAATTGTCTCTGTCATTCCTTCTATCTTATCTCCCTTTTTCAAAGTTACAATCGCTTTTTTAAATCCGGATGTCGTTCCCTTAGTCCGGCCAAAACTTCTTGCTTTCCCCCGATTATTAACAACATTTACCTGGACAACTTTAACTTTATAGGCCGCTTCTACGGCTTTTTTCACCTCAACTTTATTGGCCCCTTTAGCAACCACAAAAACGTACTTATTCATTTGAACTAAATGGCCGGCTTTTTCGGAAATTCTGGGCTGAATTAAAATGGTCGGGATTTTTAAATCCGGTACACTTCCAGCAGTAGCGGCATCTTGTTTGTATGCTACTTGGGAATCGTCTTCGGGTTTTTTGCTAAAAATGGCCATGGTATAAGTTAATAAGTTGATAAGCTAGTCAGCGGATAAGCTTATTGGCTTATCTGCTTATTCGCTTATTTACTCTTACTTGCTCTTTACTTTTAAATAAGTTTTTTCTATTACCGGCAGACTGTCTTTTAAAACTAAGACGCTGTTGGCGGTAATAACGTCTACCAAGTTCAGGCTGTTTGCCAATACTGTGTTGATAGCTTTCAGATTTTTTGTACTGCGAACCAGTTTGTCATCTTTTTTCGGAATTATCAGCATCAGCTTCTTGCCTAAATCTTTTCCGCCGGAGGCGGATCCGCCTTCGGCGGAAAACTTTAATCTGAAATCGGCAAAAAATTTAACAAATTCTTTAGTCTTGGGATTTTCTAAAGCAATCTGATCTATAACTATAAACTTGCTGTCTTTAACTTTATCGGAAAGGGACATAAACAGCGCCTGGGTCTTGGCCTTTTTATTTATCTTTAATTCCCAGTTGCGGGTTGAGCGGGGACCAAAAGTAATACCGCCATGGCGCCAAATCGGGCTTCTGGTACTACCTGCGCGGGCCCGGCCGGTGCCTTTTTGCTTCCAGGGTTTCTTGCCGCCGCCGCTTACTTCGCCGCGGGTTTTAGTATGGCCTGTGCCGCTGCGGGCGTTTGACTGCTGGATGCGTACAGCCTCGGCCAAAAGATGGTTGTTGGGTTTAACCTCAAAAATTTTTGAGTTTAGCTCAATGTCGCCAATGGCCTCACCTTTTTGGTTGTATACTGGAGTTTTCATACTTTATCCGCTGATTAATCGCTGATAGGTACGCCGATATGTCGCTGAGCTGATAACTACGCTCTCAGCGTCTTATCAGCGTTGGTGTTAAATTCAGCGTCCATTCAGCGGTCTATTTCTTCTTCTTTTCTTCCTTAACAACTTCCACCTTTACCAACTGATTTACTTTACCGGTGGAAATTATTTTAACTAAGGCTGTAGGATGTCCCGGAACGGCGCCTTTTACTGTAAGCAAATTTCTTTTTACGTCTACTTCAATTACCTGCAAATTCTTTACGGTAACGCCGCTGTTGCCCATGTGTCCTGCCATTCTCATACCTTTTCTGACGTGCTGGGGGAAACGTTGTCCGATAGAACCAACGCTTCTTGGCTTGTTATGGCCGTGAGTCATCGGAAACCCGTGAAAACCGTGGCGCTTCATAGCGCCGGCAAAACCGCGACCCTTGCTTGTGCCCTGGATATTAATCATTTCGCCGGGTTTGAAGCCGGAAATATCAATTTTTTGGCCTCTTTTGTAGCTTTCGGCATCTTCTACGCGGAATTCCGACAAAACGGCAAAAGCACCCAAATCCTTTAAGTGGCCTTGCAAAGATTTAGATACTTTGGTCTTTTTGTCTATGCCAACCTGAACCGCTCCATATTTGTCTTTGCCTTCTTTGGTCTTAACCTGGGTAACGGTCATTGGGACGGCTGAAATAACAGTCACGGGAATTACTTCGCCGGTGGCTTCGTCAAAATACTGGGTCATATTAAGTTTTCTACCAACCAAAAAGTTCATTTGTTATAGAAGCGAGGTTGTCGCGAAATTCTACGCGAGGATAAACGCGAATTAGCTTTATAAATAAAAAAGTGCGGGATTCACCCGCACAAATAAAGACAATGGATTATCTTCAATCGTATGAGTAAATCGTTTTCCCAGGTGTTGAGCTCGTTTGCTTTGGCAGATGAGAACTAATCTACAAAATAATATTTTATTGCTTCGCGTCTCTTTCGCGATGCTGTCTTCGCGTCTTATTCGCTTCTACTAATTAGCTTCTACTAACTCATCTTTATTTCCACATCTACACCGGCCGGTAAGTTTAAATTGGTAAGTGAGTCTATGGTTTTGGGAGTGGCGTTTAAAATATCGATGAGTCTTTTGTGCACGCGCATTTCAAACTGTTCGCGACTGTCTTTGTGTACAAAAGTGGAGCGCAATACAGTATATTTGGTCTTTTCAGTTGGAAGAGGAATTGGCCCGGAAATAGTAGCCCCCGTCCTTTTGGCAGTGTCTACAATTTGCTTGGCACTTTGATCAATAAGCTTATGGTCATAAGCTTTTATCTTTATGCGAATCTTTGGGGCTGAAACATCCTTATCCATTTTTAAAGACCTTGTATTTAGCTCTAAAGCTTATATTAATTGATATAAAATAGGGTCTACTGAAATGTTCAGTAACCACTTGCAATAGTTTATAGTAAGTTCCAATATTTGTCAATAGAAATAGGGGGTATTGACAAAAAGAGTAAAAAGTGATATAATATAAGTCAAATTATGAGGAGACCATTTTTAGGAAGCACCTACTTCCAAAGATTTTATGCGCTTTTAAAAGTACCTAAAATCTTTGTAAGTTAAGATACAATAAGATACAAAAGGAGACATGATGCAAAACGAGGATAGTTTCGACAAATTCACAAAGCAGTGGGTTCAAGACAACAAAGACGCTTGGAACAGCGCCATCAAATGGGGCCTTGCCATAACGTTGGCCATCTGTATGTTCGCAATGTTCGCACTAGCGGACAATCGAAAGATCGCTGCTCAGGGGTCAATATCAAAACGCTGCCCCTGCGTTACCCTTTCGAAATAACTCCACGCCGACGGCGCGACGCCACAGCACTATTCGGTGCATGGCGAGCCGGCAACATCAACGCTTCCTAAAACACTTCGGGACAAGCATCTCGCCGCTTGTCCCCTTTCTCAAGCCGGTCAGCTTATGGCCGATTTAAGAAAGAAAATGCCAGCTGTTACATCGGGTGCGCAACAACTAGCGTACTAGTACGTTAATACGTCACGGGTTCATCATTAGGCTAATCAAAAACTCCCATCACCCTTCCCTAACCACTCCCGTCACCCTTCAACGGGCTCAGAGTGACCCTGAATTACATTGAATGAGTCAAAGGAGGGAAAAAGAGAGGCGGGGCGTTTTTGTTGAACTTATCCGCTTGTTAAATTTTTTCAAAATAATTAAGTAGTTAAGCATGAACTGCTTTAAATTTCTTAAACTCTTTCTCCAGGTTACTAAAGCGGTTTTTGAGCTTTAGTAAATCGCTTGCAAAAACGCTATCATCTTCTTTGGTACGTTTAGAAAGAGCGGACAAATCTTTCTTAAAACTGGCAATTTCCATTTGAATAAAGTTGAGCTTTATTTCCTGTTCAGCAAAACCATCTTTTACACCCTTTGCGGCTTTACCAAACTGCTCATTAACTTTGCCAAATTGTTCGCCAAGAAACTCAATCAACTCTTTGTAATGATTATCAAAATATTCTCTGGTAAGTTCAGACATATTAGCAATCTTTAAAAATTCAGGTCTTTTAAGTATAAACCCTAAAATATTTTTGTCAAAAGCCCAACTTATTTAAGCAAACTTACTCAAGAGCTGAAATATCCACAACACAAAACTCTGCCGATATTGGCAGAGTTTTGTGTTGTACTGATTCGCTTATAAACTTACAAGCTTATCAGCTTATTTTATAATCTTTGTAACTACAAGGCTCACGTTGACGGTCGTCTATTTTATTATTTTCGTGACTACGCCGGCTCCTACCGTATGTCCGCCTTCTCTAATGGCGAATTTGCCTTTTTCTTCCAAGGCTACCGGGGTAATAAGTTTAATTACCAATTTTACGGTGTCGCCGGGCATAACCATTTCCTGGCCTTCAGGAAGAGTTACGTCTCCGGTCACATCGGTTGTGCGAATATAGAATTGCGGCTTATAACCCTTAAAGAACGGGGTGTGGCGTCCGCCTTCTTCTTTAGTAAGCACGTAAATTTCGCTTTCAAATTCGGTGTGAGGAGTAATAGAACCTGGTTTGCACAAAACTTGCCCGCGTTCCACTTCTTCTTTCTTGGTGCCGCGGAGCAAAATTCCGGCATTATCCCCTGCCATACCGCTGTCCAACTGTTTGTTGAACATTTCAATACCGGTGACCACGGTTTTTTGAGTAGGCTTTAAACCGACAATTTCGATTTCTTCGTTAATCTTAATTTGTCCGCGTTCAATTCTACCAGTGACCACGGTTCCGCGTCCTTCAATGCTAAAGATGTCTTCTATAGGCATTAAGAACGGTTTGTCTGTTTCGCGCTTTGGATCGGGGATGTAAGTGTCCAAAACGTCAAGCAATTTCTTAATGGAACCAGCGCCCATTTCCGATTCGTCCCCTTCCAAGGCTTTTAAGGCGCTTCCGCGGATAATTGGGGTATCTTTTCCCGGGAATTCATATTTGGTCAAAAGATCGCGAATTTCTTCTTCAACTAAATCCAAAAGCTCCGCGTCCTGGACCATATCGCACTTGTTCATATAAACCACAATGTACGGTACGCCTACCTGCTTGGCGAGCAAAATATGTTCGCGGGTCTGCGGCATTGGGCCGTCGGCTGCGCTGACTACCAAAATTGCGCCGTCCATTTGAGCGGCACCGGTAATCATGTTTTTAATGTAGTCGGCGTGTCCAGGACAGTCTACGTGGGCGTAGTGCCTTTTGGCTGTTTCGTATTCAACGTGCGCGGTGTTAATGGTAATACCGCGGGCTTTTTCTTCGGGGGCGTTGTCGATGCTGTCATAAGCACGGGCCTTGGCGCCGCCGGTTTTGCTCAAGACGGTAGTAATAGCCGCGGTCAATGTGGTTTTTCCGTGGTCGACGTGACCGATGGTTCCTACGTTGACGTGCGTCTTGCTACGGTCAAATTTCTCTGCCATTGTGTTTGCCTTTCTTTGTAGCATTTAGCATTTAGCCTTTAGCATTTAGCCAAACTGTATGGCTAACCGCTAATTGCTATTCACTAATTGCTAATATTGCCCGAGATTCCCTAAGCGCTAAAGCGTATCGATCCGCCACAGCGCCAAAGGGATCTCTTTTTTTACGCCGAGATGACGTTATCCAGAGCAATAAATTAATTATTTAACCCGCCTAAACTTTGCCCAATACTGCCGAATTATTGCGATGGCCAACATAAGTTTAACCATTTTACAAAACTCAAAATATCATCGCAAAGTTTTGGTGGGTGAACTACAACTTATTTTAAAGATATTTGCCGATTCTGTCAACTCCCTATTTAACAAACTCAAATCCATTTCTTAAAACATCCAGCTTGTTCCAAATATCGGTTCGGTCGAACTCTGTTCTTGGCGGGGAATAATTTTCGGCATTGGTCCAGCGCGCGGTTTCGTCTAACTCATAACAAAGGTTGCCGTAAAATGCCCTGTTGTAGTGCGTTTCGCTAAAATTCCCGGCACCGGCGTCGGTATTAACCGCGGTGACAAAAACAACACCATTGCCTTGCACAGCGTCTGTAGTATGGCCGCCGGCTAAATCCAGGGCGGAAAATGTTCCGCAATCGCCAATGGTTGTTTTATTTTTTAAGACCGATACGGCAACACCGGCAGATCCTAAATTAGTATTTAAATACGGCTGGCCGTTTAACACAAAGCACATATCCGGCATAAGCCCATAAGGCACACAAGCGGAAAAATTTACGCCTTTGGTATTATTAGCTTTTACTTTTGCGCCGGTAAATAATGTAAAATTGTTTAAATATAAAATCTTAAAATGTTCGGCGGCGTTGTTGTAAACTTCCAAAGATACAGACGGGGTTGTTGGCGTTACCGGTTTTGCCGGGGTCGAGGTCGCCGTAGCCGGCGTGGTTGTTCCCTGTTGATTTTGTGCGGGTTGAACAGGTTGAACAGCAGGCTGCTGTTTGGAACACGCAGCGGCTAAAAATAAAATTGTTGCGATGATAAAATATTTTTTCATGTTATTTAAACTTTAAAAAATCCTCTTCGCTAACTTGAGCCAAATCTAAAATTCCCCGAAAAGTGCCTCGGGATAATTCCTTATGTAAAGGCACAATAGTTGCAATTGTTTGGTTAAAGAGGGTTTTTCGCAACTTAACATGGCTACCTTTTTGGGAAACCTCAACAAAATCAAACTGCCTGCACAATATTTTAATTACTTGTTTGCCCGAAAAAATTTTAGCCATTTGCCACTTCAAGAGTTGTAATTAAAGCGGGGTTTTTGACGGAATATTTTTTTGCCTTTGGCGTATCTTCTAAATATAATTCAACAGCTTCTCTTAAATTATCCTGTGCGGATTCTACAGTTTTGCCCTGACTAACCACCCCAAGCTCAACGCACCTGGCAACAAACCACTTCCCCTCTTTATTAATAATTGTTGTAAATTTGTAAATCATAAATTTATTATACTCTTTTTATTATAAATCATCAATTTCCATTTTTGGCCCTTCAAAGTCAAAACTCGGGTCTATGACTTCGGCGCGCAAATCTACGCCAACGCGCTCTTCATGGATACGCGGCCGGTCTACGACTTTTGGACCTTTGGTCGCAGGACTCGGAGCTGAATACATGGGCAAATCTTCCTGGAGCTGGGCTTGGGTAATAATTTTGTTTATACCTTCCACATCTTCTATTTGCCTTTTGAGTTTACCGAGCAAAAGCGTTTGGTAATCTTCTATATTCATTATTACTAGCTTCGCCTCCCCTGTCTCGTCAATAACAAAAAACTTGCCTCCATCGGCTTTTGCCAGATTGATTATATCCTGTAGGTTTGCCATAAATTATTTTTCGTTATTTAATCTTTTTTTAATTTCTTCCTGCACGGCAACCAAAGCCTGTTTATCTGTAATTAAACTTAATCTATGATTCATCCAAGTGGTATTATTCTGCTTTCTGACCTTCTTCAATTCCTGAATTTGAGCTGCCGATATCCCAGTGATACTCTTAATTTGACCTTTGGCTCTTTCTAAAACCAACAACAAGTCGGCCATAGTTGTACGCTCGGGGTCGCTTAATCTTTGATAAAATTCCGCTTGCTGGCCGTGAATTACATCCCATCTATTTTCAGGGGTAATGGGAGTAAAACCGATATCAATTTCCTGTTCGCTTGATAACTCTCCGCGCATAAAAAAACTCTTTAATTTCATAGTCAGTCTACCCCAAAAATTATCAAAAAACAAGGGCGGCTCAGAGAGCCGCCCCTACATCTTTTGATGTTCCGATGTTTCCATCAGCGTTTATTTTGCGTTGCAGTCTTCGCGTCTATTTTCGCTTCTACAATTACATTCCTTTACGAACATTAATACCCGCTCTGCTCTCTATAATCCCCGCCGCAACGTTCTTCGGCACTTCGGCGTAGTGGTCAAATTCCATTGTATAGCTTGCTTGTCCCTGCGTCATAGAACGCAAAGCCGTGGCATAACCAAACATTTCGGACAGCGGAACCATGGCGTCAATAACTTTAAGATGCAAGCGGTCGGTCATTTCGTTAATTTGCGCGCGCTTACTGTTCAAGTCTCCAATTACATCGCCCATGTTGGTTTCCGGAGTTATAACTTCCACTTTCATTACCGGTTCCAGAATAATCGGGTCGGCGTGCTTAACCGCATCCTGCAAAGCTTTTGAACCCGCGATTTTGAACGCCATTTCCGAAGAGTCTACTTCGTGGTAGGAACCGTCAAAAGCAGCGGCACGGAAGTCCACCAGAGGGTAGCCCGCGATGACACCGTTAGCCGCGGACTCCTGAATACCTTTATCGATTGGTTTAATGTATTCTTTTGGAATAGCGCCGCCGACTATTTCGTCCAAAAATTCGTAACCTTTGCCGCGTTCCATAGGTTCAACGCGCAAATATACGTGTCCATACTGTCCGCGACCGCCGGTTTGGCGGATGTATTTGCTTTCGGCTTCGGCAATCTTTTTGATGGTCTCTTTATAAGCGACTTCCGGTTTGCCCACGTTGGCTTCCACTTTGAATTCTCTTTTCATACGATCCACGATAATCTCAAGGTGAAGTTCACCCATACCGCCAATAATGGTCTGCTGGGTTTCTTCGTTCGTGGAAAGTTTAAAGGTTGGATCTTCTTCGGCCAATTTGGAAAGGGCAATACCCATTTTTTCCTGGTCAGCCTTAGTCTTTGGCTCAATGGACATATGAATAACCGGGTCGGCAAATTTAATTCGTTCGAGCTGTATTGGTTTATCCACGTCGCAAAGAGTGTCCCCGGTAAAGGTGTCTTTGGGTCCTACCAAAGCGCAAATGTCGCCGGCGAAAACTTCCTTAACTTCTTCGCGGTCGTCGGCTTTCATTCGCACAATACGGCCAACGCGTTCTTTGTTGCCGGTACGCGCATTAAGCACATAGCTTCCGGCATCCAGGTGTCCGGCGTATACGCGGAAAAAGCAAAGTCTTCCTACAAACGGGTCAGTAGCAATTTTAAACGCCAAAGCCGTAAACGGTTCTTCATCGGTCGGCTGTCTTTCTATGTCGGCTCCGGTTTTTAAGTCGTGCCCTTTTACTACTCCCCTGTCGGCAGGAGAAGGCAAAAAGTTGGTTACGGCGTCCAGAATTGTTTGCACAATAATTCCGCGTCCGTCGCCGCCCAAAACCGGAAAGAATGCTCCGCCCTGCACGGCTTTACGAATGGCGGTTAAAAATTCTTTTTCTGTTAATTCCTGGCCGGCTAAATATTTTTCCATTATAGCGTCATCGCTCTCCACAACTTTTTCCAAAAGCTTATGGCGCCACTCTTTGGCTTTTTCCAGCATGTCGGCTGGAACTTCACCGACAACAAATTCTTTGTCCGTAAAATCTTTATAGGTGTAGGACTTCATGTTAATTAAGTCCACTACGCCGTTAATGTCTTTTTCAAAACCAATTGGCAACTGGATAGGAAAAGCGTTTGGCGATAATCTTTTGTGGATAGAGTCCAGAGACTTATAAAAGTCACCGCCGGTTTGGTTGATTTTGTTAATAAAGCACATGCGAGGCACGTGGTACTTGTCGGCTTGCCTCCATACAGTTTCACTTTGCGGTTCAACACCCATTTTTCCGTCAAAAACGACAACCGCACCGTCGAGCACGCGCAAAGAACGCTCCACTTCCACGGTAAAATCCACGTGGCCGGGAGTGTCAATAATGTTAATTTTGTATTTAGTGTCGTCGGCCAGCTTAATAAAGCGGGGTTGCCAATAACATGTTACGGCCGCGGCGGTAATGGTAATTCCGCGCTCGCGCTCCTGCTCCATCCANNTCGCCTTCGTGCACGGCGCCGATTTTGTGAATCATACCGGTGTTGTACAAAACACCTTCGGTAACCGTGGTCTTCCCCGCGTCAATGTGCGCGATAATCCCAATATTACGGGTATGGTCTATAGAATATTCTCTGGGCATAAGTTAAATTTAAGATTAAAGATTTTAGATTTAAGTTTGTTTTGCTTGTAGTTAGCCGATTTATCGGCTGTTTACAAAATTCCTGGTATTTGCTATTCTGGGATGTCCAACATCCGGCAATCGGTCGGAAATAGGACGGGAAGGAGGATTATGCCGAAGATTCGAGAAGGAAAGCTCGATGATGATTCTAAGTGGCGAAGGGGAGACAAGTTCCGAATCATTGCCGTAAATCACAAGTTTCAACCGATACCCCACTTTTCAGCTCCTGAAGTAGGGCAAATCTACGAGGTAGTATGGTTTGAGGGGAGACCTCGGCTCGACCTCACATCGGGCTACACCACCTACCGTCCGTACACTTTGAACGGGTTTACCCTCGAACTGGTGACCTAACGTAGGATGCCGACACCGGCCGCAGCATTGCGGTACGGGTTGGCATTCTTTTTTTGTCTAAATTTTCAAAGTTCCGATCGCAGATTTTTTCTGCACGCAGATTACGCGGAGCGCGATTAGCGACATCTGTGTCATCTGCGTTTTATCTGTGATCTAAAATTTATCTGCGGTTAAATCTAGCAAAATGCGCAAAAGCCTTGTTCGCCTCTGCCATTCTGTGCACGTCTTCGCGCTTTTTCATGGCTATACCAGTCTTGTTGTAGGCATCCATTATTTCTCCGGCCAAACGTTCGGCCATACGCATACCTTTTTTGCTTTTAGCCGCGGCCAAAAGCCAACGCATCCCTAATGTGGATTTTCTGGGTTCCTGGACTTCCATTGGCACCTGGTAGTTGGCACCGCCAATGCGGCGGGATTTTAATTCCATTAAAGGAGCGACATTTTTTAAAGCAATATCAAATACGGCTCTTCCGTCTAATTTTTTATCTAATGTAGCGGAAGACCCTGAGCTTGTCGAACGGGGGCCGTCCAATTTCTTTTCCTGTTTTGGGGCGTCCGCGTGGACAACGGGCTTTTCAACAACTGTTTTAACTTCGGCGGCAGCTTTTTTATCGGACGCTTTGGCTTTGGGATCAACAGCCTGTTTTATGGGCGCTGATTGAGAAGCTGGCATTGCGGCAATTTTCTCGCCGACAATGTCCAAGGCATCGTAAAAAATCTTGCGCGCAACATTCTTTTTTCCGCGCTCCATTATGTAATTTATAAATTTGGCATATTTAACCGATCCATATTTAGGATCCGGAGCCGGGACATGTTTATCGTAACTTCTGGATTTTCTTGGCATAGTTTTTAGGTAGAAGCGAACCAATACGCGAATTAATCATGCGAAGGTAAACGCGAATTCGCTTTTATTTTCGCGTTGCAGACTTCGCGTCTGTTTTCGCTTCTATTAATTTATTTCTTCTTAGTTCCATACTTAGACCTGCTCTTCTTTCTCCCGTCGACTCCGAGAGTATCTAGTTTTCCACGAACAATGTGGTAGCGGACACCAGGCAAATCTTTTACACGTCCGCCACGGATCATTACAACGCTGTGTTCCTGCAGGTTGTGGCCAATGCCCGGAATGTAAGCAATCACTTCCATACCGTTGGTCAGCTTAACCTTGGCCACTTTACGCAAAGCCGAGTTCGGCTTTTTCGGCGTAGTGGTATAAACCTTTAAGCACACGCCGCGCATAAATGGCGCGCCGGTTTTTATGAATAATGTCTTGTTCTTTATTAAGTTCTGTCTGCGCATTAGCGCCGGCGACTTGCTTTTGTAAGCAAATGGGTGCCGACCCTTACGCACTAACTGGTTGATTGTGGGCATTCTTTCTCCACTAATTCACGAATGTCACCAATTTCACGAACACTGGTTTAGTGTAATTCGTGTTATTAGTGAATTCGTGGATAAATTATTATCTTGAATAAATATAAGGCATAAAAAAACTGACAAAAGATGTCAGATCTTCTGCTTTCGCATTTTAGGTACCCCGGCCTTCGCTTAAAGCTATGGCGGGTCAGTCTATCAATGAATGATAATGTGACCGATCTCCAGAAACCTGTTGGAGTTGCTTCCCTATGTTTGCGACCGATAAAAGGTAATTCCCGCTTTCACGGGGGTTTCTTATTTACCCCTCACCAATTTGTTAATTGATTTAGGGATTGTCGCTGAACCAGAATATTGACCAAAATGGTTAAGATTTAAAACCTTGCCAAATTGGTGTGGGGTTCAATTACTGCTATTATACCAACTTTGCTAAAAAAGTCAACAACAATTTTTGTATACGGCGTCATCCTGAGGGAGTGCAGCCGACCGAAGGATCTCGTTAACTTTAAAGAGATTATTCACCCTCAGATGCATTCGGGTTCAGAATGACGCCGGTAAAGTGCCTTTACAAAACTCTCTCTCTTTGGTATTCTGGGCTATCGCATCCGCGACAAAAGGAGGAAATCAATCGATGGCGGAAGATACTTGCAACAGCTGGCCTACGCTAAGAGAGTACCTTTCAACAGAGACAACAACCCATATGTGTCCAGGGTTGGAAGAACGCCAATCATTCTATCGAGACGGCCGTTTCTACCAAGTAGTGGGGTTTGGGATAGACGCTCCCATCTACGATGAAGACTTTGATGGCTATCTGGAAATTCTGAATGAAGCCAACTACTGTCTGTTTTGCGGGGCTAGGGTAGCTCCGCTGCCAGCAGATGGTCCTCTTCTCAAGGGACTTCCCCGCCTCGCTTTATAACGCCGCCCACTCAACCCAAGCGCCGACACCCAACCGCAAACCAGCGGGAAAGGGTCGGCGCTTGAACTTTTTATAAAGGGTTCGTGTGTCAAAGGTGCTCTTTGACATTTGGATATCGCAGTGTCAAAGAGCGCCTTTGACACTTAAAAAATATTTCCAGTAACCGGATTTTTTTAGGCAAATTAAAAGTAAAATCAGCTGGATTACACCAAGCGTAAAAGCTGACGCCACAAATAAACTTTGATTCCACCCTAAATACTTCGCGGCCACCAAAGGTTCCTGCAAACCGGTAAAACGAAGGCCTAATATATAAGTCAGCATATCTAAAAACATCAGCGAGCCAAATAAAGCAATTGTTTCTAGTACAAAATTGCGGATTTTTAAAAAATATAAAGCATAAATTAAAAACAGAAAAAATATAGATGCCAGCCAGGTTGTACCGGACCCCATTAGCGTTACCCAGCCGAACGACCCGAACCGCACAATGGTGTAAGCCACCTGTCCCAAAAACCCATGAAAACCGTGATAAAAGACTCTCGGGTAGACCTGCATCCCCAAAAATTCTATTGACGTAACCTGGCCGCCAAATCTTATCGCGGTTATAGCGTGTCCCGACTCGTGAATAACTAAATTCGCGGCCACCATTAGAACACCAATAATCAAAGCGGTAAAAATTCTTTTAAATGGCATTTATTTTTAGTTTTAAAAATCTACAAATCCGGTGTCAAAGGTGCTCTTTGACATTTGGATATCGCGATGTCAAAGAGCACCTTTGACACTAAAGCCCTAAATCAATCCTAAATATTCTACTATACAAACCTAGTACCGGCAGTAAAATATTCTCCAGCCAGCCGAGGTATAAAAATATCAAAATTAAAATAAATCCCCAGCGCTCAAGGCTTAAAATTTTGTTCATCCATTCGTCGGGAGCCAGAGCCACTATAATTTTACTGCCATCCAGCGGCGGAATGGGAATTAAATTAAAAGTCCCCAAAAGCAGGTTTACAAAAATCGCGTCCACTAAAATCGGATAAGCAATGGCATTGGCAAGACCAACCTTAATAATTAACCCGCAAATGACAGCCAGCGCAAAATTAGAAAACGGGCCGGCCAAGCTGACTAAAATCATACCGAGCTTCCGCGGGTGCAACTGGCTAAAATTCACCGGCACCGGCTTAGCCGCGCCAAAAATTATCGGGTGCGCAGTAAACGGCGCTTGCGCGAAATACATCAACGCAGGCAAAAGAATTGAACCGTAAGGGTCTATATGGGAAATAGGATTTAAAGTAATCCTCCCGGCTTCCCTGGCCGTATCGTCCCCCAATCTTTCCGCCATAAGCCCATGACAAACCTCGTGCACAATGGCGGAAAAAAGCAGGATTATAAGAATTATGATTATGTCCAATGTAAATCCTTAATCTTTTATCCATTATCCTTAACCGTTTTAGTCAAAGATAAATGATAAAGGATAATGATAATCTTCTTGACCATTATATCAAACTGTGTTAAAATCTACTAGTTACTAAATTCTAACTTCTATCTACTAATTCCATGCCCAGACAATGCACCCAATGCGGTAAAATTTATTCCCGCACTATAAAGCGTTCCCACAGTATGAGAGCCTCCATTCGCAGGCTGTTGCCTAATTTGCAGTACGCAGTTTTTGACGGAAAAAGGGTAAAAGCCTGCACCAGATGCATTAAAACCAAGGCTAAGGCAAAATAGTTTTATGATTAAAGCCCCGGATAACCCCGGGGTTTTTTATTTGGTATAATAAAGATAATCTTTCCCCTTGAGGGTCATCCTTTGGGACTTCCCGAGAGGATGGCCCTCAACCCGAACCAATTAATACCATGAAAAAACTCAATCCCAACACCGTGCCGTGGATTTTGATAACGCTAATAATAATCGGCGCGGGGATTTTTGCCGCGATAAAAATCAAGGGCAACAAGCCCGCGCCGGCCGCCAGCCTGCCCAAAAGCTCTTACCTGGCCTTTACCGACGAAGTTTACGACACCATCCAAAAAAATTACTGGGATAAAATTTCAGAGCCGCAGCTCACCAAACTTTACCAAGATGCTTCCGATAAGGTGTTGGGTAAATACGTACCTTTAACCAGCCCCAATAAGGCCGGGCTGGAAGCTATGATGTCCCAGGCCATGGACGGCTTAACCATAACGCAAAAAAATCTCTACACTTCTCTCTTGTCCGCCAACGTTTTAAACAACCTGCCGCCGGCCGGCCGCAGCGCGCTTTACACCCAAGCCTCCCAGCAAGCGCTGATGTATGAACTCAATAACGTCACGCCGAACCAAAATCTTTACGCCGATTTAGGTGTTAACAACAACGCCACCGAAGCGCAAATCCAGCAAAGCTACCAAAAGCAGGCAGCGGACTTAAGCGAACAAAACACGCCCCAAGCCAAAGAAAAATTGGCCAAAATCAACAATGCCTACGCGACCCTGTCCAAGCCGTCCAGCAAACAATTGTACGACGCTCAAGGCCTCCAGGCCACCATAATCAGCAAACAACTGTCGCCGAAAATTTTTTACATGCATTTTGTCCGCTTTTCGCCGACCACGTCAATAAAAGAATTTACCGACGCGGTCAACGGCATAAATAACCGGCCGGACGCGCTGATTTTTGATTTGCGCGGCAACATTGGCGGCTACCTGGATTTAATTCCGCAAATGCTGGGTTTTTTTATTGGCCAAAACCAGGTTGCCTACCAATTCCTTAATCAGGGCAATTACCAATCGTTTACCACCTCCGCCGACAAATTGCCCGGCCTCCAGAGTTTTAAAAAAATAATAATTTTAATTGACGGGCAAGACCAGTCTTCCACCGAGCTGCTCGCCGGCGCGATGCAAAAATTTAAGGTCGGCGTTTTGGTCGGCACAAAAACTTACGGTTGGGGCACGGTGGAAAACGAGCAGCCTTTCCCCATTCCGGACCAGTTTGATTTTAACCAAATTTATTCGGTGCACTTAGTCACCGCCCTGACAGTCGTAGAAGGCCAGCCGCCAATTCAGGGCAACGGCATTTTGCCCGATATTGACGTTAGCGACAAAACCTGGCCGGCTAAACTGACGACAGCCACCGGTGACGCCTCACTGACTAAGACCGTGCAGAATCTTATAAGCCAATAGGTTATAAAACTCCCTCCATGGCTGGCCGTGGAGGGGGTTTATTTATTGATGTTCTTGATCTAAAACTTCCTCGTGCTTACCGTCAGTGCAGTTGCATTCCTTTAACGGTTGGCCGTGAAGCGAACAACTTTCCGCCTGGCAGGTGCCGGGAGTTTCCGATACTCCCCCGCACCCGCCGGTACATACATAGTGTGGCATAAATTTAAGATTAATTTTTTAATATTACTAATTTAAAATTATATCCTTTTGCTTTAGTGTGCCTACCTCCGCTAAAGCTACGACGGGCAGGCTAGTACGTTAATGCAAAAGGATTATTTTAATTTTAATGCCCAAAAAAACCGCGTGCCTCGAAATCCGGCAACATTATCAAACTAATATTATTTTTTACGCAAAATTCCTTTACTTCCCCATCGCGCACCGAACCGGATGTGGCAAAAATTGCCTTTATGTCGGCGTCGGCTAAAGTTTGCACTCCGTCCACAAAAGGGAAAAAACTGTCGCTGTAAGCAACGGCGTCTTTTATTTTGTGGCCGGCATCGGTGGCTCGTTTAATGGCCAACTGGCAGCAGCCAACCCTGTCCTGCTGGCCCACGCCGTTGCCAAGCAGCATACCGTCTTTAACTATTGTGACGGTATTGCTGTTTGAAGTAGAACCAATTGCCCAGGCTAAAACTAAATCAGTCTTCTGGTTTTTATTAATTTTTTTATCTCCCACAATTTCCGCCTTTTGCAAATCCGCGATAAAACTATAATTCGGCTGGGACAAAAATCCGCCGCGCACATAACGGAACCGCCGATGTTGGTCTAGTGAATTTTTTGAAAGTGTTAACAGTGCCGGATTCACCATAAACCGGCACTTGTCGCCTTTGCGTTTTAACAAATCAATCGCCCCCGATGTAAAAGAAGGTGCAATTATTCCATCAAGTAGCCTTCTTCCTTTGTCCATTTTGTGCGTCAATAAAACTTCCGCCAATTTTTCGTCAACCGGAAAATTTACCATAACCAAGCCACCAAAAATCGCGCGCAAATCCCCCTCCAGCATTTTTTTGATTGCTTCCAACGGCTCATCCGTTACCGCCGCGCCGCAAGGGTTTCCATGCTTAACCCCAACAGCTATCATCGGAACGGTCGCGGAGCTCTCCCCCTTTGGGGGAGATGCCCGAAGGGCAGAGAGGGTGTTCCCATTCACATCAAACCCCGCCGCAATATGCGTTATAGTTTGCAATAGCCTGTCCACATCCGCCAAATTATTATAGCTTGGGGCCGTTCCGGCCATTACTTTAAACTCGGTCAAAGATAAAGGATCGTGGATAATGGTTTGCTCCCCATATAACCCAGCGGGAGCCTGATAAGCGTTCTCTCCATACTTGCAGGTTAAAATTTCTCGAACAACCATACCCTCATATTTCCCGGCGGAATGATACCTAGCCGAAACCAAACAATAATCCGCCACTATGGCTTCCGCTTTGGCCGCGAGCGCCGATATAAATTTTCCTTTGTCCGTCTCACCGCTTTTTAACCAACTAATGACAGCCTTTCTATCATCGGGATCACAAACCACAATCCTTCCCCCCTTTGCCGCACTTCTTAACATTGTTGGCCCGCCAATGTCGGTTTTCTCAATAACCGCGTTCCTGCCTTCTTCCCTCTCCCTTTGGGAGAGGGCCGGGGTGAGGGTTCCCTGACTCCACTTAGCAATTTCTTCCTGCAAAGGATACAAGTCCACGCAAACCAAATCTATAAACGGAATTTTCAACTTTTCCAACTCTTCCCGGTCTTCCTTAATGTTACGCGCCAAAAGTCCGGCGTGTACCTCTCTCGACAGCGTCACCACCCTGTGCCCCAAAATTGCCCCGCCCCCAACCAAAGACGCCACGTCGGTAACTTTTATTCCTGCAGATGTTAATTCCTTAGCCGTTCCCCCGCTCGCCAAAATATTAAAATCCAAAGCAACCAACTCCTTGGCAAAACTAACTATTCCTTCTTTATTGTAAACCGATATTAACGCTGTTTTCATTATTATTTATTTCCTTTCCATTCATTTTGTAAAATAGACATAAAGTAAGTGTCAAAAAACTTGCCTTTTTGCAAACGGGTCTGCCTTTTTACACCCTCTCTTTTAAAACCTATTCTTTTATACACTTTTATTGCCCGGGGGTTGTTGTTGTAAACGTCCAGTTCAATCCTGTGCAATTTTAACTTTGTAAAACCGTAATTGATTATTAATCGAGCAGCTTCGCTTCCCAGTCCTTTATTCCAAAATGTTTTATTACCAATAGTTATCCCAAAAGTCGCAAACTTATGGGCAGGGTTAATCCTGTGCAACCCAATAGTGCCTATATGGATCCCCTCGATGGTATCAATACACAAAAATAAATCGTTCTTTATTTTTCCACTTATTCTTTCCTTAACCCACTTGCGTTCCTCTTTTAAGTTGATACCTCTTGTCTTAATAAACTGATAAACCTCCGGATCGTTGAACCACTTAACAAACCGTGGAGCATCGTCCATTTTTACCGGCCGCAATATTACATTTTTACCCCTTAAAATCATAAATTCCCTATTGGAAGAGGTGTCCCCTCTTCCATTTGATTTTTATGGCATAATTAATTTTATGCTGGCTACTAATATTATATCAAATTTTTACGCCCAGCTTTTCCAGGGTGTTAAAAACCTTCGTCATTGGAAGTCCCAACCCACAGCTAAAATCTCCCTCAATTTTTGAAATTAGGCTAAACCCCGGACCCTGCAGGTTATAACCCCCGGCCTTGTCAAAAGGGTTGCCGCTTTTTATATAAGCAGCTATATCTTTCGGCGACAGCTTTTTAAAATAAATTTTAATTTTATCCACAAAAATTATTACTTGTTTGCTTTTTGCATCGAGTACCGCAACCCCGCTTATAACTTCATGGGATTGGCCGCTAAAAGCCTTTAGTATTTTTTCGGCTTCCTCTTTGTTTTTTGGCTTGCCAATTGCTTTACCGCGGAACGAAACCATAGTATCGGCCGCAACGATTATTGCGTTTGGATACTTTTTGGCGGCCGCGTGAGCTTTGCCCAAAGCCAAAAATTTTACCAGCTCTTCATGCTTTAATTTAGGATTCACTACTTCTTCATACCCCGAATCCGCCACCTTAAACTTAATATCCAAAAGCTTGAATATCTGCTGTCTCCTGGGCGAAGTGGAAGCTAAAATAATCTTCCTGTTCATGAAGTAATTTTAACATAAAAACTAATAACTTGAAAAGTTATTTTGTTGCACTAATGCTCGGCCGAGCATTAGTGCAACAAAAGTGCAACAAAATAATTGATATTAATTAGGGTTTTAGCTATAATATATTAAGTGTGAATAAATATCGGGCTGTCGTATACCGGTAGTACGCATGCATGGGGTGCATGTAGACAGGGTTCAATTCCCTGCAGCCCGACCAGCCTTCGTCCGCCAAAGGCGGACTACGGCTGGCTTACGCCAGAAGCAGGTTTGTCGAAGTTTGATATATAATAAAAAATCGTAGCGAAGGCTGCGCGCCGAAGTCAGACGAAGGCGGGCAAAAAAATCAACCGCCGAACGGCGGTTTTTAATTTATCCATCCGCCTTCGCCAAAGCTACGGCGGATTGTCAGCTATAAAATATTAATATCGTATACAAAAAAAGGCCTCAGATCCTCTTGTAAATAACTCGGCCGTTAAGCCGAAAAACTAACAAGTAAATTGCGCTACGATTTGCGCAAAAGATCTGAGACCAAAAGTGTTGTGTTAGGAAGTATTATTTTCCCTTTTTTGTTGCTCTATCGAGTCTACGAAGCTCTTTTCGTACCTTCTTCCTGTCGCCCTTGTGGGCTATGGAGGACGGATCGATTTCCCTTCCGTGAGCGTAGCTTTCCGCTACGTTTGCCCGAAGACGCTCGTGAGCTAATCCTCCTGACCGTTTCTTCGCCATCGATTTTACCACCCCCTGATTCTTTCTTCTTTCATTCCAACTGCAAAACTTAGTCCAAAATTTTAGGCTAAATTTTGTGGTTATAACTTCTTTATAAAAACTGCGGCCGGAAGGAAATCGCAGTTCGACTTGTTTTGCGCGGCACTTATACTCTAAAAAGAGATTGCCTATTTTAGTCGAACTTTGATTTCCAACCGGCCTTGTGCTAACTAGCCCGGCAGCGCATACATAAGGTCACGACGGTCGTGTGCCTCCGGAAAACCCATTCCTACAAAAAGGGAACGAAGCGCTTTGCGCTCCCTCTCGGTCTGTACTGCCGCTAACACCTTTACATCTTTCTGATGCCGCTTTTCATGTCTTGCACGGCATTTGGCGATTGAATTCGCCTCTGGTGCAGGCACCGGGGGAACCGGTGCGGCCTCACTACTCTGCATTTCAACATCCTCCTAAAGTTGGCCGCTTCGCCTTCTTAATTTGCTATGCGGCTTCGCTGATTTTAGAAACAATCCATTTTAGCACTCTCGGCCAAAAGAGGGACTGCCCCATCTTCACCCACTTTGCAAGTGAGTACTTCTCGCCACATAGCAGCGGCGAAGACTGACGGGCAGGGTGACTGAAGAACGATTCCCTCAGAAACTTTTACAAAAGCAGGTGAGCTTTTGTCTGCCCAAACTTTGGGGTGGTACTTCGAGCATTCGGCTCGGTTCCTAAGTAGCTTCGAAAGCTCAAATGGTTTGCGCCAGTAATTACTGGACGCGGGATGCAAACCAATTCGAGGCCATCAAAGCCTGCCTATCCCTTACTTAAGGGACACCCAACTCTTTGGATAAACCAAAAAAAATTTCTTCGGATAACCGAAGTTTGATGGCTTGGCCATCAAAATAAATTTTTTCTTGTCTGTCCGGGAAACTGCATCGAAAGGTTAAAAAATTCGGTGCAAATCCACGGACAGAAATGTTTTTTAAAAGAACTCCGCTTTGGCCTAAAATAATACCTAGCCTGTATGTAGGGCTAGGTTTGGTATCTGTTTTGATTGCTTTTTACTTTCAGTTACCTTTTAGCCCTATATTTTTGCATCCAAAGAATGCTCTTTGTAAAAGAGACCGGGAGGACAATAACAATGGAGCAAAAATTCCTGTTCATAATGTATTACTAAACTAATACGTAACTGCCTAAAGTATAACAGTATTAAAACGAATGTCAAGGTTGGCTATTTTTTGGCTTATGTAAAGGTAAATGTTTATATGATACTATAATACTTTTCAGGTTATCCACATAATTATAGATATTGATTGATATTAGGATATTGTAGATATTATTTTAATTTCTTAATATCCTAATTTCCTAATATCTAAATATCAAACCGTCAGGTACCCAACATCTCCGGAAAGCTTTTCCGCGGCCATTTTGTGGATGAGTTCGCTAAGTTCTTCGTCGCTAAAAAATTCTATGGTAATTTTTCCGCCCTGACCCTGACGGGAAATTTTAACCTGGGTACCGAGCTTGCCGCGCAGTTCGCTTTCCATAGCCAAAAGTTTGGGGTCAGGCGCGGCGGAATCCATTTGCCGCTTGGTCATAAGCTCGCGGACTTTGCTTTCCACCTGCCGGACATTTAAGTTTTGGTCTATAACCACTTTATACATCAACAGCATTTTTTCCGGATCGTTCAAACCCAGCAAGGCTCTGGCATGGCCTTCCATTAGTTTGCCTTCTATAACCGCTCGCTGAATTTCCGCGGGCAGGTTAAGCAAGCGGACAGTATTGGCCACGGCCGGACGCGATTTACCGACTTTTTTGGCAACCTGATCTTGAGTTAGATTAAACGTCTTCATTAGACGCTCGTAAGCCTGGGCTTCTTCTATGGGATTTAATTCCTGGCGCTGAATGTTTTCGATTAACGCAACTTCCAACTTGGTCTGGTCGACCATCGATTCCTTAATAATTGCCGGGACCTTGTCTAAACCCGCCAATTGCGAGGCTCTAAAGCGCCGCTCCCCCACGACAATTTCATAACCTACGGCCGTTTTGGTAACCACCAACGGCTGAATAACGCCGTGTTCTTTTATGGAGTCGGCCAACTCCCGAAGCGCCGCCGGTTCAAATACCTTTCTGGGCTGAAACGGATTTGGGGAAATTTTAACGACTTCTATTTCCTGAATATGCGCGTCGGCATAAGAGACTTTTTCAGGATCGGGCGCGGCATTAACCAATGCCGGCACGACCGCTAAATCCTGCAATACCGAGGTGGCGGGCAAAGACGGAGCATTAGTAGATGCCGCCGTGCCAATTTGCGGCGCGGCAAAAGAATCCAAAGATTGAATTGTAATGTTGGGCTGGGGAAAATTGTTGTCCATAAACTGTTTTATTTTAACTCTTCATCTACAGTTTCTTAGTTTGCAGCCCTGTACCAGTCGCCGTCAGACGGCTCCGGTGCAGGGCACTCACCACTCTACGCCTCGTGTTCTTGGCTGCGCCATGAACCCGAGTCTGCGAGTGGTTCGTGGTGGCCGAGGAGGGAGTCGAACCCTCATGCGTTATGCGAACGATTTTGAGTCGTTTGTGTCTGCCATTCCACCACTCGGCCATGTGAAATCTTATTTATTCTATCAAAATTCCCCTAGCGGGTAAAGAGCACAGGCGAAAGCCAATAAATGACCGCCAAAGCCGATAAAACCCCAACCATCCAGCCTACCAAGACATGCCAAACATAATGATATCCAAGCACCACCCTGCCTAAACCGTCCAGTATAGTTACAAAAACCATTACCGATCCAAGTACAGGAAAAAAATATAAAATTACCATGGAAACGGAAGCAAAACTCACGGCGTGATCCGATGGGAAGGAATTATGTCTTTCTGTGATCTTGGAGAACAACCAAGATAGCTCGGCGGGTTTAAAATTCAGCCGCTGATAAGGCCTTTCTTTTTTGTAAACTAGATAAATTAACGGCGAAATTATTAAACGCCCCAAAATAAAAGCGCAGAAAGCAAGGGCTACTTTTTGCCATTGGCCAACGGCAATTAAATATATTCCTAATGCAAAAATAAAAAGTACGACGTAAATTCCCCACAACTTCCAAAACCATCGGTACCAATTACTGGATGCCAAGAGCTTTTGTTGATTTAAATAAAAATCGGAGTTCATCTGTAGCAATCGTATTTCCCATACACTGGAGTATGGGAAATTTAGGCTTTAAGTTTAAATTTTTTCAAAATTTTTACCACTTGCCAATACTTATCAATTTCCGTTATCGCGATAGTGTCTGCCATAAAACTTTTAAAGAGATTTTTATTTTTATTAATTTTCTCCAACAGTGCTAAAAAGTCACTTTCTTTATTTGTTGCCCCCAATGTTATATGGGGGTTATATTTACTAAAAACTCCTATGGCTCCATAATTTTTTGCATATTTTTTTGCCAATAAAGTCTGAGGCAGATGGACAAAAGGCATCTCGCCTTTTCTCTGGTCTTTCAATTTTTCTACAACCTGTTTGTGCAAAATATACAGTTTATTACTTTTGGATGCATTAATACCAAAATATGGGTAATGGCCGTTAGAGCCCACAAAACCTATCGGTACTTTTTTGACTCTTTTTGCAATTTTATTTACCTCAAGCACGACCTCACTTAGTTTATTTTTATCAATCCTAATATGATATAGGCTAATATGTGGGACAAGCCTTTTGTTATCAACTATCCATTTTAATTGAAATTGCGTTTTCAACTTTTTGTTAAAATGGCTTACCGCCCACCTAACATCAGAGGGCGGCAAAATGACAATATCAATAAGCATAATGATTTAATACATTTCTCACCCTCCCCTAGCCCCCTCCCGTCACCCCTCGACAGGTTCGGGGTGACGCTGAGCTTTACCGAATGGGTCAAGGGAGGAGAAACTACAGGAACACTCCGAGGAAATCTGTTTGATTATATTATTTTATTCAATCCCGGGAACAGGAAAGTTTAGGGAAAATTCTTTTACTTGATGGCCAATTTCGGCGAGATTGTTTTCGTCGGTGCGATGAATCAATGCGGAATCCAGCAAATCGGCAACGGTTTCCATATCCTTTTCTTTGGCGCCGCGCGTGGTAAGAGCCGGCGTACCCAATCTGATTCCCGACGGGTCCATTGGCTTTCTCGGGTCAAAGGGAATCATATTTTTGTTTATGGAAATACCAACGTGCTCCAAAGTTTTTTCCGCTTCCTTGCCGGTTATTTGTTTACTGCCAAATAAATCCACCAGCATTAAATGGTTGTCGGTGCCGCCGGAGACAATCCGATATCCCCGATTTTGTAGAGCGGACGCTAATGCCCGCGCGTTCTTTATAACCTGTTTGGAATATTCCGCGAATTCCGGCTTTAAAGCTTCACCATAAGCAATGGCCTTGGCCGCGTTAATATGGTCGTGCGGACCCCCCTGGACTCCGGGGAACACGGCCTTGTCTATGGCCGAGGCAAACTTTTCCTTGCACATTATCATGGCGCCGCGCGGGCCGCGCAAAGTTTTGTGGGTGGTTGTTGAAACCACATCGCAAATCGGCACCGGGTTTTCCAACTGCTTACCCGCGATGAGTCCGGCTATATGAGCAATATCAGCAAATAAAAACGCGCCAACTTTATCGGCAATAATCCTAAACCTTTTCCAGTCTAAATCCCGGCTATAAGCGGAAAAGCCGGCTAAAATCATTTTAGGTTTTTCTCTTAAAGCAATCTCCTCCACTTCATCCATATCTATAATCTCCGTCTCCTTTTTGGCAAAGTACGGAATAATGGTATAAAGTTTTCCGGAAAAATTTAATGGATGACCGTGCGACAAATGGCCGCCCTGGTCTAGAGAAAATCCCAAAACTTTATCGCCGGGATTAAGCAGGCCCATATACACCGCCAAGTTCGCCGGCGATCCGGAAAGCGGCTGGACATTTACATGCTCGGCGTTAAAAAGTTCCTTGGCTCGGTTAATGGCCAAAGTTTCGGCCTGGTCAATAATTTCATTGCCGCCATAATATCTTTTCCCTGGATAACCTTCGGAGTATTTGTTGGTCAAAACCGAACCCATGGCTTCCAGCACAGCTTTGGATACGTAATTTTCAGAAGCAATAAGTTCTATCCCCTCTTTTTGCCTTTGTTCCTCGCGTTTGATAATTTCGTACACCGCCAAATCTTCCGCTTGAATGTTTGGATAGTTCATAATTAGATTTAAGATTAAAGATTTTAGATTGTAGTAAAAAACCAAAAAATGCCCAAAAAATTGCGCAAGCTGCTTACCAATTCAAAATTCTGTATATAATTTGAAATTTTGTCTTTTGCATATAATTAAGCGAGTTTATAAACAAAAAGTTTCTTAAAGTCCGTCTTATTTTTATTTACCGCTATGGTCTCACCCGGAATCCAGGAATCAAAACTTACTGAATTGCTAATGACCAAACTTCCGGGCTTTAATTCTTTTTGCAGTTTAGTTTGCAAGGCCGGCATTAGTTCCTTGGGCAGATATAAATATACAACATCGGCTCCTGAAACATCAACAGTAAAAATATCCTGTTCTTTAAACTGAAGATTCTTAAAAAATTTCGCGCTGATGTTTGAACAAAAAATCCGAAACCGGCTGTCATCAATTCCGTAGACCGAAAGTTTAGGCAACCTTTTTGCTATCCTGACGGCAAAAATTCCTCTGGCGCTCCCTAAATCATAAAAACTGCCGTTCTCCAAATGCTTACTTTTGATTATATCTATTACCCGATTGGCAACGATCCTATTACTTGTAAAATCCAAATGGCCTATGGCGGAATCTGACATAAACACCACATAAGCCAAAGCTGCGGCTAAAACAAAAAAAATCAACAAATACCCGGCGGCAATCCCCATATCTATTATCTTAAATCTTACAACTTTTAACTTACAACTAAATGTACATATACAGCAAACTGTATGCCCCTGCTACTGTGAATAATACCATATAATTGTTGGTCAGGCTAAAAAGCAGGGCGCCTATGAGGCAGGCGGAAAGTTTTCCCACGGCCAGGGATTGCTCAAAAAATACCGCGTACGGCACCACGTGGGTTTGCTCGGCGCGGAGATAGGTCAATGTAGAAAGTGGAATAAACATAGTCTCGCGGCTGGTTTTAGACAAAGAGTCGGCGGCAAAAGTCGTCACAAAATTTGTGCAAAAATAACGGCCGAGCCAAAAAATGGTGCCAAAAAACGCGCCGATTTTTACCAAAACTCGTTTCGTATACTGATCAGTAATTTTCCCCAAAAACAAAGCCACAAAAGTCGCAATAAGCCCCGCTCCGGCGGTAAGCAAGCCGGTGTCTTTATAATTGGTGGCAATAATGTAAATAAAAATCGGCCAAACGGTGAGCACCAAAAGCTCGTCCCCAAATCCCAAATAGCCCAAAAACTTTTTTGGAAAATTTTTGTACAGTTCCCATGTTTGACTAAACGAATATGCCCTGGGGGTAAAAATTTCCGCAGCCATCAGCAGCGGAATCATACTGCCGCAATAAATAAAAGAGGCAACCAAAAAAGCTACGGGCATGCCAAAGTATTGCGCCAAAATTCCGCCCAATACAGGACCCCCAATTTGCGAAATATTTTCTATGGCGTATATCATACCAAATTCTCGACCGACCTGTTCGGTCTGCCCGTAGTAAGCCATAACGGAATGGAAGCCCGGCCAGTAAAAAGATTTTTGCAAAGCCAAAACCGGCGCTGCTAAAAATACGGCCGCGGGATGCCCAATGCTGGCCAAAAGCGCCAACCAGTAAAAAATCTGGAACGGCACGCTTAACACTATGGAGTGGCGGTAGCCGTAGTTGCTTGCAAATTTGCCGCCAAAGGGAATTAATAAAATATAGACAAAATAAACCAGCGCCATAAAGAGCAATATGGCGGGAATTTTTAAATGCAAAACGGAATATAAAAAAATCGGCTCAAACAAAGTTATTATGGACAGCGCGAAATTGGAAATCGCCGAGGACGCGTAAAGCTCCCCCATTTCCTTGCGGACGTCTTTGCTAAAATAATGGGGGAGATGGAAATTTAATAAATTAGACATAATGTATTTTACGAAGTACCTGCCCGCCAAAGGCGGTTGTCATAGTCGCATTGATGGTAATTATCAGGCATCTTTATTATAAAAATTTGCTTTGGCAGGCGGGCGAAGCTTTACGAACGTACGAACAATGGCAGAATTCGTAAGTTCGTATTATTTCGTACTTCGTAAACTATTTAAGATTTGTTTTTCGGAAACCGGGCCTTCGCGAAGGATTTTTACCACATCATCAAAAGCGCGAACTAAAGTGGAAGGTTTGTTTTTAGGCAGCCGTCCGGCATTTATTATAATATCGGGTTTGTAGTTTTGACCTTTAAATTGCGCAATAATATCATCGGCGGAATAACAGTCGGTTTGACCGGACACATTAGCGCTGGTGGCGGTAATGGGAGCTTTAAGTTGCCTGGACAAACCCAAAGCAATCAAATTCTTTGGCATACGCAGGCCGATAGAGCCTGTCTTGGCTGTTAGTATTTTGAATTCTGCATTCTGAATTCCGCATTCTAAAATTAAAGTCAGCGCGCCGGGCCAAAACTTTTTCATCAATTTCTCGGCCGACTTATTCCAAACCGCGATTTTTTTCGCGTATAAAATGGACGGCACCACTATGTGCACCGGCTTATTAAAACCCCTGCCCTTTATTTGGTAAAGCTTTTTAATAGCTGAAATACTGCTCGCGTCCACGGCCAAACCGTAGCTGGTGTCTGTTGGGTAAGCTAAAACTTTGCCTTGTTTAAGGGCTAAAACGCAAGACTGTATAATTTGCTTATGGAATTTTTTTTTGTAATCAATAATTACCATAAATAAGTTGACAAAAGCCGGATTCGGGATAATGCTAAGGTTAAGGAGGTGTCTCGTGACAAAAAGACCTGCTAATTGGACTGCTTTCTTGCGCTATCTCAAGACCCGCTTTCCTCTGGCCGACCATATTCTTGTGGAAGAGGGTCTGGAACAAATTAAGGCACTGTCCGAGAAAACTAATCAGCCGTCCGCAAAAGTGGGATTGGAATTAATTCTGAAGGCAACCAATGCCTCAGAAATCCAACCGGAACTGATACGGGCCCTGCTGGAGATCTTGGAGCGAGAATACGGCGTGCCGGAAAAAGAAATAGCGGAAATGCTCCAAGAGCAAGAATAGTGCTTAGACGAAGTCGCCAGCGGTACTGGACTTCGTCTTTTTTTTAAACAACAAAATTAATTAACCTATTTGGGACGAAAACCGTCCGTTTAACGATTTCATTAACTAAGGCTTGCTTAACTGCCTCAAGCTCCAAAGCCTGTGCACTCACCTGATCTTGACCGCTGCCGGTGTCCACTATTAGCTTGCCTTTTATTCTGCCATTAATTTGCACAACTATCTCTACTGTCTCATCAATTATTTTTGCTTCATCGTATTCCGGCCACTTTTCCAATTGCAACGTCTTTTTTCCACCAATCAATTGGTACAGCTCTTCGCTAACATGAGGAGCGAATGGATACAACAAAATAAAAAACTTCTTTAAATCTTTTTTGGTAATTGGCAAACCTAAAGCTATGATATTTTTTTTACCTATCTCTCTCTCAGAAGCAGATTTTGATTCAATTAATTCCTCATTAGTCTTATAAACTTCCTTTAGGAAGGACATAAACGCCGATATCGAAGTATTAAAAGAAAAACTTTCTATATCTTCGGTAATTTTTTTTATTAATTTATGTAAGGCGTTGCTAACTCTTTCATCTGTAACTTTACTATCTACATAATTTGAGATGTTTGTATAATTCCAAACGCGATCCAAAAACCTCTTTACCCCAACCACGCTTTTGTCGTTCCAGGCAATGGTGTCTTCGTGAGGGCCTAAAAATAATTCAAACATACGCAGCGTGTCGGCGCCGTGGGAAGCGACGATGTGTTGCGGATTCACCACGTTGCCGCGGCTTTTGCTCATTTTCTCGCCGTCCGGACCTAAAATTATGCCGTGTGGCTTGCGCTTGGAATAAGGTTCGCGCGATGAAACCAAACCCTGATCGTACAAAAACAAATTCCAAAAACGGCTGTAAAGCAAATGCAAAGTTGTATGTTCCATTCCGCCAAAATACACGTCCACCGGCGTCCAATATTTTTGCTTTTTTAAGTCGGCAAAAGATTTTTTATTTTTCGGATCCGTGTACCTAAGCCAGTACCACGAACTGCCCGCCCATTGCGGCATTGTATTGGTTTCGCGTTTTGCTGATGTTTTGCAAACAGGGCACTTTACATTTACCCATTTATCAATTGCGGCCAAAGGCGACTCCCCTGTTCCAGTCGGCTCATATTTTTTTACATTCGGCAGCTTTACCGGCAAATCCTTTTCCGGCACAGGCACAATCCCGCACTTTGGACAATGAATTATCGGTATCGGCTCGCCCCAATAACGCTGGCGGGAAAATACCCAATCACGAAGTTTGAATTGAGTCGTTGCTTTGCCAAAAGCCGCTGCCATTTTTGGAATAGCATCTTCTGACTTCATTCCGGAAAATTCTCCGGAATTTTTTAATACACCTGGGCCGACGTACGGTACTGGGGGAATAGCAACGCTGATCATCCTAACTTCTTCAGGCTTTGAGATAACATCCGTGATTGATAAATTATATTTAATAGCAAACTCAAAATCCCGCTCATCATGCGCCGGCACGGCCATAATGGCGCCGGTACCATAACCCCATAACACATAATCCGCAACCCAAACAGGAATATCTTCCTTGGTTGCCGGATTAATTGCTTTAATTCCCTTTAACTCCACGCCGGTCTTTTCCTTGCCTTCCGACGAACGATCCATTTCGGACTTTTTCTTTGAGCTTTCGATGTATTTCTGAACGTCTTCCCAATTTTCAATTTTCAATTTTGAATTTTCAATTATTGGGTGCTCCGGCGCCACCACCATATACGTCGCGCCGAAGATGGTATCCGGACGAGTAGTAAAAACTTTAATAGATGGAATTATCGAGGACAAAACTTCCGGTTCTTTTAGTCCAGAAAAGTGCGGTTCCTGTCCCCGCGCTTTGACTAAAGGAACATTCAAATTTTTAGCAAAAGACTCACCGTCGCTCATCGGGACAACGTAATCGGAGGTGTCAAATAATAAACCAATCTGTTTGGCGTTCTGTTTGATTTTTTTAAAGTCAAAACCCTTTTTGCAGGCCTTTGTGACACTAGGTCTTGGTTTATTGTCCAAAAATTTTCCCGAGAATGGGGTACTCACTAAAACCAACTTTTTGATCCTTACTCCCTGTTCCAGCAAACGCAAAGCCACAACGCCGCCGAAGGAATGACCTACAATAACCGTATTTTCATCCATTTTGCAATTTTTTAATACAAACTCAGCTTGTTCCTCATCATCAGGTTCCTGAGTATTGGGCATTAATGGCGCCTGAACTTTAAAGCCTTTGTTTTCAAGCTCTGATTTTATCCACGGAAACAAATGGCTATCCGGCGAACCATTACGCCCGTGCAATATTAAAAAATTAGGTTTAAGAGATTCTTCGGTCGGTTGCGCTCCCTCAGAATGACGCCGCTGATTATAACCACTCATTATGACAGGGAAAGAGATTTCTGCCCCCACTGATTTTCCAATCCAGTTTTCCTGCTGGAGTTTAACGGCGCTTGGCCACTCGGGCAAATTTTTTAGCCCTTCCAAAAGTTTTTCGGCATACGCCGTAATTTTGAGGTACCATTGGCGGAGTTCTTTTTTCTCCACGACGGTTCCGCAACGCTCGCATTTGCCGTCTATCACTTCTTCGTTTGCCAGCCCAGTTTTGTCCTTTGGGCACCAATTAATCAGACCCGTCGCCTCGTAGGCCAATCCTTTTTTGTAAAACTGTAAAAACAGCCACTGCGTCCATTTATAATAGTTGGGGTCTGTGGTATTTATCTCGCGGCTCCAATCAAAACTTAAGCCCCAAGACAACATTTGTTTTTTGGCGTTTTTGACATTTTGAGCCGTGGTTATGGAAGGATGTACGCCCATTTTAATGGCATAATTTTCCGCGGGCAGGCCAAAAGCGTCCCAGCCAATGGGAAAAACCACTTCGTAGCCGCGCATTCGCTGGAATCTGCTGTACACATCCCCAGCCACATAAGGCCTTAGATGTCCCATATGAAGCCCGGCGCCGCTGGGATACGGAAATTCCACTAAAATATATTTCTTGGGTTTCTTGGAAAAATCCTTAGCCAAAAAAGCTTTCTTTGTTAACCAAACCTTCTGCCACTTGGCCTCAATTTTTTTGTGATTATACCTTTGCATAAATTTTCCGCATACTAGTTAAAATCACGGCCGTGATTTTAACTAGTATGCTTATTTAAATTTTAAACAGATTTTTTGCGTTTTGGGTTGTTGCCTCCGCTATTTCATCGGCCGTCAGATTTTTTATTTGAGCCACCTTCTCTGCGACAAACCTTACAAAACTCGGTTCGTTCCGTTTGCCGCGGTTGGGCGGCGGAGTAAGAAACGGGCAGTCGGTTTCCAAGATGATTTTATCGAGTGGCGTCATTCGCACCAACTTTTCCATATTACCGGTTTTGTCAAAAGTGATTATACCATTAAAGCTTACGTAACCGCCGCGGTCTAAAAACTTTTGGAGGTACTCAAGGCTGCCCGTGAAGCTGTGGACTTCAAATCTTAGGTTGGCTCCAACCCCCTCCCCGCCCTTCGGGCGGGACTCCCCCTCAGCAAGGAGGAGATGCTCCGCAGTTTTGCTCTCGTCAAGAATCTCAAGCAAATCATCAAACAACTCATTATTCCCCTTTTCCGGACGACTGTGAATGACCAAAACTTTATTTAATTCTTTCGCCAGTTTAACCTGCGCCCGAAATGCGTCTTTTTGTTTTTGTTTAATTAACTTTGGATCCACTCCTTCGGGCATCCTATAATAATCCAAGCCGCATTCCCCTATTCCCACGACTTTGGGATCCCTCGCCAATTTTTTATATATCTCGTAATCAAAAACTTCCTCGCGGGTCTGGAAATGCGTTTCTTCTTCATCTACTACCTGCGAGTGTGTGTGCTCCGGGTGGAGGCCGACAACCGCGTAAACTCCCGATGGAAATTGGTTCGCCAATTCCACGCACTGACTGGATGTATCTATCTGTGATCCGACGTTTATTACCCACACCCCGCTGTCCAAAGCCCGCTGCAAAACTTCTTTGGCATCGTCTAAAAAAGCGTGAAAATTTACGTGGGCGTGGGTGTCGATTAGCATTTCAGATTTAAGATTAAAGATTTAAAAAACAAAAGCCTAATGTCATCCCGACCGAGGCGAGTGCATCCGAAGCCGAGTGGAGGGATCCCTCCACTCCGTCCGGCAAAGAATAATGCTCTGAACGGACGTCGGTCGGGATGACATACTTTATTTATTCTATTCTCGGAAACAACCTCGGAATGTTTTCCAATTTCGGCTCTTTCAAAACCGCTAAAATCTTTTCGCTGGTTTTTGGTAGGAACGGCTGCAAACTTAGGGCAATTTCGTGCAGTTCCGATAATAAATATTCAATCTCCTTTACCGCTTTTCCCCTGTCAATTTTTATAACTTTAAACGGTTCATTTTTTTGGATGTATTCGTCGCAACCCTGGATTTTTTTCCAAATTTGGTCGGCGTATTTTTGAAGTTCATAGTTATCAAGCAATACATCGGACTGATAGGAGGCAATAGGACCGATAGGATTGACGCCGTTACTAATCGCCATCTTCAAAATCCGGCTGGTTAAATTTCCAATGCCGTTGGCTAGTCCCGCGTTATAGCTTTCCAGAAACTTTCCCCAGGTATAGTCCCCGTCTTCAAAGGTAGAAATTTCTCGCAATAAATAATATCGCAAGGCATCCGTAGCCTGCTCTTTGGTGAGTCCTTTTGATATCAAGAGATTTATAATCTGATAAGGGTCGGCAACATTACCCAAGCTCTTCGACATTTTTTGTCCGCCGCTGTTTATAAAACCGTGGATTATTATTTGTTTTGAGTTAGGCAAACCCGCGCTCATTAGCATTGCCTGCCACATAGCGGATTGTTGGCGGAGGTTATCTTTACCGGCTATTTGAATGGCGTTGGGGTGTTCTACAGTTCCCCAGAAATCGTAAAACTTAGAACCCTCACCCCAACCCTCTCCCAGAGTGAGAGGGGGGGAAGCAGGGGGCCACCCCAATGTCGACACGTAGTTTATTAGCGCGTCAAACCACACGTACATTACATGCGCTTCATCGCCGGGAACCGGCACACCCCAGGACATTTTTTCCTTTAGCCTGGAAATGGAGAAATCCTGCAGGCCGTTTTTTACAAACTGCTTAATTTCGTTAAAGCGGAAATCAGGCACCACAAATTTGGGATTTTTTTCATAAAATTCCAAGAGCGGTTTTTCGTACTTGGAAAACCTAAAAAAATAGTTTTCTTCGTCAATGAGCTCAATTTCCAAATGAGGGTGGATTAAGCATCTTCCGTCCGCATCTAAATCGCTTTCTGTTTTTTCCAACTCACAACCCACGCAGTATTTTATCTTATAAATTTTTTTATATATATCGCCGTTGTCAAAACAGCGCTTCCAAAATTCCTGCGCCGCGGCAATATGGTGCGCGTCGGTCGTCCGGATAAAATGGATGGCCGGCGATATTCCCAAAGCCGGCATAAGTTGCCTGAATTTGTCCGCATATTCATCCACGTAATTTTGAATTTCCTTGCCGCGCTCGACGGCCTTGGCAAAAACTTTTTGTCCATGCTCGTCTGTGCCGGTATTAAAAAACACATCCTGCTTTAAAACTTCTCCGTGATACCTGGCTATAACATCTGCCTGCACCATTTCCAAAGCAAACCCCAAATGCGGATCGGAGTTAACATATGGCAGAGTTGTGGTTATGTAAAATTTTTCTTTAGTATCCATAAACAAAATAAAAAGGCTATTTAAGCCCTTTTATTATACATTCTATTGCGGTTTTGGACAACTACATATTTCTGGGATTTGCCTGTTTAAATTCTTCATAAGGTATTTCTTTTGTGATTGTTTTTTCTCCCTCGGTTCTTCTAACAATAACATACTTACCGGGATTAAGTTTAATTTCCTCTTTCGGAGAAGAACCGTAAAGGTCAGTTAAACCTACGTATATCCAACCTGTTTCTGCGGAGCCTGGAACTACAACATTTTCGCCTGGCTCATAAGCATCAGGGTTGAATTTAAGAACCGAACGTCCCGAATTTTCATGAGTTTGTCTTGTCCTTTCGGTATCGGGATGTAAATTTCTTACATCATTTATATCTCTATCTCTATCTCTCATATTTACCCTTTCTCCCCCGGCCAGAATTCGGTAACCACTACGGTTAAGGCTGTAGCCAAAGGCACGGAAATTAAAAGACCCAAAACTCCGTAGAGCTGATAGCCAATGAGCAGGGAAAGCAAAACCAGCAAGGGCGAAGTGCCCACGGTTTTTTCCATAATTTTAGGAACCAAAACATAACCTTCCACTTCGTGTACTAATAAATACAAAATAGCCACCCAAATTGCCAAACTCGGAGCCTGAATAAAGCCAATAAACATTGCCGGAATGGCGGAAAGGAACGGCCCAATGTAAGGGACAACCTCAAACAACCCCGAAAGCAACGCTAAAACCAGCGCGTACTGCACGTGTAAAATTAACAGGCCGGCATAAGTAAAAATAAAAATTCCAAAGCTGACGATAATTTGTCCCAAAACCCACATCCCCATTTTGTGTTGGATTTTAGTAATAAGCCCGATCGTAAATTCATGATGATGCGCCGGAATTAGCGAAGACACAAAAGTTTTCATCCCCTTTTCTTCCGCCACCAAATAAAACGAAATTACCAAAACCGCAATTGCGTCCAGCGCTCCGTTAAAAACGCCAAAAGTGTTTTGCACCACGCTGTTGCTGTTGTTAAACCCGGAAAACAAATTGGAAAGAAAATCCTGAACGCTGTACCCCCCAATTTGGGAGCTAAGCGCGTTGCTGTATTGCGGCAAATTCGCCTCCAAAATTTTTGTTTGCTGAATTACCGGAGGGATCATTAAGCCAATGACCAGAACAGCGATGCCAATAACCACAACATAAACCATAAACACGCTAATAACCCTGGGAACTTTTCTCGCGTGAAAATAGTTCACCAAAGGATCCATGGCCGAAGCCAAAATTAAGGCAATTAAAACCAGGACTATAATATCCCTAACCAACCAAATAAAAAGCAAACCCAAAAAGGCAAAAATTACCTCCAAAATTACCTTGGTTGACTTATCTAGTTCCGAATATTTCATATAGACATTTTACAAAATTTCCCATAAAAAAGCAAAATCCAGCCTACTGGGCTGGAGTTTGGGATTTCTCTTCCAAAATTTTTTTTGCTTCCTTTTTTATGTCATCTAGCTGTTGCAACCCCTCTAAACAATAAACCTTAATTTGTTCTTTTAAAAAATCAGTCAAGCCTTCAGCCTCTAAGTCTCTCACCAAAATTTTTTGGATAGTTTCGTCCAAGGGAGATCTCTTTATGAGCTCGATAATTTTATTTATTTTATCTTGATTTTCGTTCATATTAGTTTTTTTCATCATTTAACTGTTCTATAACATCTCTTAAAGTTCTAGTTTCCGGAGCCAAAAATTTGTCCATTTCAGAAAAATTTGAAGGAAAGCCGCCCCTATCTCGTAGAGCCGAAGAAAGCTTTGTTGAAGGAAAATGTCCATGGGATTCGTTTCTTTCAATCTCTAAACTAAAGTTTTCGCTCATATGTTTCCTTTCTTTTTATTTCAAATTATTTCTTAATTTCTTTAATATCTCCATATCCTTTTCCACTTTATCATGTTCAGTTTCAAAAATCAACGGCATGTCAAGGCTTTTTGAGGCAAAAAATTCCAAAAGCGCTTTAAAACCTGTTTCTCCAATTTTGCCCTGGCCAATATGTTCGTGCCGATCCTTTTTGCCGCCAAATTCTATTTTGGAATCGTTTATATGGCTCATTTTTAGCCACTTTAGCCCAATTATTTTATCAAAAGACTTAAATGTTTGTTCAACCGCGTCGGCGTCGCGAAGATCGTACCCGGAAGCAAAAGCGTGCTGGGTATCAAAACATATGCCACCAAAGGTTTTAAACTTTACCAGAGGTTTCATAAGCTCCGCCAGTTGCTCAAACGTTCCGCCAAGCGTTGCTCCCGCGCCCGCGGCAATTTCCAACAAAAATTGAGTGTCACCTTTGTATTTTTTTAAAACATCGGCCAAACCTTCTTTAGCCTGCTTGAGCGCGGCTTTTTCACCCAAGTCTTTTCCGCTGCCCAAATGGGTCATTACATATTTTGCGCCCAAGGAATTGGCACGTGACATCTCCTCACCCACAACCGATATGGATCCGTGATAAATCCTTGCTTCTTTGGAACCAAAATTTACAAAGTAGGGACAATGAACTACGAACGTATCAAATCCATGCTTCTGCATTTCAATCTTAAATCTTTCAATCATTAAATCATTCAATTCAGATGCCTTTCCTCCCATAGGCGGGCGCGTAAAAATTTGAAAGGTCTCACAGCCCAAAGCGGCCGCGTTCCCCGGCGCGTTAAAAACTCCTCCCGCGGCGCTAACATGACAACCAATTTTTAACTTTGTGTCTTTAGCCATTCGGTTATTTTTAAATAATTTTCCGGACTTAAACCATTGCACCATTTGTCCGGACGCTTTTCTTTGTCTTTAACGTACATATCAAACGCAAACCACTTAGCCTCGATTGTTTCGTCGTCCAAAAATTTTAAATCTTTTAGGCCGCCGTCAAACAAAAAAACATAATGCTCGTAGATATGTTTCAGTTCCTCGTTCTTACCTTTTTCGATTAACAATAATTTTTCCGCAGTGGTCTTAATTCCCAACTCTTCATACAATTCCTTTACGGCCGTATCAACAAAAGTCTCTTCAAATTTTACATGACCCCCGTTAAGCGTTTGCCATTTGTTGGGATGGACTTTTTTTGCCGGCGAACGCTGGGTGCAAAGAATCATGCCGTCCCTGTTTACCACCCAGACATCGGCCACGCCGTGCCACCTGCGAGTGCCCTCGGAACAAACCTCGCTCCGGTAACGCGGATGCATCCTAGTGCCGTCCTCATCAAAACACTCCAGAAGCTCGTCTTTAAATTTAGCGGTATAGGCCATAACTTTAATTATCCGGCGTTAGTGTCAAAGGTGACCTTTGACACTAACTATTTTTACTTTTTTGAGCCAAATCTTCATAAACCTTTTGGTCGCCGTATTCAATGTAGCCTAAATCTTCCGCGGCCAGCGCATAATTGCTACCCGGCTGATGTTTAATGGCGCACCAGTACCTTTCGGTTTCTTTGGCTATAGCCGCTGTAAACGGCAGCACGCCGTTGGCATATGCGCAATAGGTACAATATATTTTATCGTACCAGCATAAATAACTCAATTTTTGCCGGTCAAAAATTATATATTTTGACCTTTTTACGTAAGGCAGGCCATATATGGGGAAACAAACTCGGTGGTATATCTCAATTACCAAATCCAGCAACAGCATAACCAATAGCGGCATCCATACAAACAGTCCGGCAAACCAATGTCCAAAAATTCTGTTATGATGTTTTTTATATTCCATTGTGTCATTTCGTTTATCTGATTAACTAGAAGCTATCTTAAACATCCAGTAACTTTTTAAACTGGCTTTCCGTTTTATATGGGCCTATTATAGCCAGGGACATATTTTTATTTTGGAATAAATCTTGCGCGATTTTTTGCACATCTTGCGCAGTGACCGCGTCTATTTTTTTAAACACTTCAATTGGCGTTTCTATTTTTTTATAAAATGCCGCGTGCTCCATAAACCAATCCAGGCGAACCTGATTGTCTTCTAGGGCCAAAATTGTTTTGCCTTTAAGATAGTCCTTGGCTTTTTGTAATTCCTTATCCCCGACCTTGGCGGTTTTTATTTTTTTCAGCTCTCCAATAATTACCGTTAACGCCTCTTCTATTTTGCCAACTTGCACGCCGCTACCTATATTAAATAAGCCGGTGTCCTGATAAGCGCCGCCGCTGGCTCTAACGTAATAGCCCAAGCCCCGCCGCTCCCGCACTTCCATAAACAAACGCGAAGACATTCCCCCGCCCAGTATTGCCGACAAAACCGATTGCCCCGCCCCTCTTTTGTCGCCGTACGCAAACCCTTTAAAACCCAAAGACAAATGCGACTGCTCGGTTTGTTTAAACTGCAATTTCAGCCTTGGCGCGGATTGTTTGTCTTTGGCTTTAGCCCATCCGCCAAATTTGCGTTTTGGATATTTTTGCCAGTGGGACTTAATTAAACTGTTTAATTTTTTTTGATCGTACTTTCCGGAAATTCCCAAAATCATATTGGATGTTTGGTAATGCCTTAAAATGTAGTCGGCAAACATCTCCCGGGTGAATTTTGTGACCGTTTCTTTTGTGCCGGCAATGTCGCGCCCCAGGGCATCACCATGCCACATGGTGCCCTCTAAAACATTCTCTATTTCCGCCATGGGCATATCTTTGTACATATTTATTTCTTCCACTATTACGCCCTTTTCGCGCTCAAGTTCAGCCGGATCGAACAGCGGATTTTGTATCATATCCGTAAGCACTTCAAAAATCAGCGGCAAATGCTGGCTGGCGGACTTAATGTAAAATTGGGTATGCTCTTTTCCCGTATTGGCGTTCATTTCCCCGCCAATGCTGTCTATGAGCGTGGATATTGCCATGGCTGATGGATATTTTTTGCTGCCTTTAAACAAAAAGTGCTCCAAAAAATGGGAAATGCCGTTTTCTTTTAGCGTTTCGCTCCGGCTCCCCGTCTTCACAAAAAAATCCACCACCACGCTTTCAGCGTCATGGCTGGGAACTTCTATAATAGTTAAACCATTTGGTAAAGTTTTTTTAGCGTATTTCATTTTATTAATTTACAATTTCTAAAAATTCACGCATTCGTTTTGAACGATCAATAAGACCATCAACCACCTTAGATGTAACTTGCTTCTTTTTATAAGGCCCGTTGTTGTACAACGCTTCGTAAAGCTCATTCATGTCATTCCAAAGCTTTTGAGCCGCAAGACTTTCTCCGACTGATTTTTTATCTCGATAAGCCTTCCATAAATCCTTCATCTCAGCATCCAACCTCCTATAGTCCAAAACGCGCTGACTGTTGTGTTCTATTTCCCCGGGATTCGGAGTAATAGGATTCTCATATTTTGACATAATCAAAAAATACTATTTTCCAGTTTTGTTGGAACATTTATAAATTTTTTTACCTTCCCATTTTCCAAATAGACCAAATCCTCTATTCTAATTCCCCCTAACCCTTTAACATAGACTCCCGGTTCAATGCTAAATACCATTCCGTCCCGCATGACGTCTTTGGAGTTTGGTGAAAGGTTCGGGAGTTCGTGGATTTCCAAGCCCGTGCCGTGGCCGAGGGAGTGGATGAAGTATTTGTCGAGGTGTTTTTCGGCGAGAATGTCGACGGCTCGCTGATAAACATCATGGGCTAAAACAATCTCTCCCCTGCTCCTCTCCTCAGAAGGAGAGGGGTGCTCCGCGATTTTGCCGATAACACGCACAACTGCGGAGCTCTCCCCTCTTGAGGGGAGATGTCGCGAATGCATCTGAACGACAGAGAGGTTGCAAAAATTCATAGATTCCAAATACGCCTTCTCCACCTGATTATAGGGCATTTCCAAACGTTTGGGAACCGTTTTTAAAAACACTGTCCGGGTAAAATCACTGCAATAATTTTTGTATTTGAAGCCAAAATCCAAGATTATACTCTCGCCTGTTTTTAATAGCTTGTTCGATGGAACATGATGCGGCACCGCGGCGTTGCCCCCGCTTGCCACTATGGCCGGAAAACTAATATCTTCCGCTCCCATTTTTAACCCGCTATTTTGTATAAATTTCGCCAGACGACTTTCCGTCATCCCCGGTTTTTTTATTTCCCTGCGGACCAAATGGAAAACCTTTTCCACAATTTGCATGCTCTTTTTTATCAGCGCTATTTCATCGGGCTCTTTAATCATCCGCTGGTAATCCACCGGGTCGTGCGCGACTGTAATCTTAATTCGTAATTCTTTATTTTTACTTCTTATGTATTTAACTTCCGAATAAGTAAACTCGCCAAAAACTTCCAACGTCTGATTTTTTGGCACATACATTCCGACATTCTTGAGAAAGTCAGAATGTACTCCCTCAATTTTCTCCAAACCATCGCCCAAAAACACCATATCCGTGTTAATTCGTCTCTTATTCGTGTTAATTGGTTTAATTAATAAATACCCGTGCATAAAAGAACGACCTGTTAAATACAACAGGTTTTCTTTTTTCTTAATTAAAATAGGGTTAATTAGGTTTTTCCGTAGTTCCGCTATCCGGGGTTGGTTTATAGCCATATTCAATAGCCTTATTTTTCATTTTTATTAACAGTCGCTCCGCGTCGCTGCCTAAAGTGTCCAGATCCTTTAAACTTATACCCGATTTTTCCTTCACTTGGGCCGCCCTATATTTTAAATTTTCAAAAGCCACGAGCTCTTCTGCAAACTCATCATCAAATTGTTCCTGAGTTTTTCCTCCTAACTCCTTTAGTTCTCCAATTTCTAACCCGATCGTCATTAGTAAATCTACCAATACTTTGTCAACCTCTGACCAGCTTAAAAATCTATCCGGATTTCTTTCATCCCTCATATAATTTTATTGGCTAAATAATTTTTTAACTCTTCCACCTTCACCCTCGGCTGTTCCTTGGTATCGCGATCACGGACGGTTACAGAGCCGTCTTTTTCTATGGTGTCAAAGTCCACGGTAATGCAAAACGGCGTGCCAATTTCGTCTTGGCTGTAATATCTTTTTCCAACATTACCGCGGTCGTCCCAGGCCACGTTAAAATGCGGGGAGAGACTGTTGTAAATTTCTTTGGCTTTTTCTACCAGCAAAGGTTTGTTGGCCAGCAAAGGGAAAACCGCCACTTTGTAAGGCGCAAGCCTGGGAGGCAAAGCCAAATACACGCGGTCAACCTCTTCACGGTAGCTATCGAGCAGTACCATAGCCATTAAGCGGTTAATACCCACCGCCGGCTCTATGACGTGCGGAATAAATCTTCTGTTCGTATGAGGGTCGGTATAAACCAGTTCCATGCCGGAAAATTGGCTATGCTGTTTTAAATCGTAATCTGTGCGATAAGCCAAACCCCATAATTCCTTAAAGCCAAACGGAAAATTATATTCCAAATCCTCCGTGCGCTTGCTGTAAAAACTGCGCTCTTCGTTGCCGTGCTCGCGCCAGCGTAAATTTTCTTCTTTTATTCCTAGAGCGGCGGTAATAAACTTCCACATTTGTTTTTTCCAGTCCTCAAACAAGTCTTCCCATTTTACAGCTTCGGGATCGAAAAAATATTCTATTTCCGCCTGCTCAAATTCCAGTGTGCGAAAAATAAAATTGCCTTTAGTTATTTCGTTGCGGAAAGATTTCCCAACCTGGCCAACGCCGAACGGCAATTTTACGCGAGTGGAATCTAAAATATTTTTAAATGACAAAAAAATCCCCTGCGCGGTTTCCCCGCGCAAATATACCAGGGACTGAGCTTCCGGAACTATCCCAACGTGGGTTTCAAACAACAAATTAAATTTCCTAACCGGGGTCCAATCAAACTTGCCGCAATTGGGGCACTTAATTTTATGTTTTTGAATAACAGCGTCCAGCTCGGCCTCGCTTTTCCCTTCCACCTTCATTTCCGGCAAAGCCTCTTCTATTAAATGGTCAGCCCTGGTTCTGGTATGGCAATTTTTACATTCCACCATAGCATCGGCCAAATTAGCCACGTGGCCGCTGGCTACCCAGGTCTTAGGGTGCAAAATAATCGATGAATCCAAACCCACCATATCGGGGCGCGAGCGGACAAAAGTCTGCCACCAGGCGTCTATAATATTCTTTTTTAACTCCACTCCAGCCGGCCCGTATTCGTAAGAGTTCGCAAGCCCGCCGTAAATTTCACTGCCCGGAAATACAAACCCCCGGCGCTTACACAAACTGACAATTTTTTCCATTAGATCATTGTTTTCGGCCATAAAGCTTGAATCTTTAATCTTAAATCTAAGTTGATTATACCAAAATCCCTTTGTTTGGGCAAAAAGAAAACCGCGTCCACAACTGTCAGACAAGACAGCGGGCAGCGGTGTGGGTCGCATAATAGCGCACCTAAGATATGGGTTGCCCCGGTGGAATGATGACCTTGGTCAGGTCGACGCCCAGGTCTCCCTGCCGACGAGATGCCCAGTACTTCCTCATTCGCTCCGAAACCTCCTGCCGCTCGGCAGGATTCATAGACTTCCGGCCCCGGCGCTTGGGAGGAGGCTTCGGCAAGAGCAAAGAATTACACTGTAATTCTTCGAGCGTCTTTATGACTCGCTCCAGTACATCCACCTCGGCGCGCAATCTCTGAATCGTCTCTTCCAAATTCATATATAGTATCCCCCTTCTTCTTCAAATTGTCCTTCATCGATGATTTTGAACCGTACATTAATCCAAAATCATACTCATCAAAGTATCATAACTTAACCTAAATGTAAAGGCTCGGCTGTATGGCCGAGCCTTTTTAACTTACGAACGTCAAAGATGGCCTTTGACTTTATTTGCCTTTTGTATAATCGCGATAATTTTCCTTCATCTCGTTAAAATAATCGTACTGTATAGCCGTGCGAATTTTAACCATTAAATTCAGGTAAAAACGCAGGTTGTGCATTGTGGCCAGACGAATGGCCAGGGGTTCCCCGCTGGCAAACAGGTGGCGAAGATACGATTTGGTGTGGTTTAGGCATAAATAGCAGTCGCAAGTGTTGTCTATTGTGGTAAAGTCTTCTTTATACTTTTCCAGGCGGATGTCGATGGTGCTATAGCCATCAGCCGTTTGATTTTCCGACTTCCGACTTCCGACTTCCGATTTTGCAGAAATATACAACCGTCCATGCCTGGCCTCCCTTGTCGGGATTACGCAGTCGAAAGTATCACAACCCCGGCTTACTGCCTGGACAATATCAAAAGGAGTGCCGACCCCGAGCAAGTGCTTGGGCGAGGTCTCCGGTAAAAATGGAATAACGGCTTCCACGGCCCTCATCATTTCGCTATGCGGTTCCCCTACCGCCACGCCGCCAATAGCAAAAGCCTCAAAGCCTAAAGCCACCATGTCTTTCGCCGACTGCTCACGAAGATCGGGAAAACTTGCGCCCTGAACAATCCCCCATAATTTTTGGCCGGGGTTTATTGGATCGCCGTCGATAATAATTTTTTGAAATTCTTTAATGGCGCGCTCGGCCCACCGTTTGGTAAGTGCGATGGACTCTTTACTGCGTTCGTATTCAAACGGATAACCGGGAAAATCGTCCAATATTAAAGATATATCACTGCCTAAGTTGGCCTGAATATCCACGGATTTTTCCGGGCTTAAAATTTCCTGCCTGCCGTCCAAGTCGAACTGGAACAGTACGCCGGCCTCCATAACTTTGTATACGCCATCCGCCTTCGCTAAAGCTTCGGCGGATGACCCTCTATTTTTATCACGGCGGTGGGTCAAACTAAAAACCTGGAAGCCGCCGCTGTCGGTAAATATCGGCCCTTTCCAGTTCATAAATTTGTGCAGGCCGCCGGCTTTGTAAATAAGCCCGTCCCCCGGCCGTTGCCACAAGTGGTACGTGTTGGCCAAAATAATTTCCGCGCCCCAAAATTTTAGCTCCTCGCTCGTAACCGCCTTTACCGTTCCCTTTGTCCCAATAGGCAAAAACGCCGGGGTCTGTACATCCCCATGCGCGGTATGTATCATCCCCGTCCGCGCGACGGATGATGGGTCTTTTTTTAGAATATCGAAGTAAGGCATGAATATAGTATAACGTATTATCAAAAGAGGGGCACTCCCCTTAAAGCAAAGAGTAACCCTCTAACCTATTATATTTACTTGATCTTGCGAGAACGTCCTTTAATTTACTCTTCTTGGATAAATTCTCGCTAATTGATGCTTCCAATCTGATGAATTTTCAGTTATATCCGCAATCATACCACTACCTTTTGCCTGGCCATTAAAAAAATCAGCAACTTCTTTTTGGCTTGCGCCGCTATCAATCAATTTTTTTAGTTGCTCTCCTAAAATTTTTGCGGCAGCAGGATCTCGTTTTGCGAACTCCAAAAAGTCCTCAACACTAACCCCTGCCTGTTGCATTTCCATTTTGAAAGTTCCGCGCTTCCCGGTACCTCCAATATTATCGGGTCGGTTATCAGGCCTCATTTGCGGTGGGAGATCGTAAGTTGATGGATGTCTAGACATATTTTTTATATTACTTATCTGTCAAAATTCCTTCTCGGGGGTCTGCCGCCGCCACTGCGTCCGCCGAATGAGGGACGTCGCGGGCGGGAATCGTCAAAGCCGCGATCACCGCCGGAGGAGGCGGAAGCCAGCTGTTCCGGAGTCGGGGCTGCGGCAAACGGTTTATGGGTAAGGTTTATTCTACCTTGGTCGTCAATTTCAGAAACCTGGACTTTTAGGGTATCGCCGATTTTAACAACATCTTCCACTTTATTTACGCGGTAGTTGGCCAACTGGGAAATATGAACAAGACCGTCTTTGCCTGGCAGGACTTCCACAAACGCGCCAAAATCCATAAGCCTGACAACTTTGCCTTCAAAAATTTCACCGGGCTGGACTTCACGCACAATATCCTGAATCCACTTTACAGCCTTGGCGGAGCTTTCGGCAACGGTTGATGTCACCATGACCAATCCAGAATCTTCTATATCAATTTTCACCCCGGGACAGCTGGCAATAATTTCGTTAATTATTTTGCCGCCCGCGCCAATAACTTCGCGAATCTTGTCGGGCTTTATCATAAACGATGTTATTCGGGGAGCGTAAGGGGAAAGGTCGGGGCGCGGCGCGGAAATAGCTTCTTTCATTTTGCCAATAATGTGTACGCGCGCGGGCTTGGCCTGCTCCAAAGCCTGGGCTAAAATGTCTGCACTCAAACCTTTAACCTTCATATCCAATTGCAAAGCGGTAACGCCGGTTTCACTGCCGGTGACTTTAAAATCCATATGTCCGTTAAAATCTTCTATACCAGCAATGTCGGTTAAAACTTTAAAATTATTTGGGTTTGTTTCGTCCATTACCAAACCCATGGCACAGCCGCCAATAATTCCGGTAATAGGCACGCCGGCATCCATTAAAGCCAACGTGCTTCCGCAAGTCGAGGCCATAGATGTTGAACCGTTGGATGACATAATTTCCGAAACCAAACGCATAGTGTAAGGAAAAGTTTCCTGCGGAGGAAGAACTACTTCTACGGCTCGTTCGGCCAGCATTCCGTGGCCGATTTCACGGCGGCCGGGGCCTCTTAGCGGCGCAACTTCGCCCACGCTGTAACCCGGCATATTATAGTGGTGGATGTAGCGCTTGGTGCGGCCTTCGGTGGGGTCTTCCATTCCGTCCAAAGTCTGTTCGTCGCCTTTACTGCCCAAAGTTACCACGGTTAACGCTTGTGTTTCTCCGCGGGTAAATAAAGCACTGCCGTGAGTGCGTGGCAAAACCCCAACCTCGCAGGTTATGGGGCGGGTTTCATTTAATTTGCGGCCGTCCACGCGGCGTTCTTTGCTTAATATTTGATGTTGCTGATATTTTTTTAAAACCTTGTCTATGGCTTTGGCCGCGTCTTTTTCCACGTTTATGCCTTCAATTTCTCCGAGAGAAGATTTTACCGCCTCGATAATTTCTTTTGTCAGTTTATCAACATTGATTTCACGCTCTTCCTTGCTTTTTACATATATAGCCGAGTCAGTTTTGTCATCGGTTAAAAGCTCTTTAACTTTTGCCATAACGCTTTCGTGAGGAGCAACTATTATAGGCTCGGATTTTTCCTTGCCAACTTGTTTGACAAATTCAATTTGACACTTTACCAATTCTCCCAAAAACGGCTGGGCAAACTTAATGCCTTCCACAATTTCGGCCTCGGTAACCAGCTTGGCGCCCATTTCCACCATAATAATGTGTTCGCCGGTGCCGCAAACTATTAAATCCATAGTCGATGTAACCTGCTGTTCGTGAGTCGGGTTAACAATATAGTTGCCATCCACCTTACCTACGCGCACGCCGGCGACCGGTCCGTCAAAAGGAACGTTGGAAATAGCCAACGCCATGGAGCAGGCGTTAACCGCCAGCATGTCGGGCTCGTTTATTCCATCTATGCACAAAACCATAGCCGTAACCTGGACGTCGTTGCGCATTCCGTCCGGAAAAAGCGGCCTTAAAGTTCGGTCAATAACTCTGCCTTTTAATATTGCGTCATCGGTAGCGCGGCCTTCGCGTTTTATCCAGCGACTGCCTTTAATTTTACCGGCAGCATACAGACGCTCCTCGTAATCCATAAGCAGAGGGAAAAAATCTATTCCCTCCCTGGCTTTATCGCTCATTATGGTTGTGGCCAAAACCACCGTGTCGCCTACGCGCGCCAAAACCGCGCCGCTGGCCTGTCCGGCCAATTTGCCCGTTTCAAAACTAAAATCGGCCTCGCCGATTTTGCAGGAAATCTTTTTAGATTCCATTGTACTAATCCCTTTTCTTTCAAGATGACGTATGTGTTGACGACGACTTTTTCAAAAAGTCTTCGCTGTACCCACACACCATCTGGAAAGTTAATTGTTATATTTTGCCAATACTGCGAGTATTTTACCTAAAATTTCGTCCGGTGTAAAGTAGGCTTTTACTAAATAATCGTCGGCTCGTAAATTTTTGACCCTTAAAATATCGCTGTTGCTCCAAAGGTTGCTTAAGACTATTACCGGCAAGTCGGCAATTTTTTTGTCGGTACTTCCGCGGATGCTTTCCAAAACCTGAAAGCCATCCATTTCGGGCATCATTAAGTCCAGCAAAATTAAATCCGGGAGCTTTTCACCTACCATTCTTACCCCCTCTTTGCCGTCCTGGGCGTGACGAACATCAAAGCCGCTTGCCCCCAGCTTATGAGAAACAATCTCCGCCATAGCGACATCGTCTTCCATTACAATAACATTTTTTTGTGTTGATTTTGCCATTTCTTTTTTAAAAATCCCTTATAAATTATAGCATAATGGTAAAAATAAGGGAAATGTGATATAATTTAACCAATCTTGCTCTCATAAACTTACAATTTAAACAAAAAAACCTTGGCCGTGACACAAAAATACAAAACCTTACCTGAATTCAAAAATCATGAACAAATTATTGAATTAAACGACCCAGATTCAGGTTTGGCGGGCTTTATTTCTATCCATAAATGTTTTCCTCCCTATCCTTCTTTTGGGGCAACAAGGATGGCTTTTTATAAACACAAAACAGACGCTTTGAGGGACGCGTTAAGGTTGTCCGCTTTAATGTCTTTTAAAAGCATCATGGCCCAATTACCATACGGGGGTGCCAAAGCTGCAATAATCCATCCCTATTTGAAAATGAACCGGCTACAAAAACAAAAACTTTTGACAGCTTACGCAAAAAAAGTAGACGAGCTAAAAGGCCAGTTTATCACCGGAGCCGATCTTGGTATAAACGAGAAGGACTTAACAATAATAAAAAAAGTCTCCCCTTATATTGTCGGATTAAAAAGCGAGCCGGTTCCCTATACCGCGCTGGGATTATTTTATGGGTTGGAAGTGGTATTGGAAGAGGTATTTGGAAAAAAAAGTTTGAGCGGCAAATCGTTTGCGATCCAGGGCGTTGGGAAAATTGGCGGAAGCTTTTTAAAACTTATATACCGGCAAGCGACTAAAATATTTGTTGCTGATACCGACAAGGTTACCTTAATGGAAATAAAAAAACAGTACCCAAAAGTTACGATTGTCAGTCCCCAAGATATATTTGTACAAAATGCGGATATATTTTCTCCCTGCGCCTTAGGAGGAGCATTAAACAGCGAAACGATAAAAAAAATTAAAAGCAAAATAATTTTGGGCGGAGCCAACAATCAGTTGGCAGCAGAAAAAATAGGCGTCGAGCTATACAGCAAGGGCATTCTTTATGCGCCGGATTATGTTATTAACGCGGGAGGACTAATTAGCGTTACTGACGAGTACGAAAACCCCGTTTTTAATAAACAACGGCTCGAGAAAAAAGTAAAAAAAATTGCCGAAACTTTAAAAGAAATAATTACTGTCAGCAAAAAACAGCACAAAGCAACTAACCTGATTGCCGATGAAATGGCCGAAGCCAAACTAAAAAAAACATATGAACAACAAACCGCTATTGCCAGGGTATAATAGCGTAAAATCTTTATTAAGAGACTTAACAGTAAAGCCTGAAAAATTTTGGCTTAAAAGAGGCGAATCAAAATTACTCAGGCTTTTTAAGCAATCGTCCCGGCATATTGCCGCCTACAAAAAATTCCTTAAGGCAAATGGTTTTGATCCAAAAAAAATAACCAAGCTTAGGGATATAAGTTCCGTCCCGCCTGTGGACAAAAATAATTATTTAAGAAAGTACCCTTTGGATTCTTTATGCTGGAACGGCAATTTTAAACACAGTCATTGGATTTTTGCCGCCACTTCCGGCAGTACCGGACAACCGTTTTATTTTCCGCGGACAGCCGAACAGGATTTACAATACGCCGCCCTGGCTGAACTTTATTTAGTACATAATTTCCAAATTGACAAAAAATCCACCCTCTACATAAATGGCTTTGCTATGGGGGTTTGGATTGGAGGCGTGTTTACCTATCAGGCAATCCACGATGTAGCCCAGCGCGGTAATTATTCTTTAAGCATAATTAACCCCGGCCTCAATAAACAGGAAATAATTAAGGCAGTCACTAATTTAGGCCCTAAATTTGAGCAGATAATTATAGGCGGCTATCCTCCTTTTGTTAAAGAAACGATTGATGAAGGCCTGGCACAGGGACTTAACTGGAAAAAGTATAAATTGGGATTTGTGTTTTCGGCCGAACCCTTTAGCGAAAAATTCCGCGACTATATAATTAATACCACCGGTTTAAAAAACCCTTATACCGGGACCCTAAACCATTATGGAACTGCCGACCAAGGGACTTTGGCCTACGGCACACCGCTATGCATCTTAATTAAAAGACTGGCTTTAAAAAATCCAAAATTGTTTGCCGCCATTTTTCCCGAGGTCCAGCGGCTCCCGACCCTAGCCCAATACTTTCCCGAAATGTTCTATTTTGAAGAGCAAAAAGGCCAGTTACTTTGTTCGGCCTACAGCGGCCTGCCATTGTTCCGTTATGACTTAAAAGACCGTGGTGGGGTAATAACTTTCGGGCAGATGAGTGAAATCTTTGGCTCCGCAGGGATGAACCTGGAACAGGAAGTCCGAAAAGCCAATTTGCTGGACAGTCTTTGGCACCTACCCTTTGTCTATGTTTACGAGCGCAGTGATATGGCGGTAACCTTATTTGGGGCAAACATATATCCCGAGCATATAAAAGAAGCCCATTTGCAGTCAAATACTGTTAAACACTTTACCGGCAAGTTCACCTTGGAAGTAAAATACAACAAACACCACTCTCCAGTTTTACACGTCCACACGGAACTTAAAAAAAATATCCTCCCGAGTACCCGGCTAAACCGTATTATTAAAGAAGAAATAATTAAAAAACTGTTGGAAAAAAACTCCGAGTATAAGAATAATTACGCTATGATGCCTAAAAAAAACAGCCCAAAAATTAAACTTTGGACAAACCAAAGCCCACCGTTCTTTAAGGACGGCGGGAAACAAAAATGGGCGATGAAATAACCGTTATGGAATCCAATCCAAAAACAAATCAGGATGTTGCTACGTGGCAGCCTATATATATTAAAACCATCGGTAGTTATAGGCGGGTATTAAAAAAGCACGGGTTTTTTAATACCCAAATAAAAATAGTTAACGAAACGGCCGGCCAATTGGAAGAATTGTTTTGCTTGCGCAATCCGCAAACCCGATTTTTAGGCGGCTTTGAAAAAGCACAGTCAACTTTTGCAAAACAGCATTTAAAGACTACCCGATGGTTTTATTTTCCCTGGCTAAATAAACTTGTAGCTTTTTTGCCGGAAGCTTTACATACTGAACTTCGCACCGGACGAAACCGGAACCTCATTACCAATGAAGAACAAAAACAATTCTATAACAGCCACATAGCGATACTGGGGATGAGCGTGGGTAGCCATGTGGCGCTAACAATTGTTCTGACCGGAGGAGGAAAATATTTAACGTTAGCGGATCCGGATACTATTTCCGGTTCCAATATTAACCGCATCAGAACCGGATTTCATAACGTCGGCCTTAACAAAACAAAAGCCGTGGCAAGGCAAGTTTACGAAATAAACCCCTACGCCAAAATAAACATTTTTCCTGAAGGGTTAAATGACTCTAATTTAAAGGCATTTTTTAAACTAAAGTGTGATTTGGTAATTGAAGAAACCGATTTGCCGTATTTGAAAATAAAAGTTAGGGAATTGGCAAGGCCTTTGGGGATCCCCGTAATTATGGCCGCGGATAATGCGGATGGCGTAATTGCCGATGTTGAGCGCTTTGACCAAAATAAAAAACTTCCTATATTGCATGGCTTAATAGGAAATATGTCGGCCGCAGAATATAAAAATATATCGCCGCAGCAATTACCAAAAACAATGGCAAAAATTGCCGGCGCCAATCTGTCTACAGTAAGGATGCTCGAATCCGTCATGCAAGTCGGCAAAAGTATCTATTCTTGGCCGCAATTAGGAAATGCGGCAACTCTCTGTGGCTCTATTCTCGCTTTTATCGCACGCTCTGTTATTTTGGGAAAATCTATTAAATCCGGCAGAACCAATTTTAGCCCACAAGATGTTTTCCTGCCGGCAACCGTTACGGAGATAAAAAACCGTAATAAATTTTTAAAAATGTTGGGGCTTTAAAAATCAAATGAAAAACCTACGAAAAATCAATACCAATAAACAAGCTTTCAACACATTGCCAGATAAAGAAAAAATTCGTATTTTAGCAACTGTTACAAGTTGGGCGCCTTCCAGTCATAACACACAACCGTGGCATTTTTATGTTGGCAACAATAAAATACGCATCTCGCCGGACTTCACCAAAAGTCTTCCGATTGGTGATAAAAACCACCGCCAACTCTACATTAGTCTTGGAGCTGCTGTCGCCAATACCTGCATGGCAGCCGATTGTTTAGGCCTAAGTTACAAAAAAAAATATCTGGAGAAAAATAGTATTTTTTCCATTGAAATATTTTTTGAAAACCTCCAAGCTAATAGCTTCAACAACCAACTTTGGCAGGCACTATCAACCAGACACAGTAACCGACTTAAGCTGCTAAAACAAAATTTTAATCAGGAATATTCGAAAAAAATTTTAGGACTCGTAAATTCTGAAGTAAATATCCATTTTGTCCAGGAAGAAATACAAAAAAAACAGTTAAAAAATATTGTGGAGGAGGCTCTGGAATCATCATTTAACAACAAAAAATTTAGATACGAGCTTTCACACTGGATAAAGCCTAGCCTATCAAAATACTCTGAAGGTATGACTGGATACTACTTAGGTGTCCCTTGGATAATTTCTTTTGTCATGCCTTGGGTAATCAAAAAATTTAACATTTCAAAAATGCAAAAAAAGATGCATTTAAAATGGATTGACTCGGCTCCGGTTATAGGAATAATAACCGGGAAAAATGACGATATTAAAAGCTGGATTCAAGCGGGAGAATTTTTTGGACTTATAGCAACTTTGGCCGAAGAGTTGAAAATTAGGACTGGAGTGATGGCCGCCCCAATAGAATCGGCCTATGGGAGAAAACAACTACAAGCATTACTTAATACTCGGGAACATCCCTTAATATTTTTTCGTCAAGGTTTTGGACCGGCCGAAAAGCATTTCAGCCCGAGGAGACCCCTTGATAAACTTATAACATATGAACTTTGCACTTAACATAGATATAGTGTCAGTGGGCTTTGCGGTAGCAACTTCCACTATTTTAGGATTTGCCATATTTTTTTCAAATCCTAAAAGTAAAACAAATCAATACTTCCTCTTTTTTGTTATTACAAACGTTGGGTGGAGTATTTTCAACTACTTAACCTATCGGGTAACAAATATGGCGGTGCGGCTAACTTTTATTAGATTTGTTCTTTACTTCGCAATCTTCCAAACCTTTAGCTATTTACTTTTAATGGATACCTTTCCCGATGAGCAAAAAAAAATATCAAAAATTACCAAATATGTTTTAATCCCCTGGACAACATTTGTAGCTTATCTTACATTAACACCTTGGGTTTTTTCCGGCATTATCACTAACCCAGACAGTTTAGTTTCCCAACCAATAGTCGCTAAAGGGGTTGTATTTTTTGGTTTAACGGCAATTTCTTATGTAGTCTGGGGCTGTTTTAAACTGGCAATAAAATTAAAAAATGCTGTTCCTGAAGAAAAAAGACCATACCGCCTCCTTTTGATTGGAGCCGTAATAATGTTTAGTTTGATAATATTTTTTAATTTTATTGGGTCTTCTTTATTAAAGAACAGTAGTTTTATTCCATTTAGCGCCTTCTTTACATTACCTTTTATTATATTTACTTCTTATGCCATCATTAAGCACCACCTGATGAATATCAAAGTTTTCTCTACCGAAATTTTGACTTTACTTTTAGCTCTAGCAATTTTACTAGAAACAGTTACGGCTAAAAATATTACAGAATTGCTATTTGGTTTTGGCATTTTTATTTTGGTTTTAAGCATTGGTGTATTACTAATTAAAAGTGTAAAAAAGGAAATTGAGCAGCGTGAGCAGTTGGAAACTTTGAGCAGGGAGTTGGGTGGGGCGAATGAAAAGTTAAAGGCGCTGGATCAGGCCAGAGCGGAATTTATTACAATAGCTTCGCATCAATTACGCACGCCGCCGGCCACAATAAAATGGTATTTGTCCGCGGCCATGGCCGGAGATTACGGCAAACTCCCTCCGGAAGTCGCGTCGGTTATAGAAAAAGCCGCCATTACTAATAACCATCTTATTTCCCTTATTGAAGACATGCTGAACGTCTCCAGAATTGAACGCGGGAAAATGGAATTTCTATTTGAGCCCTCCCAAGTGGAAGAACTGGCCAGCTTTGCCTTTGAACAGCTTATTCCCATGGCCAAAATAAAAAAACTGGATTATACTTATACACCTCCAAAAAAACCGTTGCCGGAAATTTTAGCCGACAAAGAAAAATTGCGCCAGGTTATGAATAATTTAATAGACAATGCCTTAAAATACACCAAGCTGGGCACCGTGGCAGTGAGTCTGTTTTTAAAAGACAATGAAATCGTGTTCCAGGTTAAAGACAGCGGCAAGGGCATAAGTCCGGACGAGCAAAACTCCATTTTCCAAAAATACAGCCGCGGCAAGGAATCCATAAAGCAGAGCGCGGGCTTGGGTCTTGGCCTGTATGTGGCAAAAATTATTGTGGATGAGCACAAAGGGAAAGTTTGGGCCGAGAGCAAAGGCGAAGGCCAGGGTTCGGTGTTCAGTTTTAGCCTGCCGGTTAACAGCGGCCTTAAACAGACCACTATGGTAGATCTTGGCGCGAAATGATTCCTACTGTCAAAAAAACCTTTCCGCGGTTCGCGGAAAGGTTTTTTAGTTTAACAAAAACAAAATTTAATTTTCTGGCTTTAGACTGCCCAACATTTCGTGCTCAAAGTGAAGCAAAAACTGCACCGGGTCGGGAGTACTGCCAAATAAAATATGCTCCACGCTGTTGCGCTGGCCTCGGTTTTGCGAGCTTCCCACACCTTTTTGCTGAAACCACTCTTTCCAATTTTCGCTGAATTTTTTGTAACCTTCGGAATTTTCATCCCCGTATTTAGCGTATATGATTTCGTATTTGGTTTTGTCGGAAATATTAATGAATTCACTTTTTTCTTCCAAGGTCAAAAATCCGTTTTTCTGCAAAGACTGCTTAATTTTTTGAACAGAGGGATTGGTATAAACCGCCTGGCAAACTTGCTTGCCCAACTCCAGCCATTCTTTATCAAACTCGTCAAAATTTAAACTTTTAAACCCCATAGTATTTGTATTTTAATAAGTTATAGAATAAACAATTGACGGAGTTATTGCGGAACCACTTTAAGCTTTAGTTTTTCGGCCAACTTTTCAAAACGTTTTTCGTCTTCGCTCTTTAAATAGCGAAGCAGTCTACGCCGGTTGCCGACCATTTTAAGCAATCCTCTGCGGGAATGGTTGTCTTTGCGGTGAGTTTTTAAGTGCTCCGAAACCTGCTCAATTTCCTTGGTTAGTATGGCAACCTGAACCTCGGGACTGCCGGTGTCGTCCTTATGCGTTTGAAACTTCTTAATTATGGCGTTCTTCTCCTTGGGAGTAAGCATCCTTTGTTCGCCCGATGAATATCGATGCGCCTTTCTAGCACGGTATGGGTAGCAATATCATAATATCCCAATATCTATTAATATCGTTTCGCAGATAACAGCTTTGCGATATTGTTAGATATTCAGATATAAAATTGCTTTGCAAACCCAGACGTGGATTAAATAATATATGTTGATTATACCCAAACTGCCGGGTTTTGTAAATAGCTAATAAATTCGGCTGTTACATTGAATAGTGTAAGTTCCTCGAATGATCGGAGCCCCGGGAAGCGGTTGACTTCGAGGATGTAAAATTTTCCTTTGGATTCGAGGATGTCGACTTTGGCGAGTTCGCGGCTAAGGAGGAGGGATGATTGTTCTGCAAGTTGGACTATCTTTTTTATTTTATCTACTCCAACTACCTTCCCGCCTTCCACCTTCGCTAAAGCTTCGGCGGACAAGTCGGCGGGACTCCTCCTTGAAAAGGAGGAGAGGCTCCGCGGGATGTCCGAAGATAACCGCGGAGCTTCCCCTCCTCTTTTGAGGAGGGGTGGACGCGAAGCGGACGGGGTGGTTGGAGTTTGAATTACATTATATTTATCAAAATCCGTCCTAAAACCGGAATCCAAAATTTTAAATCTTAGCACTACAGGTAAAGCCTTATAGCCTACGGTTATAACTTTATACTCATATTCCGCTTTTATAAATTCCTGAACCAGCCATTCCTCTTTGGGGTGGAGGGACAGGATAGCTTTTAGATCAGCTTGATTGTTAATTAAAAAGACGTTTTTTGCTTTAAACCCATATACCCATTTTAAAATAAACGGATACCCATACTTGTTTAAATCACGGCCGTGATTTAAACAAGTAGTTTTCGGAATGGGTAAACCGGCTTCTCGGAGTTTATAATAGTCCACCAATTTCCCCTGGCCAAGTTCGCCGTCGACGATAACCGAGTCGACAACTCTTTTGCCGGCTCGTTTAAATTTTTTTGCCAGCTTTATAATTTGCAGAATGTACTTCGGGCTGCCGTTTAAATAAGGGTCGCGGATATATAAAACATCAAATAATGTTAAATCCACCTTAAACCCGCATGCCAGCAAATCGGCAACGTCCATAATCTTGCAGCCCACATTTCCGCCGGAGGCGGATCCGCCTACGGCGGACATAATTCTTAATTCCACATTCTTAATTCCTGCCTCTTCCCTCAGCCTTTTTGCCGCGTAAACTTTTTTTGATGATATAACTAAAATCATAAGTGAATCATAGCAAAATTAAGCCCTTAAACAAACGTCGCATAACGTCCAACAAAAAGGATGAGGGTTGCGTTGTCGTAATAACCGTGGTGGATACTGTGGATAACTATGAGGTCGCATAATGTTATAATTAGAGCATGGAGACCCTAAATCAACCTAAAAAATCCCCTACTCCGCTTACTCCCCTGCAAGTCCACATTAACGAATTTTTGGAGTACTGCGAGATTGCCAAAAATCAAAGCTTAAATACCATCAAAGCTTATGACAGGTATTTAAGAAAGTTTTCCAGATTCGCGGCTACCCTGGGAGTTACGGAATCAAAAAATATTACCCTTGTGCTGGTAAATAAATACCGGCTCTATTTAAATCGCTTGAGCGACGACAAAGGCAACAGCCTAAAACTAATTACCCAAAATTATCATCTTATTGCTCTTCGGGCGTTCTTGAAATATTTAGGAAAAAATGACATTGAAACTTTAAATCCGGAAAAAATTGAACTGCCAAAGAACCCCCAGAGGCAGGTGGAATTTTTGGAAAGTGACGAGTTAAAAAGATTATTCTCAGCCACAGCCCATGAAAAAGAGGAACTCCCCCGCCTAAGGGATACCGCCATACTGCAAACGCTTTTTTCCACCGGCCTGCGTGTTTCCGAAGCCGCCGGACTTAGGCGCGATTCCATAAATTTGGAGCGCCGGGAGTTTACCGTACGCGGTAAAGGCAGTAAACTACGCTTGGTTTTTTTAAGCAACGAGGCCGCGGAGGATATTAAAAAATACCTGGCCAAACGCAAAGACAACAGCAAGGCATTGTTTATTGGGCATTCGATTATAGGAAAGACATCGGATAAACCGGAGAAAAAAAATGATGAAAAAACTGTAGCCGCCAGACAAAAACTAATGGAAAAAGAAATTCAAAGCCAGTCCGCAGTTTCCCTCCCCCTTCTTGTCAGCCGAAGCCTTGGCGAAGGAGGGGGCGGGAGGGTTAGGGAGGGGGTAAAAATCATTCCCGGATTAACACCCAGGCAAATTCAAAGAATAATAAAAAAATACGTAAAAATCGCGGGCATAGTAAAAAAAGTCACGCCTCACACCCTGCGCCACTCCTTTGCCACCGATCTTTTACAAAACGGGGCGGACATCCGCAGTGTCCAAACCCTGCTTGGACATTCCAGTATAACCACTACGCAAATTTACACTCACGTTACTAACGAAGGCTTAAGGGACATCCATAGAAAATTCCATGGGAAGAGCAAGTAGGACAATTTAAAAGCCCCGACCTTTCGATAAGGGCTTTTATTCTATTCTGATAATCATCTTCTCTATAATTCTTAATTCTAAATTCTTACTTCTAATCATACGTACCACTTATACTCACTCATACTGCGCATGGCTTCCTCCATATCCACCTGATACTCCGCCTGATCTTCCTTGTTATAAACCGTCAGCGGAGCCTGGCAATATGGGCAAATTCCGGGCTTCTCCCGGCTAAAGCCGCAACCGTCACACAAATACATATGAAAGTTCTGCATATTTCTCACCTCCCTCTTTTGTTTTAGTTAATGGTTAATGGTTAATGGTTAATTGTAAATTGTTTTTCTCCTTTCCCTTCCTACCCTTGGTTTAATACTATTATTAACTTGTGTCAACCCCCCGATAAACAATTTACGGCCTATGAGAACAAAAATAATAAAGACGCTATGCCTAAGGGAAAATTTGTTTGGTTATTACAAAATTGTAAGCCAATTAAACACAACTTATGCACCGGCTAAGAGCTGAATTTCAACCTTGAAAAATAACGCGTTTTGTGGTAATCTTGATAAAGTTTATGATCGCGTAGCTCAGCTCCGACGTCCGGCAAAGCCAAAGTCGGAGCCCCGACCCCCTAAAGAACGTCGGGGTTGGATTTAAAAGTTAAGTGATTCCGCAAAAGATATTACGGTTAAAAAAATTTGGTCGCGTAGCTCAGCTGGATAGAGCGCAAGCTTGCGGAGCTTGAGGTCGCAGGTTCAACTCCTGCCGCGATCACCACTTAGTGAACCGTGCAATTCAACCGAGAGGGCTAAAAATCTATGAAGATAGATTGGTATAAACATTACTTGGAAAAAGGAAAGCTTGTTCTCACAAAGGAAACTTTAGGAGAAAATTTAAAACAAGACAAACCTTTCCTGGATATTTTAAGAAAATACGTCCCAGCCCGTTCTAAAATATTGGAAGCTGGCTGCGGCCTAGGGAGGACATGCATAAGCATGTCGATTAAAAGTTACCGGGTTACTGCTATAGATATAGATGATCGGATGTTATCTCTGGCCCAAATGAGCGCCAAAAATTGTTCTCAAAAAATAGCCTTCAAAAAATCCGATTTTTTTAATCTGTATAAAATTCTTAAAAAAAATTCTTTTGACTGCATCACCCACCAAGGCGTATTGGAACATTATTCTATAAAACAAATCAGAAATGCGCTAAATACCCAACTGAAAATAAGTCCCTTGGTTATCTTCTCGGTTCCAATCGACTCGCCTTACAATAAGAAATATTTCCACGATAATATTTATAGAAATCTTTGGAACGAAATTTTCTGGATAAAGAGTATTTTAAAAATTTTTGATATCCGTTACCATAAAATTGCCAGGGATCGTAAAGATAACTTAATTGTTGTTTTAAAAAGAAAATGAGCGGCAACCGAGAGAGGTCAAAATCCAGATCTGGCGAAAGTTCCCGAAACCCTTTATAATGTTGCTAAGTGGCCAGTCCGTCACCGAGGTGGCTC
>PLYC01000033.1 GCA_003151625.1 Candidatus Doudnabacteria bacterium
TTGTGTTAGGGGGTTGAAACCAGCCATGGTGACAGAACCGAACCCAGTCACTCGTATGAACTCCTCATTGTTTGTCAATTTGGAGAACTCATTTGCATACTTGGAGTAGGGTACCTGCGACTCTCGGGTACGTGCGGCGTAGCTGCTCACGAGATGAATTTGCTCCTTAGTGAACTCATCCGTGATGTGCGTGTAAAGGTACTGGAGCCTCAATATGTGGCGGTAAGCCAGGTCTGGAGGGTAAGAGCGTGCATTGCGGTCTATGTCGGCGCGGATTTTGTACGCCTCATCGAGAGCCGTATTATCCGGGACAACATCGCCGGGCTTGAGATTGTTTGTGGCGTAGTACAACCTACCCCACACCGCCTTGTCCCAAGGTACGACCTTGATGATCATGGCGATTAACATCAGCCCGGCAAGAATGGTGAAGAAAGTCTTGTTCTTCACCTTGCGTGTCCTCCTTTGGGGACCTTTCAGCATAGCAAAAAAGCCCTCATAAATCAAGGGCTTTTGAGGATCAGGTTCGAATGTCCCATCTCCCCGCAACAAAAAAACTCTTAATTAAAAGAGTGTTTTTGTGGCTCGGCCTCCTGAACGACGTTCGTACCTGCGTGGCATAGTTTCTGGTTTAATTACTATTTAAAATATTAGTCACTTCTAAATAGTAGGGGTTGCGGTTGCTGGAAGCGAGGCCTTGATATTTTAATATGCCTTGTAACGTGTATTTTTGTTTTAATCCCAGGCCGTCAACCCCGGGACCGCTTACCGGTAAATCATAAACTCCAATTGAACCGCTGTTTTCGTCCGAAAATATAGCATAACCATTTTGTTGTTCTAATACATACCCTGCAACCGTGACCGGCTGGTTTACATAGTTTTGCGGGTGCCTACTGACTTGGCCTATTGTCAAAGCAGAACTTGTTGGTTGGGAGGATGAGACAGAAGAGGCTTCCCGCATAATAATATCCATACCGTCGGGGATGCTTAGCTGTCCCGGGCCGGAACCCGGCTTACCCGTGACGCCATACTGCCAGACTATTTGTTTGCTTTGTTTGTTGATGACGATTACCCGGTTATTTAGGTCGTCATTTGCCAGGATGTTTCCGTTCGGCAGCTCTACCGCCAAGGATGGATGGTTCAATTTTACGTCCCCGGATTGGCCGTCGAATTGCCATACTATTTTTCCCTGCCTGCTAACTTCCACAATCTGCCCGGGCTTGCTGTAGTCAGATATCAAAATATTTCCCGCCTTGGTCAGTTGCGGGTCGGAAGGATATTTTACGGGCAAAGACATAGTAAATATCGCCTGCCAGTTATTGTCCAATTCTACCAAATTTCTGGCGCGGATGTTACTGATGAACGTATGCCCATTGGACAGAGGCGTGTCGCCGTTGGGGGAATCTAAAAACCCGGCCGCGTTTTTACAGACGCGGGTCTGACCGTACTGCCGCACAATTTGTTTGCTTGGCGAAAGTTCTATTATACGGCAATTTTTTATGTCCGCCACAGTCACATCGCCGTTCGCCAGTTTATAAGCATCGTCCGGCGTATTGAGCATGCCGTCGGTATGCCCCGGTTTACCGGGAACGCCATAACTCCAGATAACATTCTTTGACGCGTAATTTATAATTTGAATTACATGATATTCTTCCAAATTCACAATTATCGATTTTCCGCCATCGGTAAAAAATGAGTCGTCCGCTCCTAAGCCGGGTTTGGGCAGGTTAAAATTATACTCCCAGACAATTTGTTTGTCCGGCGTCACTTCTATTAATCTATTATTTCCGCGGTCGGCGATTAGCACGTTATAGCCGCCTAAAGCCGAGGTATCTTTGGGCAGATCGGCAATGTCCTGGTCAGAGGCCGAAATCGGCGGCGGCACCGGCACTTCATCGGCGTCAGCTGCGGTATCGGCGTCGGCATCTTGCTGGTTGGGTTGACTTAGCAGAGTATAAGATTTTTTCTTTTGGGCAATAGCAAAAATTACAGCCAAGCTGAGCAGGGTGAACAAAGCGATTAGCAAAAATTTTCTTTTCACCAATTTTTAAATTATTTTTTTATTGCTTCTTTCCAAATAAATTTATCCAATCCGATTTTTTCCGGCAACCGGCTTAGATAAGGAATGTAGGGGAAGGCGATAAGCAGCAGCACCATTAAGCCCAAAATTTCCGCGCCATCGCGGTCCTGGTTAGGGTCATTGGCCAAAATGGTATGGTCCAGTACTCCCAAAGGCGCCAGCCACCAGGCGCCGGGCGGCAGGACGCCTTTTTCTTCGCGCAACATGCCGTATTGGTCCGTGGTCATTTTTAAGTCTTGGGCTTTGGCGTCCATTATGCCGGTGTCGGCCAAAAACCTGGTTATAAAGGTGCGGTTATCGCCTTGGGAAACTTCTTTTTGTAGAGCGGCTTCATACAAACCGCCCTTGGCCATGTTGGCTAGGCTGCTGGCAACCGCTATTGCCGGATTTTGGTCTTGGGGATTTGTTTGGCCGTTATTGCTAAAATAATCCGCCGCACTTTGCAGCTCAGTTTGTTGGGTGATTTTATCTTGGATGTTAAACATTGCCAAACTGTCAGCGAAGGTTTGTGCCTGTAAAAGCTGTTGATACGGCTGTATTACATAAACCTGCGCCGTATCATAAGTGTACGGATCTATATTATCGGAATAAGTGGCGGTATCTGACGTATGGGCTAGTTCCTTAACTAAAGTGGCCGCAACCAATGATGAGTCGCTTTTGGCGATATCTGCGATAGTGGTCGGTAAAATAAAGGGTGAAGGAAAAATTTTCGCCAAAATTATAATTACCGTTGCCAAGATCGCGCCGCGCAAAAATAAAACCTTGTGGTTGGCCTGGACTACGCGGTACTTAACTTCCGGTTTATGCGGTTTGGCAATGCCCAGAATTTTGACCAACAAATAATGTAAAAACAGCAAAACCAAAATCCCCAAAGGGATAAAAATAATGTGGATGCCGTAAATTTGCCCGTAGTTTAAGTTATTAACCAAGCGGCCCAAGCCGCTGCCGTTATAAAGATCCGAGGCCTGCAGCACGCGCCACTGAGAGGAAAAATCGCCGCGCAAGCCGTAGCCGAACTCGGCTTCCATCAAGACAAAAAACAGCATGAACGCGCCAATGACCCAGGTTAACCGCCGCGGGGGCTTGTAGCCGGAGGTCAAAAAAATAATCAATAAATGCAAAAAAATAAACAAAATAAACGCTTGGGTCGCCCAGAGGTGGACACTGCGGAAATATATTCCGCTTGGGCTGGTCAGCCACCAGGCCGGGCCGAACAAAACCAAGACCAGGCCGGAAAGCAGCAAAATAAAAAAACTGGTCATGGACAAAAAACCCAGCGAATAATAAATTTTGTTGGCGTAAGCCGGGACTTTTTGCAGCATCAGGTTATTTAGAACCTTTAGCAGGCTGGTGGATTTTGGTTTTGGTGTCATAAACAGATTTTATGTATCAATTATACACTTTTTCGGTTCGATTGTCCCATCTCCCTGCAACAAAAAAACTCTTAATTAAAAGAGTATTTTTGTGGCTCGGCCTCCTGAATGACGTTCGAACCTGCGTGGTATAGATATAAGGGAATTTTATAAGTATAAAGAAGAACCGGCGCGGGATGGGGGCGCCGGTTCTGCGTTGGATGTTTGTTCAAAGTTTTAGCCGGCACCTCCTAGGCCGGCGTATTGAACGTGCTGAAGTTATGGCCTGTTGGAACCCGTCAGAATTCAATAGGCCGGTATCCGAACTGCTTGACAAGGCCCGTTGCCCAGGTATTGCCGGTCGGACAGGCGATGAGGGTCGCGCGGATTCTGCTCGGATTGTCAAAGTCCGAAAACCGCGGGATGTCCATCAACATGTGTTCCGTTTCGGCACCGCGCTTTTTGAAAACGCTGTAGAAAGGCGCGGTGGACATGAGTACTTCGCCTTTCATGCGGACTTGGTCTTTACGGTAGATTTCGAACAGGCTGAGGGCGGCCTCGCCCTGATCGTCCTCTTTGCGCGCGAAGCTGATCCACGGCAACCAGTGAATCCACTCCCCGATTTTCTCCCCGTTGGCGAGAATGAACCCGATGGGCTTGTCCTTCGATTGGAGGCTGGACAAATACAGGATTCTGGATGGCCCGCCGGGCTCCTTGTAGTGAAGGAGCTTCTCGATTTCGTTTTCGGACATGAGTTTGCTGTCCAGAAGGTTCTCCCGATAACCCTCTTTGCCGACAAACGTGACAAAACGACGCGCGTCGTCATTATACGGACAGCGAAGTGCCGGAAAGTAAAGCTTGGCGCCATGACTTCTGACGTACTGCAGGTCAATTGGCGGTCGGTCTTGAGGGATAGCCAGCATGTAATTGCCGGCACTGCAGGAGACGAACAGCTCCTGCGTAATGTAGTTGACCAGCACCGAAAAGATCGGCACCGCGTGGCGGATGCAACTTAGGGCACAAAACGCCCCGGTTATGCTCGCCGGCGACCCGCCCAGCTTTTCCCAGTCAGCGATGGTATTCTCATGGCCGATGATGTCTTTCACCTTAACGTTCTTGTCGGGCACTGTGGCAAGAAACTTCTTGAGGTATACTGACCTATCCGTTGGGTCAGAAATGTAAATTGTCCGAAAGGCCCTGGGGTCGTGCGTGTGCGTAAAAACCAGCTTGCCTTGGGATCCTATCTCCTCGGTAATGACAACCGAGTTGTCGTCATACGAGCGCATAATCTGGACGATGTCGATCTCGGGACGGGCGTCCAAACCCAGCGTGTCCTTCTTGTCGTTTTTGCCGTAGGTATCAACCGCTTGCAACACATCTTCAACGGTAGAACCTAAAAGCGTATAGTTTGCCGTAAGTGCCGCTCTAATAGCAGCGTCACAATGGCCTATTTCAACACCCTGCATGGTTTCCTCCTCTCAGAGCGAACTCTGGAGATATCAAAAACATACTCTTTTTGGAGTAAAAGTCAAGGAAGTAATATTCGGTTTGATTGTCTCATCTCCATGCAACAAAAAAACTCTTAGTTAAAAGAGTATTTTTGTGGCTCGGCCTCCTGAACGACCCGTCTCGCCAAAGGCGAAGCCGAGGCGGACGTTCGTACCTGTTTGATATAGGTATGAGGGAATTTGGTGGGGGTTCATTGGTTAATTTTTATTCAACCTAACTAACCGTCTTCTTTCTTACCGGAAGCCTGATGTCGTTGTTTATAATTTTCATGATAGTCCACTACCGCGGGAATACTCGCGGCTACCGGCAGGGCCAAAAAAGCGCCTAGAATTCCAAAGAGACTGGTGCCCACCAGGACAGCGAGGAAGCCCAGGGCCGGGTAGAGGTTAAGGGCTTTGTTGTATATTGCTGGGCAAATAATCGCGTTTTCTATTTGCTGATAAACAAGATGCAGAATAAGCACTAAAAATCCTAATAAGGGCGAGAGACTAGAAGCCACTAATAAAGCGGGGATCGCGCCCAAGGCCGAACCCACCAAAGGTAGGAGATCCATAATTCCCGCAAACAAAGCTAGGGGCAACGCAAAAGGAATCCTCAAAACCAAAAGCCCGACAAAAATCACCAAAGTTGTAATGCAGGAAATAATGATATTGCCCCGAATATATTGTCCGGTGACTTTTTCCACTTCCTGGAGCAAGCCTTTTAGTTTTACTTTTTCTCTGTACGGAAAAATGCTTAAAAATAAATTCAGTAAACGTTCATAATCATAGACAAAATAAAAGGTCAGAATGAGCGTGGCGATGACGGAGAAAACTGTCAGTATGATATTTCCCGAAGAAGCCAAAATATCGCCCGAGTGGGATTGGATGTAAGTGACAATGCTAAAATTGCTGAACAAATGTCCAATTACCGGCAGCTGGCTGACAGTAGAATCAATGCGCGTTAATAATTGGGGCAGTTGGCTGCTGAAATTGGGCACAACCGTAAAACCAATTATAGCAAATGGAATAATCAGTAAAAGAAAGACTATAATGGTGCAAAGCAGTACCGGCATTTTGGTTTTTTGGTGAAGGGAATTGACCAATGGCTTTAACGAGGCGGTTAGCACCAAAGCCACGACAATATCCACAACGGCTCCAAGCGCCTTCCAAACCAAAATTAGGCCAACGCTCATAAGGACGATGCGGCTTAAGGCCTCCCAGCTTAACGGATGTTCGTGTGGTTCCATAAGAAGACTATAATATAACAACCCACTCTAGATATTATTATACATTATACACCATTTTCAGTTCTAACCGTCCCGCCTCCCTACAAAAAATCACCCAAACTCTTGAGTGATTTTTTGTTGGCTTGCCAACTGTGCGCAGGTTCGAATGAGGTTTACTAAGGTTTATGGTGGCTAAAGGGCACAGCGGTGAATTTGGATTATTGGTTACTGTGCCCATAATGTTTTCAGTAGTTCTTAAATTTTTGTTTGTTCATCAAGTTTTGGTTGTAATATTGTATAGTGGTAGTTGCCATCATCTCTCATAAGACCTGTATTACATAACAAGCTAATCAAACTATGTTTTCTGCCAAAACCGTAACCCTTAGGGAAACTCAAATTATCAATATAAGTAGAAACGCCTGGCTGATTTTTTCTCACTATAAAATCGTAAGTTTCTCTTTCTTTCTGTTTGAAGCTGCGCAGCCGGTCTTCACTTCCTCGTACTTCTTCTTTATTCTTAGCGCTTGTTGCGGTCTGTATCTCTTCGGGCTTGTATTTATAGCCTATCACGATATTAGTGGATTTTTGAGCTACCGGTCTGAACCCTACTTTGTTTAAACTATAAAGTAACCTACTGGTTGCATCGATGTTAGACAATCCGGTTATCTTGTCCAAATCAGCTAATGAACAAAACTGACCTGCTACTATTCGGCCATTTGCAATTGCTTGGTTAATATTATTTTTAGCCGCTGCAATTCCTTCTCTAATTATTTGAAAGTCACTTCTTGGGTCAGCTACGGCGCTATCCGGCATTATTTGTGCCGGCATTATTTGTGACTCTCGTTGTCGAAGCGCGGAGGGGCTTTGTAAGTTTGTTGGCGCAGGAAGATTTCGTTTCCTTGGATCTCTCGGCTGCTCTGATTTACCATCAGAATTGTCAAAACTACCAAAGCCAGTTTCTAAATTGCGTATAGGCATGATTTTACTAAAGACAATTAAAACAAATTAAAGTTTCCTAATCTAGATAAAGTATACCAAAAAAGTTCTGAATGACAAAATAGGCATACAAAAATCCCCAATAAACATTGAGGATTTTTATTGGCTCACCCTAGTTTATCAAGTCAAAACCAGGATTATACAAAATAAAGGGTATATTTATATTCCTGACCTCACACAAGGGCGGATTTAGTTTGTTTATTTTTCAATTTCATACTTTAGATTGCCTGTCCACCAGTTTCCAGATTTGGCAATTTTTTTACCTTTTATTGAAGCAATAAGATAATCCTTAGTCAAAGGTAGGGAATATAAACAATAAATTAAAATAATTATTCCCACAAAAATAACCGAGAGAAGCATCGCTATTTTGCTTATTAAGGAATTACCCCAAGCAGAAAGACAAAGAAAAATTACTATGCCTAAAAATATAAAAAAGGCAATTTTATTACTGAGAGGAATTTGCTCATAGGCAACGGAGTTTTGATTTTTGGTTTTTTTGAAAATCATTTGATTATACATTATTTTTCAGTTCTACCCGTCCCACGCTCCCTACAAAAAATCACCCACAAACACCCACAAATATGGGCGACTTTTATTGGCCCAACACTGTGAACAACGTTAAAATTACAAAAAGGAGTCGGAAGCCGTTTCAAAATCAAATTTTATAATAGCATCTCCAATATTCACCTTAGTTCCGGTTTTAATCAATACCTCAAATAAGTAATTAGGAAAGCATAGAAGCATGCTGGATCCTATGCTAAAATAGCCTCCAATGTCACCCTTTTTATATTTTCCACCAAAATCATTGACGATATGAATTCCATTTACATTTAATGATCCAACCGGAATCATAGCAAATGGAAAAAATTTTGTCTTAAAAATCAAACCAATGCTTGCGTTTTTATGTATCGCTTTTGCAAAATAATTATTTCCTTTGAACAGATTGTCTAGCCCGACAAAAACCGGGAGCAACGCTTTGCCATTATTGATTTTGGTTGAAATAAGTTCACAGTCATAGGAAATTCTCCAATAGTGTTTATCTTTAGGGCTCAAATAAAAATTAAAGTAGATTCCTTCCAAAAACAAATCTGCAAACTTCCCAATTATTTCACTAAGTTCAATTTCTTTTTTAGACTTTGAAATTATCTTCCCGTTATCTTTTATTCTGCCAAAGTCAGCCAATACTGCTTCGACCGGACTTACCACTATATCAGAATCGCAATTTATATTATCTTTCTGATATTTGTAAAAACTTTTGTTTATGCCCAAATAATCGGCAATTCTACCGATCAATGTATTTTTTGTTGAAAAATTCATTTTTTGAAAAAAGTTGAATATTTCTTTATTTTATTATACACCTATTCTAGTTCCGACATCATCAATTTTATATACAAAAATCCCCAATGTTTATTGAGGATTTTTGTTGGCTCGGCACTATGAAGGACGTTAGAACCAAGATAGTTGAATTTCAGGGGAATATTTATATTCCTGACCTAAGTGTTTAGTTTACCCCACCCCTGACGATTATTTTAACGATGAGGACAACCAGCCCAACAACAAGGCCGACGCATTCCGCCTCCAAGCTTCGAGAGTGCCTTCTTTATACGGATACTCCGCGTCTCCGCTTTTTTGCCAGACGTAACCCAGCATATCCACTCATTGCGCGCAAGTGGTGTAATATCCTCCCATACTGCTCGCGCTGCGGGGGTAGAAGTGAGAGCCTTTCGTAAATCCTCCGGCACTTTATGTACCACACCAGCGGGGAACTCTTTTTTGGTCATAAGATTATTTTTAAACCCTCTTTTTTAGTTATCTGCCAACCAATGCATTATTATTGACTGCTATATTATTCTTGCGTTACAAATTCATAAAAAATTATTATAGCATAAAAGTTCAAACCATCCATGTCGAATGGGAGTCAAGTCTGAATTTTTGACATTTTTCCAAACAAAAAACACCAACTTTCGTTGATGTTTTTTATTGGCTCGGCACTGTGAAGGACGTTAGAACTAAGATAGTTAAATTTCAAGGTAATATCTATATTCCTGACCTCACAAGATTGTTGGTTTAATTTTTTATTGTAAAGATTCGAATTTTTATAAAATATTTTTATCAGTAATAATGGGGATATAGGTAAGTTTTTCGGCAAATTTACCCAGAAGGCCACCCAACGATGGCATGCTTCTCACCACACCGCGGGGTGCGGCCACTTGTTCCTTGTTAATTTGACCAGTTTGAAATTTTGGCATAATATTATAGTAGTTAATAAGTGTATACTCTACTATATAAAGTTATTATTTATTAATAATATATCTAAAAAAAAATTATATGGCACAACGCGCGGAAGCTTTTCCATTAGATCCTTATCAGGAGGAAACCAGAGGGAGAAAAGCTGTTATTATCCCTTTTCCCTCTCCAAAAAAGGAAAAGGGCAGTACAGAAAAAGAAACGGGGCAGGGTTATGAGCAATATAAGACATTGGGCGGAAAATTAAGTCCGGACGAATACCGGGATGTTTTGAAGAGCGCCGCGGAAGGGAAAAATGTTCCTTACACTTCCTTGCGGTCAAGACGTGCTAATGTTATGGCTCGGACGGCTGAAATTACCCTCTCTCCTGAAGTTTTGGGTATTTATGGAATATTGCGCGATAAACAACCGGATCCGCCGGATCCGAAAAAAAACACTCCTAGTGAAATAACTCCTAGTGAAATAAACGACAGCGACCAGAAGTTATTGGCCGAGGCGCTCCGCATTGTTGGGGATAAGCGTTCCCTGGCCGTGTTTACAGAAAAGTTTTCACATATGTTTGAACGAAAAGACCTTTAAACGTTTACCCGGTCCGGCGGTTTTTTATGGCCCTAGCGCGGATGAACCGTAGAATTGGGGAAAAAGGAAATTAATAGAACAGGGAACAGAGGACCAAGTCTGAATTTTTGACATTTGGGAATTACAGAAACAAAAAACTCCATCATTTGATGAAGTTTTTTGTTGGCTCAACCTAGTCAACCAAGTCAGAACCAAGATTATGGAAAGTAAGGAGTATGTTTACATTCCTGATTTGACTACACAGGGGGTGGATTTAATTTGTTTATTATCTCATATAGGACATCCGCCTAAAGGTGCCGGTCCAACCACCTTAGTAAAGGTTATTTTCTGCCCGTTAAAATCAATGCTTATAAGTTTTTCCGACACGCCCTCGCACGCATAGCCAATATCGTCTCCAATATGCAACGTTCTCGGAGAACCTTGGTTGGTGGCGACCGGGTAAGCCTGATACCAAAGCCCGTCAACACTGTCTGAATTTACCTTTTGTATTAAGAAAGATCCCTCTCGCTCGCCTAACGACTTTATTACTTGAGACCCTTGATCTGAGGTCGCGGTAAAGGTTACTGCATTGCTGGTGCCATTACTATTAATCACCGCGATAGGATAAGTTCCTGGGATAAGTTGTAAAAAGTACATGGGACAGGCCTGGCCATTGGGACAATACGCTCCCGCACCTGAAGGAAAAGTAAACTGCAGACTTGAACCGTTTGAAGAACTCAAGTTACCAGCCAATTGTAAACTATTGGAAATTACTGTATTACCAGTAGGAGTAAAACCGCTTCCTGTAATGGTTACAAGAGTACCAATAGGGCCAGATGATGGAGAGAGGGTGGAAATTAATAGGATCGACGCAGGAGTTGTAGAACTGGGTTTGGGTTGACTAGGACAGGATGAAAATTCACAATTAGGACCGGTTCTGCCTACATAACTGCCATCGGGGCAGAGCTTGGCCTCCTGAGTGCAGGCCACAGCACCGCCGCCCTGTCCCGGCGTCGTGGTTGTGGAGTTAACCGGAGGTTTATTAAAATTAAAAAGCGGCCCTGCCGGATTACATCCGGTAGCCAAAAAAACTACAATCGGTAACAAAAATAATATCTTTTTCATACATATATCATATATATATAGTATACACCTTTTCAGTTCTACCCGTCCCACCTCCCTACAAAAAAATGCCCACAAATATGGGCGACTTTTGTTGGCTCGGCCTCCTGAACGACCCGTATCGCCAAAGGCGAAGCCGAGGCGGACGTTCGTACCTGTTTGACATATATATGAGGAAATTTGGTCAGTCTCCCGAAGGTGGTGCTTTCGGTGCTTTTGGCAACGGCTACAACTTAGCTGGCGGTGCAGACGGTACTCAAACAGGACTAAACAATAGTGCTGTGTGCGACAACAGACAGAGAAACCTGCCGTAAAGCTGTTTAAACTAAATACCTCCCCTCGGTTGAGTGGAGGTATTTTTGTTGGGATACATAATGAGGGCCAAAACACTTGACACTTTAATATCTGAAAAAGTATGAGGTGTTTTTGATACTGCAAACCCTATTTATATTCCAGACGTATGATTACAACGGCAAATCTAGTTTATTGATTGCCTCCACTGGGGATGGTGTTTGAACCAAATGCGGTTTTTATACCACTTACGGCGGCTTGCACGGGTTTGCATAGCTTGCTGGACGGAAGTGTTGCGGGTTGGGCGAACTGCTACACTTGAGTACCTATCCCAGAGCAACCCCTCGCCATGGCCCATAAGACGTGAAGCCATGAATCCCGCTATGGCACTAAAGATTATCCAAAGTATAATTCCCATATAATTAATTACTTTCTTTAATGTTATTTTCTATGATTTAAGCTTATTAACTTACCTCTTGCGAGATTTTGAGGGAATCTTGGCTGCCATTCCCGTTGCCTCAGACAACCCAATGGCTATAGCCTGTTTTCGGCTGGTAACTTTTTTACCGCTTCCGCCGCTTTTTAATTCCCCGTGTTTATATTCATGCATGACCCGTTTGACTTTACTTTGAACTTTTTCCCCATTTCCAGCCATATTTTACCTCCTTTACAAGTATTAATTTACCCGCTTCTTAAACACACCTCCCCTCCAATTCTATCTTGATTAAATAACTTCTTCAGTAATAGATTCGGCAATTTGATTGTCGGTTCTAAGTTTGTAATATACTTTTTGGCCTTGTTTTTCTTTCTGCAGCATGTCGCCTTGTTCTAAAATTTTAAGGTGCTGCGATGCTAAAGGTACCGATATTTTAAGAACCTTGGCAATGTCGCTAACGGCAACCCTCGGTTGTTTACCCAACATTTCAAAAATGTGGTAGCGGTTTGTATCGCCGAGTATCTTAAAAATTGCCCTTTGGTCAGTGCCGTTAAACGTCTTGCGAATTTTTGTGATTTGTTTATCAGTAAGCATATATTTTTTTAACCAATCATGGGGCTTACGCTTTTTATCAAAAAATTTAAGATTTGAAAATAGAAAGCGTAAGTCCTACAATTAATTAAACGGTTACTTAGTAATTTAATCATTATCACTAGGAACCTTAAGCGTACTCCCTATTATAGATAATAGATATGGCCGCAAGGATAGTTATGCACTTTTTGTGAATCTTTCATCTGCTTCTAGTTCTAATTTAACAATTAAACAAGTATTTAACTGGTTAACTGCGCCACTAAAAGCTTCTTAAGGCTTAAAGATGGCCTTAATGTTGTAATACATGCTTTCTGCTATATACAGGACTAATAATAGAG
>PLYC01000028.1 GCA_003151625.1 Candidatus Doudnabacteria bacterium
GGTGGTTGTGGAGTCAATACCCACAACCCATCCCAGCAGATGCCGACTGCCAGTCAGGTGACTACTGCCATAAACAACTACAATCCCAATAGTTCTGTTCCTTCCCAATCTAGCCCCCAATATCTTGGTGTCCTCAAAGGCCTTACAGCTGTCGATGTCACCAAGTATGACTATCTCGGCACCAATGTCGGATCCGGTATCGCGGGAAGTTTAGGAGGAAGCTGTAGCTATGATAAATCTTATTTAAACGCCAATGCGGCCGAGTATGGCGGCGACCTTGCCCAAGTCATCTGCAACCATGCCCGCACATTCTTCGTTTACTCGATTGACTACAAAGATACCGGCGGTATTTGTTATCACTGGGACTATACCGGCAAGTATCAAATGGACTGCACAGTCTTATCCGGACTCTTGGGCTACGCGCCTGCAACCCTAGCTACCGTGCCAACATCAGGCTCTGACACATCACTCCAAAACAGAGATTACAACGCCCAGTGTTACTTTGCGGCCGTTGATGGCAACCTTCTGACTGGATACAACGGTATTTGTGGTGGACTTGCCTCTACCAGCCTTCCGACCGCCAGTCAGATGACTACTGCCATAAACAACTACAATCCCAATAGCTCTGTTCCTTCTCAACAAAGTCAGCTTGTCGGTCTCCTCAAAAACGCCAGCGATGTCGATGTCACCAAATATGACTATCTCGGCACCAATGTCGGAGCCGGTATCGCTGGAAGTTTAGGAGGAAGCTGTAGCTATGATACTTCATGGGAAAGTGCCTCTCCTACCACATATGGCAACAATGGCTTCACCCAAGCCATCTGCAACAACGCTACTAAGTTCTTCGTTTACTCGATTGACTACAAGGATGCCGGCGGCACATGTTACCACTGGGACTACACAGGCAAGTATCAAATGGACTGCACGGTCTTAACCGGACTTCTGGGCTACGCGCCTGCAACCCTATCCAGTGTTCCAACATCTGGCTTTGACGCAACACTTCAAGACAGAGACTACAATGCCAAGTGTTATTTTGCGGCAGTTGACGGAAATTCTCTGACCGGATATGACGGTGGTTGTGGAGTCAATACCCACAGCCCATCCCAGCAGATGCCGACTGCAGACCAACTTACCAATGCCGCAAATGTTGCAAACACGCGAGAAAACCGAAACCCTACTACTACATCAAATACAACCGTTTCAAGTTCTTTTCCTGCCGGTTGTTCCTCAACTACCGGTTACAGTTCAACTACCGGCCAGTCCTGTTCTGTCAGTATCTCTCTGCCTGCCGGTTGCACCTCAACTACCGGTTACAGTCCAACTACCGGAAAATCTTGTTCAAGTAACTGATTTATCGGATTTGTCCACCTGGGCAAGCCTAAATTCCATGCCTTAAGTTGTGTAAAACACAAAATTAATAATCCAAAAGCCCCGATGCTGAATTGGGGCTTTTGTTTCCATAAACAGTAGCCAGTGGCTGATTTGATTTGCAGATAATCCGGCAAATATGCTATAGTAAATTAATCAATAATATTAATTAACTAGATATCAAATATGACACCAAACCAACAAAACGAACCGGCAAATTTGGAAGAGGTAAATATAAAGGAAATAAACATTAATCCAAACGCAGGCGAAAGCGCCAAGGATTTAGGCTTTGTGGCTTATGTTATCGGAGCCAGCGTTTTGGTCGGAGCGATTCTTATTTCCGCCACTTTGTTTTATAATTTTAAAATGGTATTTAAGCGGATGGATGCCGGCAGTACCATCGTTGCGGCTCAAAACACTCAAGCCCAGGCAGCCGTTCCTTCAGCGGCTCCAACGGCAGCGCCGGCCGCCGCCGCTCCCTCCGGGCCTGTAAATATCACCTTAAAGCCAAACACTCCCTATTTGGGCAGCAGTAATGCCAAGGTAACGGTTGTGGAATATGCCGATTACGAATGCCCATTCTGCGAACAATGGTTTAAAAATGTCTTCCCTGACCTTAAGTCTAAATACATAGACACCGGTAAAATTAAATTTGAATACCAGGATTTCGCATTTTTAGGGCCAGATTCCAATACCGCGGCCGAAGCTTCGCACTGCGCCGAAGACCAAAATAAGTTTTGGCAGTACCACGATTATCTGTTTAATAACCAGGGTCAGGAAGGCAGTGGATGGGCCACAGCGTTACATCAAAAAGAATTTGCCAAAGCGGTCGGCTTAAATACCACGCAGTTTAATTCCTGCTTGGACAGCGGTAAATACAAACAACAGGTGCTTGACGAAACCGCGGCCGGAAAAAGCTACGGAGTATCCGGCACGCCGAGCGTATTTGTTAACGGCACCATTATTGTGGGAGCCCAGCCAGCCACCAGTTTTGAACAGGCTATTGACGCGGCGTTAAAAAAGTAAATATTAGGACTTACGCGTAAGTCCTGAATAGGTTCTAAATAATCGATAATTATAAATCCCCCAAAAGATAGTCTTTTGGGGGATTTATCTAGAAGATATTTTAAAAATAATTTGTAGGCGAAATTTCAGGATTTTGAGCGGATTGGCTCTTAATAAATTTTGACGTTTAGCCGGAGCTAAGCGGAAAAATTTTTAAAGCCAAGACGCCAAAATACTGGAATTGCAGCCCAAAGGATTTTTAAGATAGCTTCTAATCTAATCAAACAATTTTTCCAGGTCATCAGTAATGTTAATTTCTTTAGTTTTGATTAATCGGACAAAAAACTTTTTGCCCAAATCTTTTAGTTCCTGCTCTATTTCTTCATCAAGCTCATAAGGGGAAATCCAGATGCTATTTTGCCATTTTTTAAAGTGTAAAGCTTTAAGCTTGGCTCGCAAAACCACCCGAACATATTTTTGTTTTTCCGAAATATCAAAAATTACGAGCTTCCAAACGCCATCGCGCTTTGGGGTATTTCGCTTTAACGATTTTTCCCCATCCGTCGTAATTGTCAGGATAATTTCTCCTTTGCCAGATTCTTTTTTAATAAGCTCCAAATCCGCCAACCGAAATACGGTATTGTAGAGCTCTTTATAGGCATAAGTGCTGTGAAATCTGTGCAGTTCTTTGGTGGTGATTTTTGGATTTTTTTGAATCTCCAGTAATATTTGTAAGGTAAGAGGAGTAAAAATTCTGGCCATATATTTAGAAGCGAAATAAAGGTTCGCTCTCTGCAGAGCTGGCGAGGTATTGAACCTGTATTAGCTCCCCCCTCGAGATGCACTCGGGGCCTTGAGCGCAGTCGAACAGGTCGGCTCGGAGATAAACAAGCAAGCTTGTTTATCTCTCTCGCTCTACGTCGCGAATAAAACGTTAATTAGTTAACGCGAAATTAAGCGCGAAACTGCGTTTAATTTCGCGTTGCAGTTTTCGCGTTTGGCTTCGCTTCTACTCATATTATACACCAAACTTTTAATTTTGTACGAATGGTTCGAAAAGATTTTCATCAAGTCTAATTAGGCCTTATTTAAGGCCACTTTTATCCACAAGAAAAGTTGTAAAATAAAGATAATCTCTGCTATACTAAAAAGGAAGAAAATGAACAATATTGAAAGAAAAAGTGAGAAAAATCTTTAACTACATTTCAATTTTTGTCGTCGCGACACTGGTTTTGCCAGTGAGTGTTTTTGCGTCGCCTAAGGCTTCTCCAAACCAGGCAGAGTCAGCAACAATACCAGCCGTGCAATTGGTAAAAGTGGTATCTGTTCAGTCGATGCAGTCTGTGGTTTTGCCGGCTTCATCTGTTACTAAAATCGCCTCTTGCTCCGTAAAGAATATTGTGAGTCTTGACTGGGTACAAGGCGCGGGAGCAATTAATTTAAACGAACCGGCCTCGTGTTTTGCCATCACGCCGGCACATTTGCCAGCGCCGTTTTCCCTTTCAGTCACATCGGCACATCCTGCGGGAGCCATAGTTGTAGCCCGGAGGGTGGATATGTTTAATACGCCCGCGCTTGCCTCACAGCCGCTCGGTTCGGGCAGCGCTTTGCCAATAATGGTTTTTACGGCTTTTGGCATATTGGCTTTTGAGCAAAAAAAATCTTTTCGGAAAAACGGGCTTCCTCTTTTAGTAAATATTAAGAAGAATTTAACAGTATACGAGTTGCGGGTTTTAAGGTGTTGATAAGTCACTAATTTACACAAATAAGATACAAATAAACACTAATCGCCAATTTGCGATTTCATAAAAATTTCTTTCTTGTTTGTGAAAAACTTCTTTATCAGAATTATTAATAATTTAATCAAATTTTTTTAATTGAAATTTGATATTGTTATGCCAAAGGCAAAGCCGCCTTTGGCGGAGAAATTTAAAATATATGTCAGATGAAATAAGAGTCAATAGACCACAAGTTCAACCTAGCGTGAGACCGTTAGAAGCCGGTGTCCAGGAAGAAGTGGTAACAAAGTCTTCCAAGGCTCCTTGGATTATTTTAGCGGTAATTGTGATAGTCTTGATTGCTGGAGCCTTTATGTTCAGAGGCAAGATGTTTGGCAGGCCGGGTGCGGCTGGTACGCAGGGTGCATTAACCGCCACGCCAGCCGGCGCGAGCGGTTATCAGGCGGTATTCTTGACAAACGGACAGGTTTACTTTGGTAAGCTGGTTAATCCTAATGCTGATTATTTAACATTGAACGATATTTATTACTTACAGGTCGGACCACAGCAGGGAAGCGGTACCGCGGTTCAATCGACCACAACAGCCCAGCAGCAAATTTCCCTGGTAAAATTGGGCAACGAACTGCACGGACCGGTTGATCAAATGCACATTTCTCGCGCGCAGGTTCTGTTCTATGAGGATCTTAAATCCGACGGTCAGGTTGTAAAAGCCATTTTACAGGATAAGGCCAGCGGCACAACCGCTCCGGTTCCTGCGAAATAGGACAAACGAATAATCGCTAATACTGCATACGAATGAGCACGAATGCATAAAAAAAGCCTCCCTGAGTTCAGGGAGGCTTTTGTATTCGTGAATTTGTGTAAATTGGTTTGCAGTTTTCGCGTTAATTTGTTTTTACCAGTCCTTTGACCATTGTATCGAATTCGTCCGGGTGTTTGACTGCCAATTCCGCCAACATTTTACGGTTAATTTGAATATTATTTTTTTTCATAAGCCCGGCGAATTTGCTCCAGGTGGTGCCGTTTTCGCGCAGGGCCGCGTTGGTTCTTATTAGCCACAGGGCGCGGAAGTCGCGCTTTTTGTTCCTGCGGTCGCGGTAGGCGTAAGTGTCGGCATGAAGCAGGGCTTCTCTGGCCAGGGGGAAGTTGGTGGAGCGGCGGTTATCAAAACCCTTGGCTCTTTTAAGTAAATTTTTTCTGCGCTTATGGGCGGCAACACCTCGTTTAATGCGTGTCATATGTGTATTAAGTAAAATTAATTAAAAATAAATAAAATTAAGTAAAATTTACTGCAGGCAATTTTGGCAATTTTACTTAATTATGGTCAATTTTATTTAATTTTTTGATGGGGCTACTGTTACGCTCCATGTTCCGCCCATTCGTTTAGTTGGAACTTCGGTGCGGTATGGAGTTTTAATATAGGTTAAAAATTTGACCAAATTTTGTCTGCCCAATTCGCCAAAGGCCTGTTCGCGGCCGCGCATGCGCAGCTCGATTCTTACCAAGTCGCCGTCCGTTAAAAATTCGGTTATTTTATTGGCCTTTATTTCCATATCGTGCTCGGAAATTCTCATGGAAATCCAAATTGTTTTGACTTCGGTTTTTTTGGCGTTCTTTTTTTGCTGCTGTTCCAGTTTTTGCTGTTGGTACTTGTATTTGGCGTAATCTATGAGTTTGGCCACCGGCGGGTTGGCCACCGGAGAAACCTCAACTAAATCCAGGCCGTGTTGCCCCGCCAAAGCCAGAGCCTCGGAGGTCTTCATAACGCCTATTTGTTCCCCGTCTTCGTTAATTACCCGAAGCGTGGGAGCCTTAATTTGATGATTTAGTCTTGCTTTTTGCACTTACAATTTTAACTGACTTTATAAATTTTACTTGATATATCATATCCTAAACGGCAAAAAAAGTCAATAATACCGTAATTCAGCCTTTGGCCGGGTTGGCTAATGCCCGTGCCTGGAATGAGGAAGGTTTACCCGCTGTCGTTATGGCGGTGTCAGGAAACTATGGGATAAGCATTGCGGCAATCGTTGCTACGCCGGCCACAATCATAACCATCGCAGTTATCCAGCCGATGGCGGAAATAGTTTTGCCGTTAATTCGTTTTCCCATAATTTTTTGGTTATCGCTCATGTGCACAATCAGTACCAATATGACCGGGGCAACAATGCCGTTAGCCACGGCCGAATAAATTAGGGCTTTTATCGGATCCAGACCGACAAAATTTAAGCCGAGGCCAATAGCCATAGACAGAATTATTATTCCGTAAAATGCCCGCGCTTTTTTAAATTTAAGGTACAAGCCCTGCTTCCAGCCGAAACTTTCCGAAAGCGCGTAGGACGCGGAGCCGGCCAAAACCGGCACTCCCAACAGGCCAACGCCGATTATGCCTATGGCAAACAGCAAAAAAGCGTATTGTCCGGCCAGAGGCCTTAGGGCGGTGGCGGCCTCGGCCGCGGTTTGGATGTTGGTAATTCCCGCGTTATAAAGTGTGGCGGCACAGGTTAAAATTATAAAAAACATGGCCAGGTTGGAAAAGAACATGCCCGACCAAATATCCACCCGCATTTTTGTTATTTCTCCGTCCGTTGTTTCTCCCCGGCGGAGTTTTATTGTAGTTCTTCCCTGAAGGATTTCTTCTTCAACTTCCTGCGAGGTTTGCCAAAAAAATAGGTAAGGGGAAATGGTTGTGCCCAAAATTCCGCAAATCAGGAAAATTTGGTCTTTGGAAAAGTCCAAATGCGGCAAAAAAGCGTGCGTCAAAATTTCTCTGCCGTTTAAATGGACAAAAAACGCGGTTAGAACATAAGATATTAGTACCAATGCCAGCCATTTTAAATATTTGGCGTAATCTTTGTAACTTGTAAAAATTTGTAAAATAAGGCTTAAGACAGTAAAAAAGAAAATTAATAGGGTAAAGCTAAAATTAGGCCAGAGCAGTTGTGTTGCTTTAGCCATAGCGCCTAAATCCGCGCCAATATTAAAAGTGTTGGCGAAAAACAGCAAAACGGTTACGGTGTACAGGATTTTTTTCGGATAATAACGCTTAATGTTGCCGGCCAGGCCGCGACCCGTTACCAGTCCAATACGGGCGCACATTTCCTGGACTACGGCCATTAAGGGAAAAGTAAAAGCCGCCAGCCATAATAAATTAAAGCCCCAGTGCGCGCCGGTTTGGGAATAAGTGGCAATGCCGGAAGGGTCGTCATCGGCCGCGCCGGTGGTAAGTCCCGGACCGAGCATTTGCCAATATTGGCCGGCTTTTTTAACCGGATAGCCGTTTGCAAAGTCTTTGGCAAATTTTTGTGATGCCGCCCTGGTTTTATCCAGGACCCCTCCGCTTGTTTGGACGGTTTTTTCAAATATCTCGTTTAGCAAGTGATTTTGGTTTCAAATGGTTAACTTTACCCCGTTTAGAGAATATCATCCGCGGGGCAATTTATAATATGGATTGTTTTAGAACCAATTGTTCTATAATATCAGTTTGTTGGTTCTCTAACGGGGTTTACCCCTATTTTAACACATTTTTGCATTATTCGCGACGTAGGCGAGACAAAGTTTTCACATGTCAAAGGTGACCTTTGGCATTTGCAAATCCTGATGTCAAAGAGCATCTTTGACAGGCTCTTGACGCATTATTTATCTTTTGTTATCTTTATTGAAATGGCTATAAATATCCGTCCCAACCAAATATCACCATAAACCCCGCCCTTGTATAGGGAATGGGGTTATTTTTTTGCCCACAATATCAATAATTAATATAGTGGGCAATCCGCCGAAGTCCCGCCTGTAGCGGGACGAAGGCGGATAGGCCAAAATATTATCAAATGCTCACAATTGAAGGCAACATCGTTAATATAGATAAAACCTCCCGCGGCCGGATTGAAATCGGTGATGGCGGCCTTATCCAATCAGTTAGTAAAGAAACCGGTTCTGCCGACATTATTTTAAAAGACGAGCTGATTTTCCCCGGCTTTATAGATGTTCATGTTCACGCTCGCGAATGTGTGGACCACTCCTGGGACTACAAGGAAGATTTTACCACGGCCGGGCAGGCGGCCATTAACGGGGGAATTGTGGCCTTTGCCGATATGCCAAACAACCCGGTGCCGCCATTAGACGATAAAAGCTACGCTGATAAATATCAGTTAACAAAAAAATCTCCGGTTGATATTTTGCTGTATGCGGGAATAGGGTCGCGCACAAATGCTTTGTTGGATGCAGGGGCGGCCGATGGCCGCCCGCGATCACGCTTGGTGCCATATAAAGTTTTTATGGGTCCGTCTATCGGCGATTTATTTTTTAAATCGGCTAATGATTTAGAAAGGGTCTTGGAAAAATATCGCGGCCAAAGTGTAAGCTTTCACTGTGAAGATCCGGAAATTTTGGAAGCCAATAAAAATCAGCCGACCCACAGTCAAAAACGTCCTCCGGAAGCGGAAGTTATGGCTATCGATTTTGCTTTGGAACTTATTAAAAAATATCAGTTACAGGGGAAAATTTGCCACTGTTCAACCCAGGAAGGTTTGCAAAAAATTGTCAGCGCAAAAAAATCCGGATTGCCGGTAACTATTGAGGTGGCGCCGCATCATTTATTTTTTGATGAAACAATGCTGACTGATGAAAATCAAAAAATATTCCAAGTCAATCCGCCCATCCGCCAGACAAAAGTGAATCGATTAGCTCTTATTGCGGCTTTAAAAAATGGTGATATTGATTACCTTGCAACTGACCACGCCCCCCACACAATCGCGGAAAAGGAAAAAGGAACATCGGGTATGCCTCATTTGGACACTTATGGGCCGTTTGTGGCGTGGCTTATGGCTGAACAGGGTTTTGCGCCTGCCGATGTCACCCGAGTTTGCAGTTTTAATCCCGGACAATTTATAAATCAATTTATGCCCTTAAAATTTGGCAAAATTGAACCGGGGTTTGTGGGCAGTTTAACGGTAATTGATTCAAAAAAGCCGATTATCATTAGTAAATCAATTTTAAAAACAAAATGCAACTGGTCGCCGTTTGAAGATGTTACATTTCCAGGACGCGTGGTTTATACAATAGTTAGGGGAAAAGTTTATAAATTGGATTGATTGGTTTATGATATTGATAGATATTATTGATATTAGGATATTATGGAAAATAAAAAAGATTACATTTTGTTAAAAGATTTGGAAGTTTATCAGTTGTCTCGTGAACTTTCACGGATTGGTTGGGATATATATCAAGGTCTAGATTGGAAGATGCAAAAGATCAACAGCGACCAGTTTATAGAATCTACAGACTCCACAGGAGCGAATGTTGCCGAAGGTTATGGGCGCTATCATTATCTTGACAGGATAAAATTTTACTATAACTCCCGAGGTTCATTTTTGGAATGTAATGAGCATTGGATAGAGCTTCTTAAAGAACGTGGTAAAGTTTCCGATGAGCTTTATAACAAGTATAAGGAAACAGCAATTAAATTTTCAAAAAAACTCAACAATTTTATCTCAAGTACCTATCTAAGCAAAACTGGTGACTCAAAGTAATATCAATAATATCTCCATATCCCAATATCATTTATGCCCAAACTTATTTTAAAAGACGGTACAACGTATGAGGGTAATAGTTTTGGTGCTGACCGTTCAACATCAGGTGAAGTCGTGTTTGCCACCGGCATGGTTGGGTATCCGGAAGCGATTACTGACCCTTCTTTCCGCGGGCAAATTTTGGTTATGACCTATCCGCTTATAGGAAATTACGGCGTGCCGGACAAAAAGTTTTGGGAGTCGGGAAAAATTCAGATTAGCGGTTTGATTGTTTGCAATTACAACGACACGCCGTCGCATTATTCTTCGCGGCAAACATTATCAGCCTGGCTGAAAAAAGAAAAAATCCCTGCTTTGGAAGTTAAAGACACCAGAGGGCTGACATTAAAGTTAAGGACAAAAGGAGTGATGCTTGGCAGTCTGGAATTTTTACCCTCCCCCAGCCCCTCCCCTAAAGGGAGGGGAGGACAGCAGATTCCTCACCCTACCGGGGTTCCCCTTTCATCGCTTGGCGAGAATGGGGTGGCTTTAGGGGGGAGGCGAGAATGGGGTGGCTTTGACGATCCCAATTTAAGGAATTTAGTTGCTGAAGTGTCAACCAAAAAATCTTTCATCATCGGCAACGGTAAAAAGACCGTAGTCCTGATAGATTGCGGCGCCAAGGCCAATATCGCGCGAAGTTTAGTTAAGCGCGGGCTGAAAGTTGTGGTTGTTCCTTGGAATTTTAATCCTCTAAAACTAAAGCAAAAAATCAGCGGCGTGGTAATTTCAAACGGTCCGGGTGATCCGCAAAAAGCAGATGTTACCATCGCTAACGTAAAATTACTGATGGCAAAAAAAATGCCGATTTTGGGAATTTGTCTTGGAAATCAGATTTTAGCCTTAGCCGCCGCCGGCACAACTTACAAATTAAAATTCGGGCACCGCGGACAAAATCAGCCTTGCGTTTTATCGGGTACCAAAAAAGCCATCCTTACCACCCAAAATCACGGTTTCGCGGTTGGCAAAATCCCCAAAGGTTTTAGAGAATGGTTTTATAATGCCAATGATAATACAAATGAGGGCATTATCCACCGCTCTCTCCCTTTTATGTCCGTTCAGTTTCATCCCGAGGCAACTCCGGGGCCGACTGACGCTGACTGGATTTTTGATGAGTTTGTTAAAAAATTAAAATGAGTTTACGAAGTACGAACGGGTACGAACTTACGAAAAAGTTTTGTACCAAAATTCATACGTTCGTAAAATTTCGCTCGCCTGCCAAAGCAAAATTTTATGGGACAGATAATGGATAATTACCATCAGTGCGACTACAAAAATTAATTTTGGCGGGCAGGTACTTCGTAAATTCAGCTTATGACCAACAAATTTAAAAAAATCTTAGTCCTTGGTTCCGGAGCGCTTAAAATCGGCGAGGCCGGGGAGTTTGATTATTCGGGAAGCCAGGCGATTAAGGCGCTAAAAGAAGAAAAAATTAAAACTGTTTTGGTCAACCCAAACATCGCGACCATTCAAACCTCCAAACATTTGGCGGACGAGGTTTATTTTTTGCCTGTGAACCCTTATTTTGTGGAAAAGGTAATTGCTAAAGAAAAACCGGACGGCATTATGCTTTCTTTTGGCGGACAAACCGCGTTAAACTGCGGCTTGGCTTTACAAAAATCCGGAGTCTTAAAAAAATATAAAGTTCAGGTTTTGGGCAGTCCGGTAAAATCCATTGAGCTTACAGAGGACAGACAGTTGTTTGCCGACCATCTAAAGTCTATAGGTATTCCAGTTCCGCCAAGCGGATCGGCTACCAACTTTGACCAGGCCAAAACAATTGCCAAACAAATCGGGTTTCCTTTAATGGTGCGCGCGGCGTTTGCCTTGGGCGGACAAAAATCCGGCATGGCGCACAATCTTAAGGAGTTAAAAGAAATTGTAGACGGCGCGCTGGCGGTTTCTCCGCAAGTCCTGATAGAAAAGTATTTAAAACATTTTAAGGAAGTGGAGTATGAAGTTGTGCGCGACAGGAACGATAATTGCGTGACGGTTTGCAATATGGAAAATTTTGACCCGCTTGGCATTCACACCGGGGATTCCATTGTAATTGCGCCAAGCCAAACTTTGACAAATGATGAATACCATGGTTTAAGGGAAGCCTCGATAAAAATTGTAAAATCTTTGGGAATAATTGGCGAATGCAATGTACAGTACGCTTTAAACCCGCATCCGTCCCGGTCTCCCTCTCCCTCTGGGAGAGGGATTAAGGGTGAGGGTTTTGATCTTGATTACTATGTCATAGAAGTCAACGCGCGCCTTTCGAGATCGTCTGCCCTGGCCTCCAAAGCTACCGGTTACCCATTGGCATACGTGGCGGCTAAGCTCGGTTTGGGCAAATCGCTTTTGGAAGTCAAAAATAAAATTACCCAGGTGACGCAGGGATTTTTTGAACCGGCGCTGGATTATGTGGTAGTTAAACTGCCGCGCTGGGATTTGGAAAAGTTTAAGGGCGCCGAGGAAAAAATTGGTTCGGCAATGAAATCGGTGGGGGAGGTTATGGCCATTGGCCGGAGTTTTGAGGAAGCGTTGCAAAAGGCCGTGCGTATGCAAAGCGGTAATGCCGAAGGCGTAACGGATAATGGTTTTTCCAACAAAGAGCAGGTTAAACATTTTTTGTCGGAACCCACGCCAAAACGGGTATTTGCGGTAGCAGCCGCTTTTAAGCACGGGATTAAAGTAAGGGAAATTTATCGGCTAACGGGAATTGATCCGTGGTTTTTGTTTAGAATAGAAAATATCGTACGGGCGGAAAAAGAGTTTGTTGAGATGAGCACTCCCGATGGTAGCCATCTAGGGGAAACTCTCCTTAACCTCAAACAACTCGGCTTCTCCGATAAAAAAATCGGCGAATTGTCCCATAAAACTGAACTTGAAATCAGAGAAACAAGAAAAAAGCTTAACATCAAACCGTCCGTTTTTCAAATTGATACTTTAGCCGGGGAAGTTCCCGCCAAAACCAATTATTTATATTTAACTTACTACGGCTCGCATAATGACGTTAATCCTTTGGGGGAAAAAGCCGTTATTGTTTTAGGAAGCGGCCCTTACCACATTGGCTCAAGCGTAGAGTTTGATTGGTCTTGCGTGCATGCCGCTATAGCTTTAAAGCGCCATAAAAAACAATCCATAATCGTCAACTGCAACCCGGAAACGGTTTCCACCGATTATGACATGTCCGACCGTTTGTATTTTGAAAATCTTTCCTTTGAAACCGTGGCCGATATTTACGAGTTTGAGTTTGCCCCGCGGAGCGGGATTCCGCTCCGCGGGAAAAAAGCGGGCGGAGTTATTATTTCCGTGGGCGGCCAGCGGCCGAATAATTTGGCTAATAAATTATCGGCCGAAGGTTTTAAACTGCTGGGTACTGCGGCGGTAGACATTGACCGCGCGGAAGACAGAAATAAATTTTCCGCTTTGCTGGACAAGTTAGACATTAAACAGCCGCGCTGGCAAAGCTTTGCCGACATAGCGGACGCGAAAAAATTTGCCAAAGAAGTTGGGTATCCGGTTTTGGTTCGGCCGTCTTACGTTTTAAGCGGCAGCGCAATGAGTGTTTGTTATAGCCAAACGCAACTGGAATATTTTGTTACCCGGGCTGCGGTGCTAAGCCCCGAATATCCGGTAACCATTTCCAAATACATAGAAAATGCCAAAGAGCTGGAATTTGACGCTGTGGCGCAAAATGGCCGGTTGGTAATTTACGCCATAGCGGAGCACGTGGAGAATGCCGGCGTACACAGCGGGGACGCGACTATTGTTTATCCCACCCAAAGAGTTTACGCTTCCACCGAACAACAAATAATTTTAATCTCTCGGCAACTGGCCAAAGAACTTAAAATTACCGGACCGTTTAATATTCAATTTTTGGTTAAAGACAATAAGCCTTCTGTTATAGAAGTAAATTTGCGCGCCAGCCGGACTTTTCCTTTGCTTAGCAAAGCCTTGGATATTAATTTGCCGGAGTTGGCAGTAGACAGTTTTTTTGGCAAAGCGCCGCACGATAAAATTTATAAATATCCCAAGGCCGTAGTTGTAAAGAGTCCGCAGTTTTCCTTTGCCCGTCTATCCGGAGCCGATCCGATTTTGCGGGTGGAAATGGCTTCCACCGGCGAAGTGGCCTGTTTTGGCAAAGATTACGACGAAGCTTTAATAAAATCTATTTTATCGGCCAACAGCTTTGATTTTTCAAAAAGGTCGGTTTTGCTTTCCATTGGTGGCCAAATTAATAAGGCAAAATTTTTGGACGCGGCCAAGGGGTTGCTGGGGCTGGGATATAAAATTTTTGCCACGGACACAACCGAGGAATTCCTCCGCGGGCAGGGAGTGGTTTGCCACGCGGTGCGCAAAGCATATCAAGCTGAACCAAATTTTTTAAATATTATAGAAGGCAAGCAGGTAGCCTTTGTAGTAAATTTGAGCCAGGTTAACAGCCGCGTGGAACAGGAACGAGTAAGGCGCCACTTAACCGACGGCTTCCGCATTCGCCGAGCCGCGGTTGATAATCAGATTCCTTTGTTTACCGACCTGCATCTTGCCCGCGCGTTTGTTAAAGCCCTGGGAAATTACAGCGTGGAATACTTGGAAATAAAATCGTATAGAGAGTATTTAAATAATTAAAGATCACAGATTAAACACTGATTATACAGATAGCGCTAATCGCCATCAGTGAAATCCGTGGCATCTGCGATCAATCAGTGATCTATTATGAACCACATTCTCTCTGCCAGTCAATTTAACAAGGGGCTCATATATAAAATTTTATTAAGCGCGAAAAAAATGGAAACCGCGCTTAACAAGGGTAGGGTTACTAAAAAATTACACGATAAAATTGTAGCCTGTCTTTTTTTTGAACCGTCTACCCGTACAAGGTTGTCTTTTGAGACAGCCGTATTGCGGCTCGGTGGCCAGGTTATTGGAATGGAAAATGGCTCCGTTTCATCGTCCGCCTTTAAGGGAGAAAGCATTCCCGATACCATAAAAATTGTTCACGGTTTTGCCGATTTGATTGTTATGCGCCATCCACAAAATGGTTCGGCGGAAGTTGCGGCCAAAACCAGCAAGGTTCCGATAATTAATGCGGGTGACGGCGGGAACGAGCATCCAACCCAATCCCTCTTGGATTTATATACCATAAAACAAGAAACTGGTCGATTGGAAAATTTAACTTTTACCATGGTGGGGGATTTGCTTTATGGCCGCACCATTCATTCTACGCTTACCATGCTGTCTTTGTATCCCAAAAACAAATTTATTTTCGTTGCGCCAAAACAGTTAAAACTGCCGGAAAAATACAAAGCGATGCTCAAAAACAGGAAAGTCAGTTTTAAGGAAACAGAAAATTTAGCGGAAGGCTTAAAATTTGCCGATGTAATTTATATGACCCGCGTGCAAAAGGAGCGCTTTTCTTCCAAAGCGGAATACGAAAAATTAAAGCTGGCATATGTTTTTGACGCCGAGTCCTTAAAACAAATTAAAAAGAGTGCCGTCATCCTTCACGCATTACCGCGCGTTGGTGAAATTGCCGAAGTTGTGGACAAAGACCCGCGCGCCGCCTATTTCCGGCAGGCTCAAAACGGCCTTTATGTCCGCATGGCGCTTTTGCAATATGCATTAGGCCTTATGTAACTTAAAGCCATTATTAAGAATGACGGCCGTCAAATTTAATAACGGATAATATTTACTTTTTACTTTAGATTTTACCCTCAGGCCTTAATGTCCGTGAAAATTTTCAGGTTTTTTATTTCATGCCAGACCATTGCGGGAAGTTCGGCGGTTTTGGCGTCTCGCAATATTAATTTGGCGAATTTTTCCTGTTTTTCTTTGCCTGAAACAAAGGCAAAAGCAAAATCAACCATCTTTAAAAAAGTTAGAGTGGTGGTAACGCGCTCCGGATATTTGTTTTTGTCGCCTGCATTATAGGCGACTGTCCAGTCGGCACTGTTAAATAGTTTTTCAAACTGCATCGGATTTTCCGGAAAAGGGAGGATGCCGGAGGTGTGTCCGTCCGAACCCATTCCCAAGGTTGCTATAATGAGTCCATTCGGGTTGTCTTGGCGCCAGGTTTTTAAATTTTTGTCCCACCTTTGGCGCAAATCTTCCATTGTTTCGTTCGGCCTGGGCAAAGTGCCAAAAAAACTGGCTTCCGCTTCCAGCGCGTCTTTATAAAAATCGGTTTTTTGGAGTTGCAAGAAATTGTTCACTTCAGAGTCTGTGGAAAATCTCTCGTCCAGCATAGTTATGGTTAAGTTTGCACCTAAAACGGTTTGTCCGACGTAATCTGTTATAGGTAAAACAGAACCTCCGGAAAATAGTAGTAAAATGGGCAGTTTTTTATTTTCCTCCAAAATTGCGTTTAAATGTTCGCCGGCTTCGGCCAGGGCGCTTAGGGGGTCCGATTGTTTAAAAATTTGCACCTTAGGCATAAGTAATTTTTAATTTATCCCTTTAAAATTATTGTCTAGATTAATTTTAACTTAAATTTCCGATAATATCAAAAAAAATGAGTTAAGATCCTGTTTTGAATGGTTGTAAAAACTGCCACAGTTACCAGCGTGTTTCAGTCTTTGAGCGGCAGTGTTCTTTCCGTAACTACGGCTAGCAGTACGACTTATTCGGTGGATGCCACCAAGGCCAGAATTACTTATAAAGGCAGCCGCAAAGGCGATGTGACTATTTTACAAGTCGGTGACGGTTTGAGTGTTTATGGTAAAGCCGTTAGCGGTTCAACCAGTGTTACCGCCAGCTTAGTCCGCGATGTTTCCCGCATTTACACCGCGACTTCTTCTCCGCAACAATAAATTGAACAGCATTATTTTTAAAATCCCCTTGATGGGCACCATCAAGGGGATTTTAATTGGTTTACAGATTGGTAATAGGGGGCAAACTTTTTTGACCCTTTTTACTAAAGCCAAAAATATAAATTATTTCCAGTATGCCGGCGGTGTTAATAATTAGCATTATCACATACCAGGCGGTGTGGGAGTTGCGCGCGGCTTTCCACAAAGCAATGCCTTTCCAAACTAGGCTCCAAATTATTAAGACGGCAAGAGCCAGTTTAACTCCTGGAGATAAGGCTAAGATTGGATAATTGTGCCACATAAACAAATGGTTTGGTTTTTAAAGACCTTTGTCGACCTTTGGTTTGTTTTGTTCCTGTTTGTAAATTACAAATGAATAAACTAAAGTGCCTATGGTAATAAGCAAAATACCTGATACGAATAAAGTTATAGCCAAGGGTTTGGAAAGCAGGGGGCTGATTATTAGCACAATTCCAAACAGTACGAGCATAAATCCCCCAAAACGATTAGTTTTGTTCCAGACGTTTTCGGAAGAAAGCGTCCACGGCGTGCGCACGCCCACAAACCAATTGCGTTTTATTTTCCCCATAAAATTTCCTAAAACTATCATTAGCAGGCCAACGAGTAAAGGGACTATTACATTTATATTTACCGCATAACCCAAATTGTAAAAACCGCTGGCAATATAAACGGCAAAGAGCACAAAAATAATCGCGGTTTTAAAAAAATGATAGATCCCGCTGAATTCGGCGTATCGGTCGCTCTTTGGATCCAGCCAGGGCAGACCCAGGAGTAGCGCATACATTCCGGCCAAAAGCGCCGGAATGGCAAACGCGCCGGCGGCTTTGCCCATATAACCGTTGGGCTGCCCGTCAAAGCCCCAGTGAGTTACTACCTGGGCGGGGAAGTGGGCATAAAAATAAAAAGCAAAAATCCAGGCGGCAACAATAAGTATTATTGGAGCGGCTTCACTTTTTAAGGAAAGTTTGATGGGGTAGTTCATAAGGTTTTTCGCTGTCATTGCGAGCCCCGAATGTCCTCCAGAGGCGGATCTGCCGAAGGTACGACATCTGAGGGGCGCGGCAATCTTTTCTTTAGGCTTTAGACAAGATTGCTTCGTTGGCCGTCCGCCTAAGGAGGCTAATATGGCCTCTTCGCAATGACATAATAATTTTTTAATCTTTAATTTTTTAATCTTTCAATTGTCAAAAACTTTACTATTTGTTCGGTGATTTCTTCCAGGACGCTTAAGTTCAGTGAATAAATTATCTGTTGGCCTTCACGTCGGCTGGATATTAAATTGGCGCGTTTTAAAATATCCAAATGGTGAGACAGGGTTGGCATGGTAACATTTAAGTGTTGTAAGATTTCCGAAACCGACAACTCGCCCTTTTTTAGGACATCCACGATTTTTTGGCGGTTTGGCTCGGACAGGGCTTGAAATGTTTGAGATAACGACATAATTAATTAGATATTAAGATAGTTGTCTAAATATTATATCAAATTAAAACCCTTGTCAAGTTGGCAAGGGTTTTAAGATATCTTCTAATGCAAGTCTCGTAAATTCATAAGGTTCACTAGGCCTGTATTTTGTCTATGAAATTAATAATTAATTTGCTGGTGGCGATGTGGCAGTGGAAGGCTGGCCGGGTTTGCCCAGGCCGAGAGTTCCGTCTACAATATTAGTCGCAGTAATGGTTGTACCCGAAGTGGTGCCGTTTACCTCTAACGTGTCGCCGACCGCAATGTTAGAAACGCTGGAGCCGGAAACCTTTTTTACCGTGGAGCTGGCCGCGTCTATGGTGTAAGTGGTGCCGTTTTTCCCTGTTAGGGTAATTGTGTTACCGGAAACAGCGGAAACCGTACCAGTTTGTCCGTGCGGTCCGTGGCCGCCAAAGCCGCCTCGGCCCATCATCATACCGTCCATAATTTTGGTAGCGGTAATTGTGGTGCCGGATACCGTACCCTGAACTGTTACGTTATCGCCCACTAAAATTTGGGGAACGGTAATAGTCGCAGGGGTTGGTTTAACGGTTGGCGTTGTGCCGCTCGCGGAAGCGGTAAATTTTTCTATAGTCGCCGAGCTCGCGTCTACCGTAAAGGTTGTGCCCGAGCGTTTGTCAGTAAGGGTAAGGGTATTGCCGGAGACAGCGATTACGCTTCCCGCGGCGGCCGGCGGCGTGCCATGTTTAAAATTAGAGTTTGTTTGAGTGGTGGTTGAGGTAGGGCTTGCTGCCGCATGGGTTTGCATGGCAATGGCACCCGCGGTTCCTGCTGTCAGCCCAAGGATGCCAAAGAGTACTGCGGTTGTTTTTGAAATCTTCATGTCTGTTTTATTTCCTTATTTCTTAATTTCCTGTATCATTTTTTCGACCTTTCACCCTATACTACTCAATCGCTTTTAAAAAATTTCACGGAAATTGGCATTAGGTTTTCTTTGCGCGATAAAATATTTTTTTGTCGATAAGTGGTATAATATTTAGGACTTACGCGTTTAAGGCAAAAACAATACGATGATCCATGTTTTGCGTTAACACGTAAGTCATTTATGCAATTTATTTTAAATTTGGTTGTATATATAAGTAGCAGTCTTAACATTACTAATTAGGACTTACGCGTTTAAGGCAAGAATGAACAAAAATGACATCTTGTTGCCTCAAACGCGTAAGTCCTACTAATATCATATTAAATAATGACTGAACAAACCGACGAGCAAATAGCCATAGCGGTAAAGCAAGGCGATTCCCGGGCTTTTGGGATGCTGGTGGAAAGGTTTGAGCCGAAGCTTTTAAGGTACGCCAGAAAATTCCTGTTCGATTACGAAGACGGTAAAGATATGGTGCAGGAGATTTTTATTAAAACCTACAGCAATATTCAAAGTTTTGACACCTCCCGGAGTTTTTCTTCCTGGATATACCGCATTGCCCACAATGAGTTTATAAACGCCATTAGGAAAAAGGGCAGGGAGCCGCTGTCTTTTTTCGACCCGGATACTTTGTTTCCGCATCCTACGGCTCCTACCCAGGCCGATGACGAGCTAAAAAAATTGGAAATTAAGCAAATGGTGGAGAAGTGTCTGGAAAAATTAGACCCCAAGTATCGTGAACCGCTGGTGCTGTATTATTTTGAAGATATGGACTATAAACAAATTTCCGAAATTATGCACATCCCGGTTTCCACGGCCGCAATCCGCCTAAAGCGCGGCAAAGTTTCTTTACAAAAAATTTACGAATCTTTAAATTTAAAGCCATGATTAATTCTAACGGGGTAAATCCCTATCCAAAAACCGACTCCATAAAGGAGGGCGTGCTAAAGGCCATTGCGGGCGGCCAGGTTAAAATGCGCCCAAAGTGGCAGTTTATTACCAAAACCGCGTTAATGATACTTGGTGTGGTTTTGGTAGCCCTGACAACCTTGTATTTGGTAAGTTTTATTGTTTTTGTGCTTAGGCAAACAGGGGTGTTGTTTGTGCCGGGGTTCGGCCCCCAGGGTTTTGGAATCTTTTTCGCGTCTTTACCGTGGCTGTTAATTCTGCTGGCCGCGATTTTTATGTTGCTTCTCGAGACACTTATTAAACGTTATTCATTTGCCTATGGCCGGCCATTTTTGTATTCCGCTTTGGCCGTAATATTTCTTGGCCTGCTGGGCGGAATTTTAATTGGGGAAACGCCGTTACATGAAAGATTCTTTGACGAAGCCGAAAATGGCCAGCTGCCTTTTGCCGGCTCGATGTATCAGCATTTTGGCCAACAGCCGGCCAATGTTACTGTGGGGATTATTACCCAAATAAACAGCAATGGCTACCAGGTGCAGTGCGGCGACCAGGATGACTCTTTTGCCGTTATTGTGGATCCCCGAACCCAAACCCCGCCGCCGGGCAGTTTGAGAGTGGGGGATACTATACTTATATTAGGCTCGAGGCAGGGGAATGTTATAAAAGCTTTGGGCATTCAAAAACCCTCCAGCCTCCCTCCGCCATACCGTCGACTTTTGGTTCCGGCTATCCCGTAACAAAAAATATTATACTTAGGACTTACGCGCTTGGCCGAGTACGAGGCATTTTGTGAGGATTTTTGGAGACGTAGTTTGACTACGTCGACAAAAACCGCAGCAAAATAACGAAGTAATCGGCCAAGCCCTTGCGGTTTGAGGCAACAAGATATAATTTTTGTTCATTTTTGCCTCAAACGCGTAAGTCCTAAGACTGTGAGTTTTGCTTTATAAAAGTTTTGTACCCGCCAACGGCAATAATTATCATCTTAATTTAACCGCCAACCCGTAAATTGTAAAAACCGCTGCCACAAGAGCAGCGGTTTTTAATTGTAATGGCAAGTATTTTAGAAAAGTTGGCTAAAAATATTTCCATAAAGGCCTTTTTCTCTAGAGCTCGGCTGGATTCTTTGAAGTAGGGGAAAGCGCCATAATTCATTCATAACAGCTTTACATAATAGTTGTTTTCTGCTATTTTAGCTAAGCCAAAAGGCACACCTACAATCAATAGAAGGACACCATGAAAGTCAAATTGAACGATGTCAACGGCGATCCCGTTGAGATTTACTGTGATGACACGGATGAACTGGAAGCCGCCATCGACGTGCTTCAGGAAAAAGGCATTCTGCCCGAACCCGAAGGCGAGGATGACGAAACCGAAGACGAACCTCACCCAGCAGCAGCACCGGTAGCGGAGGCTGCGCCTGCCGAGACGGTAGGGAGCCGCGAGCGACAGGGCGGATGACAAGGGGTTAAAGAATGCTCCGCCTGATATTGCTTTGCCTGATGATCATTGGATCGGTCTCAGGTGCCGGGTTTGTAGGAAGCTCCTACTTCTGTATGCGCAAGGCAGGTCGCTATCTCGACGGCGAGGAATTCAATCGTTGGCGCAAGCGAGCGGTCGGACGACTGTGGATGGCATTTGGCTGTTTCCTTGTGACAGCCATGTCCACACTGCTTTATTTCGGACTTCGGCCGGCTATGGGTTTGCCGTTCATACGGCACTAAGAAATCGCTTTACGACCAGATGTCATGGCCGTCGCTCAACCAGCAAAAGCCGATAGAAAAGTTCTCAGCAGACACCAATCGCTGGAAACCAATCTATCGGCTTTTCTAATTGTAGTTAAAGTTGTCTTCTTAGATTTTATACTTTGGAAAATAATGGGGACATGAGCACTAAATTTTTAAAAGTCTAAGTCCAGACAGGTCGTTTAAAATTTGTAAAGGATGTTAAAATCTGCTAATATATATTTCCTGGGGATGACGGATTTTGACAGAACTTTAACATCTGACAATATACAAGACGAGCAAAGTCTATGGTAACTCGTTAAACTGCCTTAGGCATCATAAATGCTAACGCATTTTCTAAAGTAAAGGAAGCATTGGTTAACGCCTTTGCCGCTCCTGTACTTGCTTTCGCTTAATTTATTAAGCGGGGCGCCGTCCTTGAGTTTGCCTTAACTTAAGATCAACGGTTTTATTAAAGGTTGCCGTTCATCGGTTTGATTTACATCGATGAGCCTAAGACCCGTAAATCAACTTTGATGATAATCTTGTCATCTGGGATCATCAAAGTATTACAGATGACTAATCTTGTGAATAATTGTTAGATGAATTTGTCCTGGACCCGGGTTTAACTCCCGGCATCTCCACCAAGGGAAACTTTTTTCAATTGCAGAATTTTTTTTGGGAGCAAAGCTCCCATTGCAGGCGGGGGGGAATGCAGTTTGGGTCAATGTTTCTGCACACAAACTCCACGGCGGGCGGAAAGGCAGTATAATAGTTTTGTCCAAAAAAGTGGGGTTTAATCCAACCTTACGGACAATTTGTCCCAACTCAGACAAATTGTCGGAAGAAGCCACGGAAGTGGCTTTTTTTAGGGCAAAAATCCATTCTCTGAGGGGTTTAATCCAAATTGTACCTTCATGCCTAAAGTCCTTAAGACTTTGGTTTAGGGCAAGCTTTTGCTTAAGTAGTTCTTCCTTTTTGGCCAGGTAAATTTCTTTGGGAATTTCCTGGTCAATGTAGCCGCTCACAAGTCTATTAAGCTTGTCCTGAATTTCGGACAAGCTGTTTTTTAAATGTTGTACAGAGCTTTGCGATGAGCTATCTTCTTCTTTTTCCCAAACCAAAACCTGCTGGAGCATTTTATCCGTCCAGTTATCAGCCACGGCAATTTTTTGAAGCTCTTGTTTAAGTTGCTCGGCAAGCTGTTTTTCCTGCAAACTGCCTTGTGAACATTTACCTTTCTTTTTCGTACAGCGGTAATAACGAAACTTGTTACCATGTCGGCCTGTAACATTACATGCGGTAATAGCGCAACCACACTCTCCACAGGTTAAAAGACCAGTAAGCGGAAAATTTAATGCTTGCTTGCTCTTGCGTGGCCGGGCCTTTCGTTTTAACACTTTCTGGACAGCTTCAAAAATTGCCGGGGAAAGAATAGGTGCAAAACTTCCCTCAAAATACTCGCCTTTGTGCTTGGTAAGGCCCAAGTATGCCCGGTTACTTAACATTCTCCAAATGGAAGCTTTGCCAAGCGGCGTCCTATTCTTGGTTTCTACTCCCAACTCTGCCATAAAATCCGCCAGGCTCTCGTAAGTGTATTTGCCTGTGGCAAATTCCTCAAAAGCCCTGACAATAATTTTGGATTGAAAAGGATGGGGCTCAATAGTCCGAGTTTTAAAATTGTTTATATACCCGAACGGGGCTTTTGTCGGCCATTCGCCACGTCTGATCTTTTGGCGAAAACCACGATTAATGTTTTCGGAAAGGTTGTCCGTATAGTATTTGCTTTGGCCAAATGCCACTTGGAGCATAAACAATCCTTGCGGTGTTGGTTCAAACCAAAATGTTGGAAATTTTAAAGACACAATCTTCTTGGTATCCACAAGATAAATTATTTTACCGCCATCAACTGAATTACGAGCCAGTCTGTCGGGATGCCAAGCCAAAATACCAACACCGTCACTGCTTTCTATTTTCTCCATTAGTTCAGCAAACTTTTCTCTCCCTGGTTTCTTTGCGCTTTTAGACTCGGTAAATTCTTCCAGTATTTCTAAATTTTCCCTCCGGGCATATTCCCTCAACTCAAACAATTGAGCCTCAATGCTCATAATTTGATGGTCGTCATCTTCGGTTGATTTACGAGTGTATAGATAATATTTTGTAGGCATATGGATTGATTAGATTAATAATGACCGCCCTTGGTGCGACAAACCCAACAAGTTGGATTTATTTCCAAAGACGGCCATTAAAAAACTAGTTGGTTAGTTTGTCGCAAAGGTATTATAACACATAGTACAAAATTTGCTTATCCAAAAATAGTATAGTATAATACTAATGTCATAAATAAGGGAATTTTGAAACTAAAAAATAAAAATCAAATATAAAATAACAACTCAATATTAATTGGGTATTTTGTGTTTTTAGGCTAAATATTGAGTACCGAGGCTTATGAAAGAGGTCGGGTTTGTGAACAAAAAAAATTTGACGATCGCCCGTGAAAATATGGGCTTGACTACTTTGTCTGCGTCAAAAAAAATAACAAGCTCTAAGCAAGATTTTGTCGCTCAATGGGAAAACGGTGATTCGCTGCCAACTTGGCCGCAAGTTACAAAATTGGCGAAAGCATATAACGTTTCAGAACTTCTTTTGCTATCAAGGCGGGAAATCAAAAAAAATAAATCCATACCTGATTACCGAGTGGGCATAAAAGATGACGGCGATGAAAAGGTTAAAAAACTTATCAATCTTGTAATTTCTCGACAAAAATGGTTAGAAAAAAAATTACAGGAAAGCGGACAAGCAAAAAACAAGCTTCAAGGCAGCGGAAAAAATATTCAAAACCATAAAGAAATGGCAGGCTTTATAGCCGACCAGCTACAAATTGATGCGGGACAAATAAAAAGTTTCAGGGGTGTGGGAGCAAGGAAAAAAGCTTTAGATTATCTGATTGAAAAAGCAGAGGGTTATAATATCTTTGTTGGAAAAACAATCTCATACCATAAACTCACAGTGGACGATATGAGAGGCCTTTTTATTTCAAATAACTATTGCCCTTTTATTGTTCTAAATAGGGCTGACGCGTTATCAGCACAAATATTTTCTTTTGTACACGAACTAACCCATTTATTCAGGAAGAGCGATTCAATCTCCAACAGCCTGGAATTCAGGACCACCCGCAATGGAGAAAATTCAGAAGAAATTTTTTGCAACAAAGTCGCGGTAGAATTTTTATTACCCGAGCATGATTTTGCCAATGCTGTTTATGGCAAAGCAGATATAACAAACATTTCGGAAATTTATAAAGTCAGTGAAATTTGTATATTCTACAGGCTTGCCGAATTAGGTAAGATCCAAAAATCCAATCAATATGATTTGGAGAAAGAAATCCTGGCAGAAATGGCAGAAAATTTAAAGCGCAAAAAAGAAGCCCAAAAAGATAATGATGGTGGCAACTTTTATAACTTGATGAAAGATTCAAACGGAGATCTTTTTAATAGGGTTGTCGCCGATTCCTATTTTTCTAACAATATTGGCTACGTGGAGGCTTCTAACCTGCTGCGTTTTTCAGCTGAAATGGTATGAGTGATATACCGAAAAAGAGATTTATATTGGATACAAACATGCTAATAGGCTTTTCTTTTTGGATTCCTATAAATCTTAATAATTTTTTTTGGACAAAATTCTCGGAGTATCTAAAAAATGCAGAGTGGATACTCCTTGATACCGTAGTTAATGAGATTACCCATAAAGGCAACTTACAAAATTGGTGCAAAGAACAAAAGCGCATTGGTACCGTTTGCATTCTCGGGGATGAGCACAGAAGCCGCGGAGTCGAAATTAATAATGCCTACAAAATGATAGACGAGACCACCTTAAGATCCACGGTTGACACTTATATAATAGCTTATGCGGAAGCGAATAAGTTAACCGTCCTTTCTAGGGAGGCTAACAGGGAAACCCAAAATGATTTATATAAAATTCCCGATGTTTGTACTGCCCTAAAAATTGACTACGTGAGAAATCCCGAACCGTTTTTACAGGCAATGGGTTTTAAAAATTAACCTACGTTGTTAATTTCTAACAAGCTGCCATTATTAAAATAATCTATAGCTTAGAGCTATGGATTTTTTAATATCAAAATTTAATCTCTATCAAAGGGAGTTGCAGCAGCGCGCGCAAAGGGGTGGGTGGGGCAAGCGCTGGCCTTTCCGCCCGCCGTGGAGTTTGTGTGCAGAAATATTGACCCAAACTGCATTCCCCCCCGCCTGCAATGGGAGCGAAGCGACTCAAAAAAATTCTGCATTTGAAAAAAGTTTCCCTTGGTGGACAATTTTAAACGCTGCTAAAACCTATTTCATTAAACACCCTGCACAAGGCATGAGTTAAACCTCTATTCCCAGGCCGTCTTGACAGCGCCTTGCTAACAAGCCAATTTTTGGTTAAGCTTTGGCTAAGGAACGGAGCCGCCAACTAGTGCAACGGCTAGTGCAATAGGATTGAACTAGTAAAACTCTGAAAGTACCTGTATCTATTGATGTTCTGCTCTGGCCAATGTGGTGAATACTATCCTAACAAGGAATCAACTGAACGACTAGTATATATACTAACAATACTAATACTAACTATACTCAAATACTAATAACTAATCTAACTTATACTAATAATAAATAATAATCTAAATATCTAACTAAAACCAAAACCAGAAGACAAAACCCAAAAACTGCAGAAAATGAGGGGG
>PLYC01000024.1:0-12204 GCA_003151625.1 Candidatus Doudnabacteria bacterium
CAATTTTACTTAATTTTATTTAATTAAAAATAGCATTACTACTGCCGCTCCCCCGCCCAAAAGTTTGCTGATGTATTCCATTAACGTGAGGTTCTTTTCATACTTCATGGACTTCGGGCCAATTAAGCCGATTACTCCTTTTTTTCCGGATGGCAACTGGAGCCCGCTGACTATCATGGAGTAGTCCGATTTTTTGCTTAGCTGGATTTCTTTGCCAATAAAAGTTTGGGCTTTGGTTTTGCCGCCGTAGTCGGTCATCATTTTTTCCGCGTGCTCGTCTATATTGTCAAAGAACTGGGCAATCTCTTTGGCGTCCTCGGCCGGAAGCGCCGGATTATCCAAAATATTGGAAAGGCCGACTGTAGAAACTTCTTCCGGAAATATCGCAAAGCTGGCCTGGCTTGTGTGCTCCGATAAAAGTTTGGCCAGGCGCCTGCTCATTTCTATGTGCACCATTTGCAGTTTAACCAATTCGCGCTTTAAATTGTCCTGCTCTTTTACGGTAAGCTTGACCCTGTCCATAAGCTGGTTTACAAAATACCGAAAACCCTTGTCCGTGGGCACCCGTCCGCTAGATGTGTGCGGCTGAAAAATATAGTCCATTTTTTCCAGGGACTGCATTTCGTTGCGAATAGTCGGACTGCTCACGTTAAAATTGTACTTTTCCACCAAATCCCCGCTGGCCACAGGTTGGCCGCTTTCGCAGTTTTCCTTGACTATCGCGGCTAAAATTTTAGCCTGCCTCGCCGAAATTTGGGTTTCTTCTGATGTCATAAATTAAATAACCTTAATAAGAATCACAACTTAAATTAACGAGTCGAGGCGGGCCTGCCTTTGGCTAATGTTATTAGGTTCGCTCATAGAGTGATTATATTATTATCACTCTAGTGTGTCAAGTGATAACATAAATAGTGGCTTCAAATTGTGGATAACTGCCACAAATAAGGCAAAAAGTTAAGGATTTAGCCATTTTGACAAGAGGTGAACGATTGTTTACTATAATAATATGTCTTAAATATTAATGCCAAAGGAGATTTATGAGTAAAATAAATTCTAATCGGATTCCAAATATACTGCCGGTATCCCCTAACTTTATAGAACGACGAATTTTTGTAATACGCGACAAACAAGTTATGTTGGATAGTGATTTGGCGGAACTTTATCAGGTTCCAACCAAGCGCTTAAATGAAGCTGTTAAAAGAAACCTGGCACGTTTCCCTCAGGATTTTATGTTTCAACTAAATCAACAGGAAACTGATTCTCTAAGGTCGCAAATTGCGACCCTAGAGAAAGGCCGTGGTAAATACTCTAAATATTCAGCCTACGCCTTTACCGAATACGGTATAGTAATGTTATCATCGGTTTTAAACAGCTATAAGGCGATACAAATGAACATTGCAATAGTCAGATCTTTTATAAGACTTAAACAAATGTTGGAAGAGTATAGGGGTCTGGCCAAGCAAGTTGCAAAAATTAAAGGCACTCAGGATTTACACACTAAAGTTTTAATGAAAGTTATAAAAAATTTAAAAATAATAAGCTCGCCTTCAAAAATTAACGCAATTGGCTTCCAATGGAAACCAAAAACAAAAATATGAGAAAAAAAATTATTGTGTTGTTAACAATCCTCTCGTTGATAGTCCCAATGTTTACAAATGCTAATACAACCCACAGCTCCCGAGTGTGCAGTGTGGCAAAAAAACAGGGCTTGGCCAGTTGTAACGCCCATGTTCTTACCGATGCTAAAGGAAATCCGTTGGTAAGCAAATCCCCTTCCGGGTTTGCCCCCAAAGATTTAAGAAACGCCTACAGCCTCTCCGGCCGCGCCCCGTACCAGACGGTACTGGGCCGCGCTTCCGGTAACCCGATTGTCGCGATTGTCGACGCTTACGACGACCCAACTATTAAAAATGATCTTGATGTTTATAGCAAACAGTTTGACTTGACAATCTTGCCAAACTGCAAAACTTCCGCCTTGCAATCAACAACCCCCTGCTTTCAAAAAATTAATCAACGGGGAACTTCGGCAGTTCCAAAAGCAAACGGCGGTTGGGCCTTGGAAATAGCCTTGGACGTGGAAGCCGTACATGCGGTCTGCGAAAATTGTTCCATATTATTGGTAGAGGCAACTTCGCCTAATATGAAAAATCTTTTAACCTCGGTGGATACCGCGACAAAAGCAGGAGCCGCGGCTATTTCCAATTCCTATGGAGGGCCGGAGTTCTCCGAGGAAACAGCTTTTGATTCTCATTTCAAACATCTGGGCATAGCCTACACCGTTAGCAGCGGAGACAGCGGCTATGGAGTTGAGTATCCGGCGGCTTCCCCTTATGTTACGGCAGTGGGCGGAACTTCTCTATATTTAAAGTCTGGAAAATACCAAAACGAAGACGCCTGGAGCGGAGCAGGCTCTGGCTGCAGCCAATTTGAGCCAAAGCCCTCTTGGCAAACAGACAATAGCTGCGCCGGAAGGACAGTGGCCGATGTTTCCGCCGTGGCCGATCCTGCGACTGGTGTGGCTATATATACTACTACCAGTCCCAAAGGTCAAAAAGGCTGGTTTACGGCAGGCGGAACGTCTTTGGCCGCGCCGCTGGTGGCTGCCGTATACGCGCTTGGAAATATCCCTAACAATCAACAGACCAATAGCCTGCCCTATATTTGGGGATCAAAATCAAATCTACACGACGTTGTCGGCGGCTCAAATGGCGACTGTAGTCCTTCATATTTATGCACCGGCAAAACTAAATACGACGGCCCCACCGGTCTCGGCAGCCCCAAGGGAACTGGCGCGTTTTAAACTAGAAATTTGATATTAGCGCCTGTGACCTCAAAACAAAATACAATGATCAAAAATAATCAACTCTCAATAACAAATACTCTTCCGCTCCCTATAGAGATAATTGAACGTCGCATTTACTTTATTCGAGGACAAAAAGTAATGCTAAGTGCTGACTTGGCAGAGTTGTACGAAGTGCCGGTAAAAGTCCTGAATCAAGCGGTAAAACGCAATTTTAACCGTTTCCCTGTAGATTTTATGTTTCAGATAAATAGCAACGAGTTTTACAAATTGAAGTCACAATTTGTGACTTCAAGTTGGGGCGGAATTCGCCGAGCGTTGCCCTACGCTTTTACCGAGCACGGCGTTGCTATGCTTTCCGCCGTGCTTAAAAGCGACCGTGCCGTAAAGATGAGTATTCTGATTGTTCGCGCGTTCATCCGGCTACGGGAAATTTTAGCTTCCAATAAAGATATCGCCCAAAAAGTTAAAGACCTTCAGCACCAGCAATTCCGCCAGGGAAAAAAGATTGACGTTATATATGCTATTGTAGACAAGCTTATCCAAACTCCAACTCCGCCAAAAAAATCGATTGGTTTCCGCACGACATAATGAGGAGGTGCTACCGTAGGAACAACTAGCCTTTCGGAGCCTGTATTAAAACTCCTTTAGCTCGGTTCCGCCTTGGCGGGATGCTCGCTCTACGTCGCGAATAAAGGTTCCCCCGCCGCAAGCAGCGGGGTATNNATGCCTTAAGGCATTACTTTGTCTCACCTACGTCGCGAATAAAACCAGCTTGATATTATCGCATTAATCATTTAAAATAAGCGTACATAATTAAAGTCGCCGAGACGGCTTAAAAAATGTTAATACAAATTTCGTTCGCAATTCTGGCCGGCATTTTAACCGTTGCCGCCCCGTGCATTTTACCAATGCTACCGATTTTATTAGGATCGTCAGTGGGGCAGCAAAGCAAACAGCGCCCGCTGCTTATTGTTTTGGGATTTATTGTAAGTTTTTCCGCGGCCAGCCTGCTACTTTCTTTTGCGGTCCAGCGCTTGGGGCTAAACCCCAACCTCCTACGGAATATGGCGGCTGTTTGTCTGGCAATTTTTGCGGCATTTATGATCTGGCCAAAGCCGTTTGAATTGCTCACGCTTAAAATGTCGGGGACAATAAATTCCGCCGGCCAAATTGGGGTGGGGCGGGGAAATATGTCCGGATTAATTTTAGGGCTGGCGCTCGGAATAATTTGGACGCCCTGCGCCGGACCCATATTGGCTTCTATATTAGTACTCATCGCGACCCAAGGCTCCAGCGCCCGCTCCGAAATTTTATTATTAGCTTATGCCGTTGGGGCAGGGATCCCAATGCTTATTATCGCGTATGGTAGCCAATACATAACAAACAAAGTACGATGGATTGCCCAATATTCCGTAAGGATCCAGCAAATCTTTGGCGTTTTAATTTTACTTTTGGCCGTGGCGATGTATTTCCAATATGACATTATAATTACCAACAAACTAACCGCTTATTTTCCACAGAGCAATTTGGAAAACAAATTAGCAAGTCCACAAAATAATTTAAACAGTCAGGCGGCAACAAACGGCCTCTCCCCCGCCCCTCCCCAGGGTGGGGATGGAAATGGAAGCCCGATGACAAAAATTGATTTCCAAAACTACGGTAAAGCGCCGGAATTTACGGGAATTAACAATTGGGTAAACACGGCTCCGCTGACAATTGCAGAGTTAAAGGGAAAAGTCGTTTTAATCGATTTTTGGACTTACTCCTGCANNCCGGAATTTGCTTTTGAAAAAGATACGAACAATGTACAAAGCGCCATAAATCGGTTGGGTATTCACTACCCGGTGGCACAGGACAACGACTACCGAACCTGGACAGCTTACAACAACCAATACTGGCCGGCGGAATATTNNTTGGCGAAGGAGAATATGACCATACGGAAAATGCCATACGACAATTACTGTCTTACAACACCGCGGTGGCGCCGGAAAACGGCCAGGATTTAACCGGAGTGCAATCGCAGGAAATGTATTTTGAAACCACTCGATTACAAAACCTGACTCCCGATCAACAGCCATCGGCCGCTCCGCAAACTTACACCTTCACCCAAAATTTAGCCTTAAATAATTTTGCCTTAGACGGAACTTGGGAGTTTACAAACGACCACGCCACGCTCACAAACGGCTCGGGAAAAATCCGCTTGCACTATCACTCCTCTAATGTCTTTATGGTCGCTTCGTCGATTAATCCCATTACCCTAACGGTTAAACTGGACGGCAACAAAACTGGCGACGTCACAGTACAAGCGCCCCAACTTTATCAACTCGTTAAATCTGATGTTGCCGGCGACCATATTTTGGAAATTGATATTCCCAATGCAGGATTTCAGGCCTTCACTTTTACGTTTGGATAAAGGTTCGCCGGAGCAGAGCTCCGAGGTATTAAANNCTCGCTCTACGTCGCTAATAAAATTCATGCAAACATTTTAGCAACTATTATTAAAAGTGTGCTAAAATAATTATATGAAAATTATTATCTATTACTTGCTATTGTTAGTCTTTATAACGCTTGTGGCCGGTTCTTTAATAATCGGGCGGCCGGATTCCATGGGCATGAATCAAATGCTGGGCGTGTCGGCGGCGTTAATACTTTATGCCATAGGTATGTCTTTTGCAGACGAAGGGAAAAACCAGAACGAACGGGAAGTCCTGCACAAAAACCTGGCCAACCGTGCCGCCCTTATTGCCGCTACCGTTGTTTTTTCCGTCGGGATTTTATACCAGCTATTTATATCTCACAGCATAGACTATTGGCTGTTAATAGGGCTCATCACTATTAACTTAACCAAAATTATCAGTCTTATTTTTTTGGAAAATAAAAAATAATCGTAAGTTTCATTAATAGACCTGTAAAATTCACGGCCGTGAATTTCACAGGTCATTTAATTTTAATTACCAGGGGAAATTATTTGTAGAATTGGGTTGCCGGACATGACAAGGAAAAAATTTTCTCCCTCGCAATCAAGAGCGGAAGCATCGTTAGGCAACGCGGCGGACGACAAATAATTTAATTGGTTATTGGCAAAATTATAAATCTGGAATTCCCCGCCGATTTTATTGGTGGCTAAAAACGCCAAGCCGTTCCGTAAAAAAATATAGTTAATACTCATATTTATATCCGCCGAATTTAATTTTTGAATATTATTTGGCTGGCTTGCATCCAACAAATATAACTCGGGAATATGATCGCCCGGCAAACCTCCGGCGCGTCCAAAAACCGCGAGGCCTCCGAGCACGGCCAAAGACTCCCCGCTTTGCGCAGTACCTCCGACATCGCTAAAGTCGCCGGCTTCTTTTATGGCGCCGGGATTGCTGATATCCAAAATTCGAAAACGATTAATATCGCCGGTAGCCAAATAGGCATAGGGACCGTACACATAAATTTTATTCACCCCGCTTCCAATTTCAAATTCCCCCAAAAAGTAAGGTGCCGAAGGATTTTGCACATTATAAACATAAAATTCAGGTCCTGCATTTTTCGGTGTGCCAATATATACTTTACCGCTTGAATAATAAATAGCGCTTCCAATCCCCCCGCTGGCCGCGTCAGCCAGTTTTAGATTTAGCATAACCGTTGGGTTATTGGGGTTGGAAATTTTGATAATTTGCAACTGCCCGTTAATACTGGAATTAGCGGCAAAAATATAGTCCCCCGCAACCTGCAAGGAGTTCAAACCCGGACCGGTATTTAGTGACTTAATAACGCTGGGATGATCCAAATCTCCGGCATTAACAATAAATAGATCGTCCATGCTTTGCGTGGAACCGTTGGTTGATACATAAACTCTGCCGCCCAGGACATCGACATCCGTTGCCGGATTATTTGCGCCGACACTTATTGCTCCCCTTAAAACCGGATTCTTCCAATTGCCGGAAAACTCCAAAGCGCAGGTGTCCTTGCCCAAACTATTTTGCCAGTCAGTCGCCAGGCTGTCTAATTCCACTTTCAAGGGTTTCCCTGAAGAAACAAAGTTCACCCTACTGGAAACTTCTTTGGCATAGTCAGACAGCCAATCGGTTTGCAAATGTTCCGTAAAACCCCCACTTACCTGGTCTGCCGGAGGAATAAAACTAAAACCTTGAGCCAGCGCGCCTTCTAAACCCTTACTTGCCAACCCCAAAGCTTTGGCGTTATTTTCAGTATCTACCGCCATATCCTGGTTACTGAATGTAAGTGAAAAAACCCCAAATATAAAAATGGAGACTAATGACAAACATAAAATAATCTCCAGCGTTAAAAATCCTTCTTGATGTAAAATTTTGTTTTCACTTTTATTGAACATTTTATCTTTAAACCTGGCTCTCTAAAATTATTTATCCACTCTCCCCTTGCGGCAAACCGCTCAACTGCATCTCAACTTCGAAATTTAAGATCTTTACCGAGTCGAGCGGTTTGCCAACAACAAATAAAGGTTTCCCCGCCGCAAGCNNTTGTCTCGCCTACGTCGCGAATAAACGGAATCTCCGGGCACTGAAAAATATTTGCCCAAAGAAATTACCTGGTTATACAGATAGCGGCATTGCCAACGCTTGCCTCCAAAGTCCAGGCGCAAATGGAAACTCTTTGGTTGGCATCAAGAGAGATGGTATAAGCCGTATCATAGTTACTCGCTGACGTCCATAATCCCTTGCTCGGATCGAACGGAAAAGTCGGTATGTAAGTCGGCGTCAAACAAGACAAATCGACATTATCCGTACCGGAAGTTCCAGCCGTCCCGGCCAAAAGATTGTTGGTTCCTAGAGCGGTACTGGTAACGTCGTAAGTTTTATTTACAGCCAAAGTCGTAATGTCCGGGCAGGTATAATTTACGCTATTAATGGTAAAAGTACCGGCAAATACACCTTTGTTGTCCGCGAGCCTTTGACCAACGGCGTTTAATAGCGCGTTAACATTGCTTGTTCTTTGCGTGTTGCGCGCCAAAGCAAATTGCCTGGCCGGATTAATTGCGACCAAAACAATTAATGCCAAAACCGCGATAATTCCAATCACGACCAATATTTCGATTAAAGCAAATCCTGTTATAGCTTTTGATTTCTCAACATTAGCCGACTTTATCTTTTTAATTTTATTATTCATATTTTTTATTATTGATTATTTTATTAGTTCGACCTTTGATTTAAAAAATCCTCCTATGCGTTTATGCAATAAAAGGAAAATTTTATGCTGTCAGTTTGGCGTTTCCTGCCAGGAGTTTATGGAAAAATCACTATTGAGCACAATCGTCAAATTGGTATAACTTTGTTCGGCTTGATTATGAGGATACACGCCCTGCGTTTTAACAGTCTTTGGCCAGACGCTCCCGGTTGGCACTACTGAAATAACGGCACAGGTGCCGTTGCCAACTGGAACCGAAAGCTCGTTACCCGTGTAATTATTGCCATCAATCGCGAGCTTGGCTATGGCGTAACGTATGCAGGCTTCGGCCAAATTATTGCTTGTGCTTTTAAATTCATTTTCCAAAACATTAAGCCGGCTAATATAGTTGGCGGCGCTTAAGGCGGCTGTAATGGTAAGGAGCAGCAACGAAATAATAATTACCGAGGTGAGCATAATATAACCCCCGTTGGCAAGCCTAAATTTATTTTGTATTTTTGTGAGCAACATTTTCGCGGTCGCTATTGCCTTAAATATTTAAGTAGTTGAAAATTGTGAGTATTAGACAGGTTCGCGACATCCGCCAAATTAAAACTGACTTGAATTTCCGGCGGGGCAAGCCCAATTTGGCTTTTTGAAAAAATTAAATTTGATACAACAACATTTGCGCTGTTTAAGTCCTGTGTCCCAAAGCCGTCATTAAGACTGATAAAATTTCCATTTTGGCTGAAAATTAAAACATTTGGTATTGAAAGTCTGGTTATGACCATGTCTGACGGCTTTGGCCCTACCGATACGGCAGAACTGTTGCTTAGTGTCCAATCTATTTTTCTTAAAATAAAGTCCGCTTCCTGCTGGACTACAATTTTTTTATTAATTTGATCAATACTCGCTATGGTCTGAAAAGCAACTCCCAGCAAAGTGCCTACCAACAAAACAAAAAGAGCAATATACATTAGTACTTCTATTAAGGTAAATCCGGCGCCGGTTTTTAACCCATTTCGAATTTTCATAATTTTTTTGTTCGGCTTAAGTCCTGCTATGATTAATCCTGGCCCAAATATTACCAATTAATCCGACCTTCATTATTTACAGAAACCACCTCGGATCTTTTTCCATCGCTCAAAATTAAGCTGCCGCCGGGATTGGCATCGCCCGAGAGCTGGGCGAAGACTATATCGGCAACCCCGCTGTGGCCAATGCCAAAAGCGGCCGGAGTTATTTGGTTAAACCCCGCGCCGCTGTTATAAGACGCACCCTGGAAAATTACATATTGTCCCGGGCCAAAATGCACACCGTGAGCGGACTCGTTTATATTGGCCAGCGACTGGCTGCGGGCCTTTTGCAAAATAGATACTATGATATTGCGTTCGGCATTAAAAGCATAGCCTTTGTAAAAATCCATTGTTACTAAATATCCAAAGGTAGCCAAGACCGATAGTATTCCCAAAACCACCAAAATTTCAATAAGAGTAAACCCAGCACCACTTTTTACTGACCGGGCTGGCGAAATGTCTTTAATTGGCGCAACAATTTTACTATAGACTTTGTAAAACATAAACGTAATGCATAACATTATCTTTTGGGCTTAAGAATGTAATTTTTGGGTAACTGCATAAATGGGAGTGATGATGGAAATTGCCACAAAACCAACCAATAGCCCCATAAAGACCATTAACACGGGCTCAATTAAGTTAGACAAATTTTTAGTCAGCTCATCTACTTCGGCTTCATACAAATCCGCCAAATATAAAAATGTCTCACTCAAGTTTCCCGCGGTTTCGCCAATGGCCACCATATGGCTTAACATATCCGGAAAAAGTTTATTTTGACCCTCCAAATAAGTGGAAATTTTTTCGCCCTTGTCCACAAAAACAGCCATTTTTTCAAATTCATTTCGATAGACCAAATTTTCCGTGGCTCCGGCGGTTGTTTTAATGGCGGCGTCAAGTCTACAATCGCCATTTAAAAGCAACCCCAAGGTACGGCAAAAATTGGAAAGATAATAATTTTGGGAGATGCTTCCGGCCAAAGGAATTTTTAAAATTAGACGTTCAATCAGCATTTTGAATTTTGGGCGCTTGATTAAAAAAATAAAGGCCGCAATAATACCGATAAAAATGACCGTCAGTTGCAAACTGAATTTAATTAAAAAGCCGCTGACAAAAATTAAAATTTTTGTGCTTACCGGCAAATCCAGGCTCACGCTGGAAAAAATCGGTAAAACTCTGGGAAAAACAAAGACTGTCAGCACCAACGTCAAAACGAATGTCGCCAAAACTATAAAAACCGGATAAAAAAGAGCCGCTAAAATTTTGCGCTTCATCTGCTGTTTTTTTCTAAGCTCTTCGGCCAAATAATTAAAATTTTGGCTCAAAATTCCGCTTTGTTCCCCCACTTTTATTATATTAATGGCAAAATCCCCGAACGTACCTGGAAATTTTGCCAGCGAGCCGGATAGGAATTGACCGCCGGAGACATCAAGAATAATCTGTTCAAAAATTTTCTTTGCGCTTTTAGATTTAATTTGATTTTTTAACAACACCAGGCTTTCTAAAATCGGTACTCCCGCTTTCATTAAAAAACCCATGCGTTTAGCAAATAAAATTTGTTCTTTTTGGGAAAACTTGGACATAAAATTTTAGTTTAAAATATTAACTGCTTATAATCTAATTGTCTGTTAATTTTAGGACTGTCTGAGCCGGATCCTTAAAAGCGGCGGTGCGTAAGTCCTAAATTTCTATAAATATTATTCATAACTTACCCTTAAAACTTCTTCTATTGTCGTAATTCCGCTAAAGGCTTTTTCCAGGCCGTCCTCAAGCATGCTGGCCGTGCCGAAAGACCTGGCAATCGAATTAATTTCCGAGGAAGTCGCTTTTCGTAAAATAGCTTCCTTAATTTTTTCATTTACTACCAATACCTCATGCAAGGAAACACGGCCAAAAAACCCGCTGAAATTGCAATCCTTACAACCTTTGCCAAAATATATTATCTTTTTCGCCTGAGAAATTTTAGGAGGCAAAAACTCGGCCAAACTTTGTTCCTGCGCCGGCGTAATTTCTTTTGCAGTTCTACATTTTTCACAAATTTTTCTAACCAAACGTTGTCCAATAACCAAATTAACTGTGGAAGCGACCAAATAACTTTCTATTTTCATATCCAGGAGCCTGGGAAGCGTAGTGGCCGGGTCATTGGTGTGAAGAGTTGAAAGCAACAGGTGTCCGGTTAAAGCAACATTTACCGCAATTCCGGCAGTTTCATGGTCGCGGATTTCCCCAACCATAATTACATTGGGATCTTGGCGTAAAATTGAACGAAGCCCCTGCGCAAATGTCAGGCCGGTACGCGGATTTACCTGAATTTGTTCTACGCCTTCCACGGAGTATTCAATGGGATCTTCAATGGTGATTATGGATATTTCCGGCGTGTTCAGCATTTTTAAGATTGTATATAAAGTTGTGGTTTTACCGCTGCCCGTGGGACCGGTGGCTAAAATCATGCCGCAAGTTTTCTTGATAGCTTTTAGAATTTTTTCCTGGTTTTTATTGCTAAAGCCCAAAGACTCCAAAGTATAATTTTCCGCCCTTTCGGCAAGCAGTCGCAGTACCGCGTTCTCCCCGTAATAGGTTGGGGCAATAGATACCCGCAAGTCTATGGGCGGCTTGTTGTCTATATTTAAACGGAACCTGCCGTCTTGCGCGGCCTGGTGCTCGTCTGTCCGCAGTCCGGATAAAATTTTAATTCTTGAAATAATTTCCGAATGAATTTTTTTGGGAAAACTAAACGCGTGCTGCAGTTCGCCGTCTATGCGAACGCGCACGCGTAAAAAATTCTCCGTTGGATCCATATGGATATCGGAAGAACGGCTGGCGTTGGCGTAAACTATCAAATCGTGCACCAAACTTATAATGGAAAGGCCGGATGTTTTTGCCAATTCCGCTTCTATTTTTTCTTTAATTTGGGAACTCATAAAAAGGCCCACCTTTGAAGGGAGCTTCATGAGCTTCCACTCTATATATATGTTTTTGTTTCAATATCCGTTTAAAAAACTTATTTTAATCTTAGCATTTATAAAAAAGCTGTCAAAAAAGCCCATAATTTTGGATAAAATATAAAAATATCCAATAAAAAGGGGCTATTTTATGATTTTGCTTATTGATTATACTAATTTTAAAAATAGGTTATCAACAAGAGATATCAAAAAATAAAGGTTTCTCGCAGCAGAGCTCCGAGGTATTGAACCT
>PLYC01000024.1:12214-13738 GCA_003151625.1 Candidatus Doudnabacteria bacterium
GGATCTCGCTCTACGTCGCGAATAAACGCTTGACGAAAGTTTATTAACAATGACCATATTTGTTATAATTTACGTAAATACAATCATTAATAATAGAGGCTTATGAAACTCAAACACACTCAATTTATGGCAGGCTTAAGTATATTAGCCATGTCGTTTTCTTTTTTGGCCGTGCCTGCTGTCAGCTCGGCTCAAATGGATAATTTAAACCCGCTCAACCAGGACTTAAAACAAAAAGCAGACGGCCTATTTAACCTTAACCAAAATTTCCAAAATTTTTGGAAACCGGACTTCCAAAGGCCGGTTCTCCACCAACGGGTTTGCAATCGCGACGACAACAACAACCAAACCGCGGCCTGCAATGCCCGCGTGGTGACTGACGGAACCGGAAATGCTAAAAGCTTTGTTTTGCCGTCGGGCTACGGCCCGCAGCAGCTGCAAGCCGCTTATGGGTCAAGCGGTCTTGCGGCCAACAAAGAAATTATCGGTATTGTGGACGCCTATGATGACCCGAATATCCAATCCGACTTAAACGCTTATAGCACCAAGTTTGTCATTCCGAGCCTGCCTGCCTGTAAAGTTAGCGCGGCTTCCTCGGCAGTGCCCTGCTTCCAAAAAGTTGATCAAAACGGCGGCACGCGTTACCCGCAACAAAACAGCGGCTGGGCTTTAGAAATTTCCCTGGACGTGGAAGCCGCTCACTCACTTTGTGAAAATTGTTCAATTATTTTAGTCGAAGCCGCTTCTAATTCTTTTACTAATCTATTAACCGGCGTTGACCGCGCCGCCACGTTGGGGTCCACGGCCATTTCCAACTCCTGGGGCGGTAATGAATTTTCCGGAGAAACCGCCTACGATTCGCACTTAAACAAACCGGGTATTGCCATAACATTTAGTTCGGGCGACGGCGGTTATGGAACCGAGTATCCGGCCAGTTCACAATACGTGACAGCTGTGGGCGGCACCAGCCTGTCCATGAATAATTTAAACTACTCGGGGGAAACCGCGTGGTCAGGAGCCGGCAGCGGATGCAGCCAATACGAAAATAAGCCTGCGTGGCAAACCGATGCCGGCTGCAAAAAAAGAACCGTGGCTGATGTTTCCGCGGTTGCCGACCCAAATACGGGCGCTGCGGTTTATGACAGCGTCCGCTACCAGGGCAGAAGCGGCTGGTTCCAGGTCGGCGGCACTTCTTTAGCCTCGCCGATAGTGGCCGCGATCTACGCGCTCTCCGGCAACACTTCCGGCATTGCAAGCCAACTTCCCTACCAACATCCGTCAATGTTGCACGATGTTACAGCCGGCAGTAATGGTTCTTGCGGCGGATCATATTTATGCACCGCAAAACAGGGCTTTGATGGCCCTACCGGATTAGGCAGCCCAAACGGCCTCGGCGCGTTTTAAAACGCGTTTTAAAGCCAAAGCGGCAACCAGCTTAATCAATCCAAAACCCGTCACCCGAAGGGTGACGGGTTTTGGATTTAGGATCTATTTAGGACTTACGCACTGAGACAATTTCGAGGC
>PLYC01000018.1 GCA_003151625.1 Candidatus Doudnabacteria bacterium
CCTTCGCGGTCTTCATCAGTCGCCAATATAATAGAGGAGGCATCTTTTGCCAGCTTCTTTAGTTCGGCTACGGTTTCTTTGGCCTTGGGTGGGATTATATAGGTTGGTTCAAAGTCGTTTTTAACATCTATGGAAATTTTGCTTTTGGGCAAATCCCGCACATGTCCCATGCTTGCTCTCACAATATAATTGCCATCCAAAAAACGCGAAATGGTTTTCGCTTTGGTGGGGGATTCTACAATGATTAACGGTTTGGACATGGGAAGAATTAAGAAGTCAGAATTTGGAATTAAGAATGACAGCAGGTACGAAATTGATTTTACATAGATAAGAAACAATTGTCAAATCATGGGTAAAGAATTGTGTCCACTTGATTGATTTTATTTAATATTTTTTTTGCCTCGTCTGCTGTAGCCGGGCGGGGCTGGGAATTTTCGATTATCACCGGTAAAAGTTCAATGGATTCAAGTTTGGCGGGTATGCGCGAACCTTGTAAGTCATCCAGGTTGGCCGCGCCCGGTGTTTGCGGATTTTTGCTGCCGAGCTTTGATAGTGTTATTTTTAGGGTCAGCCCTTCCTTGGTGTCTTGGCTCCAGGCTTGATCGAAAATAAAGTTGCCAAGGGAGTAGAAAATATATTTGCCTTGATATTTTTCCACGGTTTGCACCCAATGTGGGTGCGCGCCAATCACCATGTCCGCCCCGTCATCAATCGCGGCATGGGCAAAAGCAGTTTGCGCGGCGTTTGGAGTGCGGGTATATTCCGTTCCGGCGTGCATGGTGACCACAATAAAATTACAGACAGATTTAAGATTTAAGATGGCAGATTTAAGCCGGCCAACATCCTCAATTCTCGCGACATAGTTATTGGTGGTTTTTCCGCCATCGTTTACGGAAGAAAAGGAAGCCCCAATAAAGCAAATTTTAATGCCATTTGATGCAACAACTGCCGGCGTCCAGGCTTGGTCTAAATTGTCGCCCGTGCCTTCGTGTAAAATGTTCAAACTGTCCAAAGCCGCTCGCGTAGCGTCTATTCCGTTTAAGCCCTGGTCAAATGAATGGTTATTGGCCAAATTTAGTATTTTAAAATTAAAGTCCAAAAGAGCCGGCATACTGCTTGTCGCGGCCCCAAAAATCAACGAACTGCCGCCCACAACTGGTTTGGCCGGAGATACGGGCGATTCCAGATTCGCAAAATTAAAATCAGTGGATTTTAAAATGTCGGACATTTTGTAAAACGGATAATCAACATCTCCTGCTTTGTTTGCAGCAGCCGCCACATTGCGGCTAAGCATAATATCTCCCACGGCTAAAAAAACCGCGGAAGTGGTAGCCGTACTGCCTCTGGGATTTAAGCCCTGCGCCAGGTTATAGTAGTTTTGTAAACTGCCGTCGGTAATATCGGAAAATTTGGATACGGAAGTGCGGGAACCGAAGAGGCTTGGAAACTTATGGTATATGGTAATTACCACGGCAACCATGCAAAGCAAAGGAATGAAGATTTTGAGAAAAGTAGATGATTTCATAAATTGTTCTAATTGCTCTAATTAACCTAATTATTCTAAACAATGACCAAGCTCCAATGTCTAATTTCTAAAGGAAGTTTTGTATTTGGAAATTGGGTATTGGAAGTTAGAAATTTTTTAGTTCAATTAGAATAATTAGAGTAATTAGGTTAATTTACCTTGCCAACACATATTGTTGCCCTCCCAAATTTCTAACCTTTCCCTTCATCTCCAAAAAAGTCAAAGCCGAAGTCACGGCAGAAGTGTCCAGACCCGATTGTTTTATTAGCTCATTCATCAGCAGAGGCTCATAATTTAAAAGTTTTAGCAAAATTGATTCTTCTTTGGTATCGCCAAAAATTGCCTGAGCGGTTTTTTGTTCCGGCAGATTCGCCAAATTTAAATCCTGGAAAATATCATTGGCTTCCGTAATCAGTTTGGCGCCCATTTTAATTAAATTGTTCGGTCCTTGGCTGGTTTGAGAATAAATTGGACCAGGCACGGCGTAGACCGTGCGGTTTTGATCCAGGGCGTGCTTGGCGGTTATAAGCGTGCCGCTTTGCAAATCACATTCGACTACGACTGTCGCAACGGATAGTCCCGAAATAATTCTGTTGCGCGCCACGAAGTTTTGTTTAAAATTCGGCGTACCAATTGGATACTCCGAAATTAACGCGCCGCCGGAATCCAAAATTCTTTGCGCCAATAGCGCGTGATGTTTGGGGTAAAGGCTTTTTTCGTCCAGGCCTCCTCCTAAGACCGCAATTGTGCGCCGGCCTTTTTTTACCGCCTCTTCGTGAGCACAGGAGTCCACTCCGAAAGCCATACCGGAAACAATAACCGCGCCGGATTCCACCAGAGGTTCTATGAGTCCGGGGATAACGGTTCTGCCGTAATTGCTTATCATTCTGGTGCCGACAACGGCAATGCACAACTCGTCCGCTGTTTGCATTATGCCTTTATAGTAGAGGATTGGGGGGAATTTGGGAATTTCTAAAAGCAGACGGGGATAGTTAGCGTCCCGATAATTTAAAATTTTGATTTTTTCAAAGTCCAGTTTTTTTGCTTCTTCTTCCAGATTTATCTTCTCGCGCATCGCAATAAAATTTTGGGCTATTTCTGCGTCTATTCCGGCTGTAATTAGCTGGTGTTCAGATGCCAAAAAGGCCTCCTGAAAATTTTCAAAACGTTTAGATAAAAGGCCAAGCCTGGCCGGCCCAAATTGCGGCACTAAATTTAAACCGTGCAAATATAAGGAATCGTTGATTATTGGCATAAAAAAAGGGGAAACTTAGACTTGCCCTATACCAGTCGCTCCGCTCCCCATACCAGTCGTCGTCCGGCTCCTCCGGTACGGGGCAAGCCGGCTATAGGGCTGCGGCCTGTACCGAATAGTACAGGCCGAATTCTAAACAATAGCTTGGAAACAATNNTTTTAAGTTAATACCTAAATGATATAGTTGGTTGTTGTAATAGTCCAGGTAAGCGGGAAGGAATTTATTAATAATCTTAGTATCGGTAGATAGCCCGGAAACTAATTCTTCCTGTATGGTGCGGTTAAA
>PLYC01000009.1 GCA_003151625.1 Candidatus Doudnabacteria bacterium
TTCTTTATCGTCTTTTTTATTAATGAATTTCAAATAGTCTTTTTCCTTCTGTATAGGCCAAGGACTTAAAAGCTTCTTTTGCTCTTTTGAACAAAGAAAAGGTGTCAGGAACCTTTTTTTCCCAAATAAAACTTTAAACAATATGCGTAAGAGACAAGTGGGGATGTGGCCCATTTATTCGTCTTTTGATCTACAACTAATCTTATGGGATAGGCGCGATTGAATACTTACTTACATAAAACATCCGCCCTGTTATGGGAGCGGATGTTTTAAAAAATGCCAATAATGGTTCCTGGCACCTTTTTTTATGCTTATATTCAAACTTCGTATTTCACTCCGACTTTGCCCGATACGCTTTGTATCCATGCTTCCATCCTGTTGACTTTCGCAATAACCACCGTAACCTCCTGGTAATAATCCTTGGTCTGTTTGGCGTAGGAATCCACGGAATCCTGTAATTTTTTAATATCATCCTTCGTAGCCACCGCGGCAAGTATCTCTTTTTTTGTGTCGTCAATATAATCAAATATCGGCTGGAATTTAGATTTAGATGGGGTTTGGGCAGCGGACATATAAACGAATTTTAATTTTGTTATATCTAAAAACTACTCCTATAAAATATTTTTGTCAAATCCGCACAAGACGAAACAAGGGGGTCAAGTCTGGAACAAAGAAAAGGTGTCAGGAGTCTTTTTTTGGCTAAATTTTAAAAAAGGTGTTAGCCCAGCTTAGAAGTTACAAATAATTTTATTCTTTGAGCCATATCGTAAGCTTCCCGGGCTTCAGTCTTTGTAAATTCCGTATAATCTGCTGGGTAGCGGGTTTCAATGTAAAATTGACTTAATTTTTGCAAGTCCAGCTTAAGATCAATTATACCGGGATAGGCCGATTGGAGCATCTCACCCAATTTTACCAAATCATGAATTTTTGGAAATTCATTGCCGCCATATACCAACAAACCCTTCAAAAATTTCTCGGACATTTGCTGGGCTAAAAAACAAGCGGTGCTTGGGGCGCCTTCCGATAGCACGGCTTTTAAAGACAACTCGTCTTCCGCGGCCTTTTGCAACCAATCCTTATAAAAAGAATTACCGCTCATACAACACCTTTCCGTTAGAAACTATGTTTCTGATAAAAAAATTACCCTTGTCAATACTTTTGCCTACATTCTCCGGTTTATAAACAACAATGTCCAAAGGTTCCTTGGATTCCCATAAAAATCCCCGAATATTGCCGGCAAGTTGGCGTGTGTTTTCCGCTTCCTTAACCACGAATAAATCTACATCGCTGTCCGGACCCGGAGTTCCCCACGCCCAAGAACCGAACAAAATAATTTTCTCCGGTTGGAATTCACGGGCAATTTTATTTGCCGCTTCCTGTATATTTTTTTGAATTCTAATTTTATCCATAGCTAAATACTAGCATAAAACGTCATTTTTCGCAAAATTTTTGCTCAAACTCAAACAAAGAACAAAAAAATCAGGGAAAGGAGGGTCAAGTCTGAATTTTTGACAAATTGTACATTCCATCAACGTTGGCCAGTAGCTTTTTTAGCTCATTGTTATATTTTGATTTAAGCAAAGCAAAGAAAAGGTGTCAGGAACCTTTTTTTGGCCTCCCACGACTTCTTAAGGTTGAATTTAAACCTAATTTTACCGCTATGTCAGCCACCCAAGAACTTTTTCCTAATGGATTTCCTCTTTGTACTGATTGGCGGATGTTTTTAATAACTTCTTTATCGTCTTTTTTATTAATGAATTTCAAATAGTCTTTTTCCTTCTGTATAGGCCAAGGACTTAAAAGCTTCTTTTGCTCTTTTGTGCCTCGCTCACGAATCCATAAGCTTCCCCACTGCCAGTTTTCGGCTTTATCCACTAACCCGGCACGCAAAGGATTCCTTTCCACATAACGGCATAACTGAATAAAATATTCATCTTTTTCCACAGGAAATGATTTAAACCTTCCTTGGTACAAATGACCATACCCGACTTTATGATAATGTTCATGCCAACGCTGGGCATGGGTCAGTGTTAACCATCCAATAAACCTGGATAGATCACCATCTTCAAACGGTTGTAAAACCATATGCCAATGATTTGGCATCACAGTGAAAGACAAAATACGCATCGGATGTTTTTCTTTTGCCTGCTCTAAAACTTCTTCAAACGCTTCATAATCTTTATCTTTTCGAAAAAGCGTTATTCTACCATTAGCGCGATTAATAACGTGATAAATAAGATTCCCTAAAGATTGTCTTAATGGCCTGCCCATAAATAAATTTAAACAAGCAAATAATTTTTCGTCAACAATGGTTCCTGACACCTTTTTTCTATTCTTGTTGCAAATTCTCGTACATACAACAAACTATCCCAATTCCTTTACCCTGCCAAAGCCTATGGAATCTCTAAAAACCTTGCCGGCCGGCAGCATTTGCGCGCGCAAAATTGTGAACTCTCCGTATTTGTCGTTAATTTTATCCAGGGCCGACATTAAACGCTTTTGCCGCTCCGCGTCACCAAACAAGCTTAACTGATTTACGTAAGTCCGCAGGCCAGCCACGGTAATGCCTATTAATTTGAATTCCAACGACGATCCACGTCCGCGAAGCACATCCGCGTACATATCCGCGGCATTTAAAAATATTTCCCTTCCGTCCTGAATAAAATATCCCAGCTTTAAACTTTGACCAAAGCCTTTATAGTCTTTATCATGGCAATAAAAATGGATTATGTTGCCCATTAAATTTTTTCTGCGCAATCGGCGGCCGACCATTTCACACAGTTTATAAAGCACCGGCAGAAAAAATTCCGGCTTACGGAATTCCTTGGGCAGTGTGTACATATGCCCCATGGATTTTATCTCCCGCTCCTCGTGCACTGGCGCTTTCCAACTGGCTTTTAGCTGGCCAAGATTGTATAAATGATGCCCCATAATGTTGCCGAACCTGGAAATAAAATGGCTTTTGGGGTAGTCGCGCAAATCTTTTAATGTTTTAATCCCCAGGTTATTTAAATTTTTCTCCTGGCGCCGGCCAATACCGGGAATGTCTATGAGTTTAAGCTGATTATAAAGGTCATTTTTGGTAAGCAACAATGGGCACCATTGTGCTGCACAATGGTGCCCATTGTTGACCATCGGTGGCGCAATTACCACCAATCCATCCGGCTTTTTTAAATCCGATGCGATTTTCGCCAAAAGCTTATTGTCCGCAATGCCGATACTGCACCGAAGCCAGTCCCCGACCTCGGTTTTAAATCTTTTTTTAATTTCTCCCGCAATACTCACGGCCTCCTCAAAAGGGTCTGCAAGCTGATATGCTGATAAGCTTATAAGCTGATCAGCTGGCACACGAATATTGCACGCCTTGGTTAAATCCACAAACACCTCGTCTATGCTGTAAACTTCCACGGCAGAAGAATAATCCGAAACCAGCTTAACCATGCGCCGATTATACCACCTATAGCGGTCGGGGCGCGTGGGCGTAATAATTATTTTTGGGTAAAGCTTTTTAGCTTCCCATACCGGCGTGCCGGTTTTTATCCCCCATTTTTTGGCTTCCACGCTGGCCGCTATGAGTATCCCTCCCAAATGTTCGCACACGCCCACCGGCTTGCCGCGCCACGCCAAATTATCCTGCTGTTCAACAGAGGCAAAATAACTGTTCATATCCAGGTGCATGACGATGTTTTGCATATGATTATCTTTTATCCATAATCCTTTATCCTTCACCAAACTGCATCCGGTAAAAGATTAAGGATGAAAGATGATGGATAATTCAATAGTATACGATTGTTCACCCCATTAGAAATATACTCCCATAATAAAAAAGAGGCAAGTTATGCTTTCCTGCCTTATCCCCAATTACTAAAATTTTAAAATTTCTAACGGAATCCACCTTATGCCAACAAAAAAACAGCGCCAACCAAGCGCCGCCTTAAAACAAAAAACCGGTTATACACCCATCATTTTTAACAAAGCATACTTTTCGTCATTAAACATCTTAAAACCCTGATTTTCAAATAACAACACCGAACTGGTCACGCTCAGCACCTCATAAATCTTAAGTTTTTTGGCTTTTTTTAAACACTCCTTGATTAACTTAGTGGCAATCCCCTGCCTCCAATAATGCTGTTCTACCACCAAGCTCCGAATTTCCGCCATTCTTTTGGAATATACTTGCAAAGCGCAACAGGCGATTATTTCACCGTCCTTTTCCGCCACAAAAAAATCCTTCAGCTTTGGCAAATTAGTCTGAATGAGCCGCTCGGGATGCCTGGCAATTAACGCTTTAATTTTTTTGGAATCTTTTGGAAGAGCTATTCTTATATTCATCTTTCAGCCTAATGGTGTGCCTGCAAATCATGCCTAATTTTTATATGCTTTTTTTTATGGAAAACCATAAGTGAGGCATCCATAAAAAATATTCCCCACCAATACTCCGCGGCGGCATACATAGACAGCCCGATAAAGGGGCTAAGCAGAACCAGGTCTAACAGCAGGTCACCCAAAGTCCAGATAATAACCACTAAAAAGGCTTCCAAAAAACTTATATGATCAAATCTCCTGACCAAAGCGGCCGCGACAACCACCGTGGCAAACCAATAAGCCAATTGATCCAGTCCAGGATTTGTAAAAAGTTGATTTTTAAAAAACCAGGCTTTTAAAAAAGTTAAAATAACCCATTGCAAAAAAAATAACAGCAGAAATTTTTTAATAGTCATATTTTCTTCATTAGAAGGCCTAAGGCTTCTGGTCTTTAAGTCTTACTGTAATTTTTTTGGCGCGCGTTTTCGTACCATCCTGCGCTTAATGGGCTTGGGTTCTATTACCGGCAGGGAAGCCGCGGCGCTTTTGGCCAAATCTTCCAACTGCCACAAATTTTCCTCCAGCCGTTCCTTAACTTCAGCCATTCTGCCTTCCAAAGCTTTGGGTTTAAAACCCGGAAAATAATTAGCGCTAAAATGATGCACAAATCCCCTATGGCTTTTTTCTTCGTAAACCTTTTGGTACCAATACAGTCCCAGCCAAATTCCGTACCAGGCACCCAGCATAAGGCAAATAGTCATGCTAAAATATTCAATTACCAAAAACTGTTCGTAACTGAAATTGGCGGACAAAACACCTGTGGCGAGCATGTAAATATAAATAAAAAACGCCACTTGGTGCACTATTAAAAATAAAAGCGTCCCCAAAACAGCGGTTAAAAATAAATACAAAGATTTCCTTGCCATATATTTTTTATTTTTTATTTTATAATTTGTCTTTAAATTCTTGCTCACTGCAAATCCCCTGCCTTACCAGCCATTCCATAAAATCCTTGATAATATGTTTATTCGTCATACTGTGGCTCGTGGGTAGAGGATAGCTTTGTCCGGTGTATATAACAGTAACTTTTATATTATGCCTACCACCTTGCTCAATTGTTACCCCTTTATTTTTACCAAGCCACTTTACTAACTTTAAAAAATGTTTTGTTTTTAAGTCTGCGAAACTTGTCATAAACTAAGCAAGCTGAGCAACCTTTTTATTTTTATCTAAAAAGATTGTCGCCTTTTTTATGCCCGCGTTCTGCAATTGTTCCAACTGTTCTTTAGGTGGCATATAGGTATGCACTTGGCGGATTACATTGTAATATTGTTTTGGAATGCCAAATACCGTAATAACCGCGTCATTAACCATATCAATAAAGTCTTCCGCATCTTTACCCTGGGTAACGAATTTATTGTCTCCGGCTTTTATATTTCCAATAATAAATTTCCCATCGCGAAACCAACTGACTTCTACATTGCCAGGCAGACGGTGAAAATAAGCCTCAAAAGCCTCTTGCGATAAGGGCTGCTTAAATAACCCCGACGTTAAATTATTCCAAATATTCTTCATAGGCATTTATTATAGCCTAAAAACTGGTTTTTGCCAAATGTAGGGAGGTAATACGGACTTACTATATTGTGGATTTAGTTCTGTAATAGGCAAAAACTTCTCTCGTCCCCCATGGTTTGGCGTCTGACGATGAAAAACCAAGCTTTTTTATATACTGCTCAATAATTTCCTGGCTTGGCGCTTCTATTTCTAAATACGTTGGGAACTGAGGAAAAGTGTCTATCTCAAAATGAGTTTTATCCAAAATATAAGATACGCGATGTTTTTTTAATGGATACCCTTTCTTTTCGATTAAGCCAAGAGCGAGAAGAGCCTTTTCCATTGCTTCGTAGTTGCTTACTTCTGTTTCAATTTCTTCTGAAACCTTTGCTTTCTCTGCATTAAGCAATCTCTTGATTGTAAATTGCGTTTTTTTGCCCAACTTTCTTAATCTTATAAGTACTTCTTCTTTTGAAAAACGTTTATCAGGATAATCAAAAACCGTCCATTCAACATCTCCCTCAAAAACCTTTTCTGCCTTTAGGCTTTTAAGCTTTTTTTCGATTTCAGACAAATTAATTTCCAAAATTTTTACTTCGATTTCATCCATAAAATAGTTTACTTAGCGCTCAATATGCTCTTTTTATAACTGTCTAAATTATCCAGCGCCACGCCCGTGCCTTTGGCCACGCAAAGGAGCGGTTCTTCGGCCACAAAGCACGGAACGCCCACGCTCTGGGCAATAAAGTGGTCAAGATTGCGCAACAACGCCGTACCGCCGGTCATAACCATTCCTTTGTCTATAATATCGGAAGCCAGTTCCGGCGGGGTATCCTGAAGCACGGTTTTTACCGCCTTGGCAATTTCCAAAAGATCTTCTGTAATAGCGTGAACAACCTCGTTACTGGCAACGGTGACGGTTTTAGGCAAACCGGAAATCATGTCGCGGCCTTTAACTTCCATAAGTTCTTCTTCGTTTAAAATTACGGCACTGCCAATAGTAATTTTAATTTCTTCCGCGGTGCGATCCCCAATAGCCAGGCTGTGCTTGCGTCTGACAAAATCCACAATAGCCTGATCCAGCCGATTGCCGGCTACGCGCACGGAGGTGGAATTGACAATGCCGCCGAGTGACAGTACTGCCACATCCGTGGTGCCGCCGCCAATATCAATAACCAAATTCCCCCTGGCTTCGGCTATGGGGATTCCCGCACCTATGGCCGCGGCCACAGTTTCTTTAATCACGTACGCCGCTTTGGCGCCGGCCGCGAGCGCCGCGTCCACCACGGCTCTTCTTTCCGTGGAAGTAATTCCGCCGGGAACGGATATCATAACTTCGGGACGAAAAAATCTAATATTGCCCAAGGCTTTATTTATAAAATAACGAAGCATGGCTTCGGTAACGCGGTAGTCGGCAATTACGCCGTCTTTCATTGGCCGACTGGCCACAATAGTTTCCGGGGTGCGGCCGAGCATTTCTTTGGCTTCCTGACCCACGGCTAAAATGTGATTGTCTTCCAAGGAAATAGCAACCACCGTTGGCTCGTTTATAATAATCCCCCGCTTTGGTACGTAAACCAAAGTGTTGGCCGTGCCTAAATCTATACCGATTTTCGTTTCAAACATATTTTTAAATAATAGAAGCGAACTTATATGCGAAGGTTAAACGCGAAATAACTCGCGAATTCGCTTATCTTCGCGTTGATACCTTTCACGTCTGGATTCGCTTCTACCAATTATACCAAACCTCGACAATTGTAACAACGCCCAAATTAGGTTAAAATATTATATATATGATCAGAAAAATCCGTTATTCCCTTATTGCCATAGGCTTTGTGTTTTTTCTCATAGCCGCTCCGCTTATGGTGCTTTATGTGAGGGGGATAACTTACAACTTTACCACAAATAAATTTGTTAAAACCGGGATTTTAGCGGTCAGGGTCGCGCCGGCCAACGCCAGTATTTTTTTAGATGGTAAAATAAAACTCCAAAGCCAGGGTGATATAAAATTTTTAGTTCCCGACGGCTACCGGGTAGACATAAAAAAATCCGGTTACAACGACTGGGGCAAAAGGTTAAATGTTAATGCCGGGCAGGTGACCTGGGCAAATCCGGCTTTTGGCAATATTTATTTATTTTTACAAAATCCTCCCTCTCAAAGTCTGGCATCGGGAGTTTTGGATTTTTATAGCCAGGGGAAAAACTTATTTTATTTAACGGCGCTAAATGCGGTTGTCACAACTTCCGATAATTTTTCCAGCCAGCAGGTATATCCTTTGCCAAAAAATGTCAACAAAATTTTGACCCAGGACAGCACCGGCCAAAATTTTATATTAGCAAATCAATCACCCCCCAGCTCAACGCCTTTATTCTTAATTTTTAACAAATCCTCCGGAAAATTTACAGATATCAGCTCCCTGCTTCTAAGCACGGCTAAGTTGCAATTTGGCTCGGGTGGCGATTTGTTTGCCCTAAACGACAATATCCTTTACAGCATAAATTTGGAAAACAAAACAAAAGCCGCAATTTTTAGCGGCGTTAAGGCTTTTTATTTTCAGGCCGACCAATTGTATTACGTTAAGCAAACTGGCGAAAACTGTGAGCTGGATGTTAGCCTGGCGCCCTTTAGCCAGAGCCAGCTCCTGGTAGCCAACCTGCCAGATTTTGATGCAGGCAGTCTGTTTGTAACTTTTGAAAAGGAAATTCTTCTAATTGGCGACGGGCGGGTTTATTTATTAAGCTCCAGTCTGCAGCAAATTTCCGACAATATTTCCGCCTTTAATTTTGACCCGAATAATTCTTTTTTGACGCTAATCCATTCCGGTGAATTTGATTATTACGATCCCGTGGCCGCGAGTTTAAATTTTGTAACGCGTAGCAGTGAACCCTTAACCAATCCGCAGGTTCTGACCGCAATAGGCAACGCCTTTTTTTCGCAGGGCAATAAGCTTATGGTTATTGAGCTGGACTCGCGCGACAGCCAAAATCAGTATCAACTCTACCAGGGGACAAACATCCAAAAATTTATTGTTGACGACGCGGGGAAAAATGTCCTTCTTCTGGACGACGGCGAATTAAAAAGTTTGGTTATCAGATAACAACTATGTCAAAAGTGCTCTTTGACATTTGGATATCGCTATGTCAAAGAGCACCTTTGACATTACCATGATCTATAGCCTCATTAACCAGCTTGTCGGCCTCTTTATTCTGCTCCCGTGGAACGTGATGGAAACTTACGTTCTTAAAATTTTTAATTAATTTTAGTACTTCTGCGGCCAAAATCTTTAATCTTGAATCTTTAATCTTATACCTCCCCTGCATTTGGCGCACAATAAGTTCCGAATCCATACGGATTTCAAGGACAACTGTCCCCTTTCCCTCCCCCTCCTTGTCCGCCAAAGACTTGGCGACGGTGGATGGGGGAGGGATTAAGGGAGAGGGATTATCTGATATTTCCCGCGCCTTCTCCAATGCCAAAATCAGCGCCTTATATTCGGCGACATTATTCGTGGCTTCGCCGATATATTGTTTGTGGCGCCCGATAATTTGCTGATTTTCATCACGAATCACCACGCCTATGCCCGCCGGCCCGGGATTCCCCCTGGCTCCCCCGTCCGTATTTATAATTAAAAAGGTCATAAAAATTTTAAACCTCGGCGTCGCCACGCCGTCTTGCTTCAATCAGGCTGTTATATTTTTCAAATTGCGGGTGGGTCGGTACCATATTCCCAAACTGAGCTTTCATTCCAAAATACCAAGCCTCTAATTTTTCTGTGACCGGATTTTCTTCGTACCTGGTCAAAAAATCACTAACTTGCTGCCAAAATTCTTTTAGCGCTTCAGCGAGAGCTGGTGGGCTTTGGCTATTGCCTTTTCCCTGAATCCGAACCTGATAATTAATACGAAGGTTGTTTGGGTCGTCACTTATGGCACCTGAAAGCTTTTTCGGAACATCTTCAAACTTTGGTATTTCAGTATAGGTGTTTCTGTCTGTGTCCAGACCAGCAAAAGAAATATCATAGGCAGAACTTCTAAAATGTATTGTTCTTAATGCGTTATGGAAACTAGCCGATTGGGTTCTGTGCTGTAAATTATAGTTCAGTCTAATATAGCCGGAGGATTTGTAATTATGGTCATTTAAAACCAGAGTTTCAAAATCTCTGACTTCAGGGTGTCCGGTACAACAGTCTCCGGCATTCTTCTCGTCAATTTTAACGAAACTCAGACTTTTTAGTCTGGTCTCAATTCCAGCAAGACCAGGGTCGTTCCAAGTCAAAAAACGCTCGGCTTCGATAGCTTTGAGTTGCTCTTCCGTAGCTGATAATTCCGGCCTTAAATTTTTTTCCGATGAATTAATCATTTAATTCTTCCTGATATCTATTATTCTCAATTTTACCGCCTCTCTCCCGTTCCAGTTATCTTCAATTAATTCCGCCGCGGCATCTACAGTATCCCCTATTTTTAAAGTTTTGGCAAAATCCGGCGCGTTGAACATAATGCCGGAAATTTCCCTGCTGTCGGTTTTTAATTTAATTTGCAAATGCTGTGACTGTTTTCCAACTAAACGGACGGATAATATTTCCAATTTTGGAATTAAAAATTTTGGGGAGGTATTATTTACGCCAAAAGGTTCAAGCTTGGATATTAGATTATAGGTATTAGCTGTTAGGTCCAAGCCGCTAAGGACGGCTTCCAATTCTAGAATTTTTTGAAAAGATTCCGGGTTTATATTGGCCTCGGCGTAAACCAAAAGCTTTTGGTAAAAGCCGTCAAATTCATCGGCTTGCAGGCTAAGGCCTGCCGCCTGCCTGTGTCCGCCGAACTTTAACAAATGTTCGGAGGAAAACTTTAGAGCTTCTAGAATATCAAAATCCCCGGCGGTTCTGGCCGATCCGGTGCATAAATTTTCCGTTCTTTCCAAAACAATGGTCGGCTTATAAAACTCCTCGGCCAGTTTTCCGGCCACCAGGCCCATTATGCCTTTGGGCCAGCCTTCGCCAACCAACGCCAAAATTTTTCGCTCCTTTAGCAATAAAACCTTTTCTTTGGCTTCGCTGAGCACCGAAGCGGTCATTCCCTGCCGGCGCGTGTTTATGGCTTCCAAATTTTGGGCTTTTTCTTTTGCCTTAACTTCAGCGGTTTCCAATAATAAATCCAGGGCAATTCCCGCGTGTTCCAGCCTTCCTGCCGCGTTTAACCTGGGCGCGATTATAAAACCGAGAGTATAAGTATCAAGCGGCTTTATAGATGTGTCGTCCACTAAACCCGCCGATGACATAATTGCTCTCAAACCAATCCACTTTGTCTTGGCTAAAACCTTAAGTCCGTATTTTACAAGTATACGATTTTCACCCAGCAGACTATGGCAATCCGCGACGGTGCCGATGGCGACAAGATCCAACAGCCACTTTTCATAACCGTCAATGTATTTAGGCTCAACCTCTTTGTCATCCCGACCGACGAGTGCAGCCGA
>PLYC01000007.1 GCA_003151625.1 Candidatus Doudnabacteria bacterium
AAATTACATTATCAAGCAACCCTTCGTTTACTTCCATTACGGCTACAGCCTCATCTTCCCTGGGTAATGCCACGGCCACAGCCTTTTCCGCCACGACCATTAACGGCAACACTTTAACCGCAGGCACAGGAACATTAACCTTAAACAACAACACTCTTTCTCTCCAAGGCGGCAATACCACCTTAACCGGTACCAACAGTATTACTTCATCGACAATAGCTACTTCCACCGTAGCTACTTCTACCATATCCGGACTTCTGGCTTCAAATTCCACTCTCAACAATTCCGTCATCAATGGCATTACCGTAAACGGCAACTCCAACATATTAACCCTGTTCGGCAACTCATCGCTTGACCAGAGCCTGACAACTACATCAACTCCGATATTTGCGGGGCTTACCTTAACCAATGCCTTAACTCCCATTAACGGCGGCACCGGATTAACCAATGTCCCTTACGGCTATCTGCTGATGGGTTCTTCTTCTACTTCCACGTTAGCAACAATTGCCACCGGCAGTGCCGGAACAATATTAACCATGAACGGAAACATTCCGACTTGGTCTTCAACATCAACTCTCGCCACCAGCCTGGGAGCCTTTATTCAGGGCGGCAACACTTTTGGCGCTACCGGAACTTTGGGAACTTTGGATAGCAACGCGTTAAATATTATTACCAACTCTACAACCAGGATGACCGTTCTCGCTAACGGCAATGTTGGAATTGGGACAGCAAATCCGGGAGTAAAGCTGGAAGTAGTAGGTGACATTATTTCCAAAGGAACTTCCTGGACAGCCAGAACCGCGGCAGAAGCAAATCCATGGACTTCAGTCGCTTATGGCAACGGCTTGTTCGTGGCAGTCTCCAGTAGTGGCACTCACCGAGTAATGACTTCTCCCGACGGCGTCAACTGGACAGCCAGAACCACGATAGCAGGATATACCGGGGGTGCAGTAACCTACGGCAACGGCTTGTTTGTGGCAGTCGGTAACGATTTAAGTGGTCTCGTCATGATCTCTCCCGACGGCGTCAACTGGACAGCCGTAAATTCTCCAGGTGGCTATCCATCAGGTTATTGGGATTCAGTCACTTACGGTAACGGCTTGTTCGTGGCAGCCGGTGGAGCTTATAGTGGCAACAATCGCGTCATGACTTCTCCCGATGGCGTCAACTGGACACTTAGATCAGTAACCACAGCAAGTACTTGGAAAGGAGTAACCTACGGCAACGGCTTGTTTGTGGCAGTCTCCGACAATAATGCTTTTGGCGTTAACCACCAAGTCATGACCTCTCCTGATGGTATAACTTGGACAGACGCCACAGCAGCAGAGCTTGCTAGTTGGAAATCAGTCACCTATGGCAACGGCTTGTTCGTGGCAGTCTCTGATTATAGCGTTAACCCACAAGTCATGACTTCACCTGACGGCACCACATGGACACCCAGAACCTCACCACTTGCAGATAGTTGGAATGCAGTCACCTATGGCAACGGCTTGTTCGTGGCGGTTAGTTATAATAATACTCTTGGTTATCCGGTTATGACCTCTCCTGATGGCATCAATTGGACATCCAGACCCGTACCGGAAGCAAATCAATGGGATTCAGTCACCTATGGCAACGGCTTGTTCGTGGCAGTCTCTGCTAATGGCACTCACCGAGTTATGACTTCCGCCAAATCGGAATTAAACCTTGTAGCTACAAATAATATCTACCAAGGAGGGATGTCTATATTCGGCAACGTCGGCATCGGCACCAATAACCTCCTCTGGATTAACGGTTCAAACCTTTTGACCGTTAACGGCACCATTAACGCCACATCTTCCAACGTTACCAATTCCACCATTGGCACTTTAAGCTTAATCAACCCCTTTCATATGGTACTAAGTGGTGCAGCTTTGCCTTCTTTGGACCCCGGTACTGGAATACTAACTCAATCCACTTTCCTTGGGGGTACAAATAGCTCAATGAGTATATTTTCAGGGTCAACCGCTATTGGAAGTTTATTTTTCGGCAATACTACTAGAGAAAACCAGGGCGCTATTAGATATGACCAGTCTGCCAATTCACTTTCTTTATGGACAAATAATAATTCAAATAATAATTTAACAATAGATAGCTCTGGCAACGTCGGCATCGGCACCGCCNNCCCCAAACAAGAACGGACAAATTACTAAGCTTTGGGTCAGAGGCGGGTACGCCGGTTCTGCTACTGTTTATTTGTATAATATAAGCGGCACAGTCTTGGCCAGCACTACAATATCCAGCGTGGCCTATATCTGGGTTTCATCATCCATTACTCCGGTCAGTGTAACTGCCGGAACTTCGTATGTGGTGGCTATGAGTGGTGGCGCGTTCTTTATTAATAATTCCAATGTAGTAACTCCGGTGACTACAGGCGATATTACTATTAACGAAGAACGTATTTCTTTGTCCAATAATACCTTCCCGACCACCGCCTACAACACCTTTACCTATGGCCAGGCAGATGTGTCCTTTGTTCCCACCGGCATCGCGGGTTCGGTACTGGTTGCTACTGCCGGCGGCAACGTCGGCATCGGGACATCAACTCCCAGCCAAAAATTACAAATAGGCTCAGCTTCCGCGGGCGGCAATGTCTTGGTCGCCAACGGCTGGCTGTGCGTAGGCAACGGAAATTCGGGAACCACTCTGGGCGCGTGCGGTTCGGCATCTACTACTGCGGCCGGCACGATTTACGCCAAGAGCTTAAGTATTGTACAGGGCGACTATGCCGAACGTTATCCTTCCACGGAAAATGGTATAGAACCGGGCACGCTGGTGGCGGCAGACGGGCAAAACAGCGGCTACATTGTCCGCGCCAGCAGTACATCGGGGGTAATGGGTGTGGTTTCCACGGCTCCTGGCATAGTTATCGGCGACAACAGTCCAACCGCGAGTTCTACCTATGCTGTTGCTCTCTCCGGCCGCGTACCGGTTAAAGTAACCAACGAAAACGGCGACATCCATGTTGGCGATTATATTACTCTGTCCAAAGAACTCTCTGGTTATGGAATGAAGGCTACGTATTCCGGTGAAGTTATCGGCCACGCCCTGGAAAATTTTGAACCCGGCGCGACCAGTACGGGCGGCAGCATTTTGGTTTTCCTGGGGATTGGTTTCCAAAATATTAACAACACTTTTGTTTTGGGAGACAACGACGGCCAATTAACGTCCGCGACTTCATCTCTGGTTACCCAGGATAACTTCCTAATTAACCAACAAGGTACAGGCAGCCTGCTCCAGCTCCAGTCCGGCGGCCAGAACCGTTTGCTCATTGCCAACAACGGTTCATTTAACCTGTTCGCCAGCACGACAATTTCCACCTCCACTATATTAAGCGTCTTTAACGGAACCACCACCGAGTTCAGCATTACGGCCGCCGGGCACATTACCGTGGGTCAGGACACGGCCGGGACCGCTACAATTAAAGCGGGAAACAACCAGACCACCGTAACCTTTAACGTGCCTTACGATTCTGTGCCCAAGATTGCGGTTACTGTGCAGGGTTTGCCCAATTTCTTTTACGGCGTGGCCACCAAAACGCCGGACGGCTTTGTCATCCAGACGAGCCAGCCGGTTACGGCCGATACAAGCTTTGATTGGATAGCTCTTGCTCAGCCTTCCACTTCAACATCCGTATCTAGTTTAAATGCGCAAATAGTAGTGGTCAGCCGGCCGGCCGGCCAGGGACAAATTAGTTCAGTTGGTTCTATTGCCTCCGGCACTTCTACCCCGACCGGTAGCGTCGGGGCCACTCCTCCCGACGCCTCTTCTACCCCTCCGGCTTCTGGTACTGTTGCCGGAACATCCACTACCGCTTCCGTCACCCCTCCACCCGCTACTACCTCAACCCCTCCGGCCGTTGTAACTCCGCCAGCAGCTCCTCCCGCTGCCGCTACTCCGCCAGCCGATATAACTCCAGCCGCCGCCCCTGCCGTCCTAACCCCCTTGCCAGCCCAAAATCAGCCGACCGCCGACCCAGCGCCAGCTCCCGCGGTAAATACCGCAGGATCATAGACAGTTTAAAAAGCCAAGTTTTATAAATTATCCTGTTATGTTACAATATAGTGGTACAAGTACCACTATATTTTTTATTCGCGACGTAGGCGAGACAAAGTAATGCCTTAAGGTATTACTTTGCGAGCCGAGGAGCTAAGAAAGGTTTAATACCTCGAGGCTTGCCGCGAATTTACAGAGAGGTCTTGCAGTAATACCCCGTTGCTTACGGCGGGGGAACCTTTATGTCCACAGAAACCAAAAATAAAATTTATCCACGAATTATTACGGGAATTATATTATTGGCCGTCGGGGTTATTATAGGCAGATATATTCCCCAACAGTCGCCATCGCCCGATGTAAACCAAAAAAATTTATCTGCCGACGTCCGGGCTGGCGGGGGTAAATATACCAACCCTCTATTGGATTGTGACCAAAGCCAGGCAGTTTTTGTGGAATTGGCGCCCTTTAAAGATAAGGTCAACAGCCAAATAAGCGATTTAGAAAAAGACCAGGATATTTCCAATATTTCAGTTTACTTCCGCGATATGAATAACGGCCCCTGGTTTGGTATTAGCAGTTCGGCGACTTTTTCCCCGGCAAGTCTGTTAAAGGTGCCTTTGGCCATAGCTTACTATAAGTTAAACGAGCAGTCGCCCGGAGTGCTTGCTCAAACTATAACCTACACGGGACCCGACAGCAGCTGGCCGAACATTACCCAAACCATTCCGCCCAAAGAACTGCTTACCGTCGGACAAGCTTACTCAATGGATGATTTAATTAAGCGTATGCTGTCGTACTCCGACAACACCGCCTACTACCTTTTATTTTCCAATATTAAACAAACGGATTTACAGTCGGTCTACAACGATTTTAACCTCCAGCTTAACGGTCCGGGTTCGGCGGACGACTCAACAGTAACTGTGCGTGGTTATTCCAGTTTTTTTAGGATTTTATTCAACGCCTCTTATTTAAATCGTTCAGATTCCGAAAAAGTATTGTCATATTTGGCTGACTCCGAATTTATGGATGGCTTGGCTGCCGGTGTTCCTAGTAATGTACCAATAGCCCATAAATTCGGCGAACGGGAAACAACCGACAAAAAGCCCGTGGAATTTCATGATTGCGGCATAGTTTATTATCCGCAGCATCCTTATTTACTTTGCGTTATGACGCAGGGCAGTGACATTGTCAAACAAACGAATGCCATCAAGCAAATTTCTTCCACGGTCTATAATCAGGTAAACAGCCAAAACCCGGGGAATTAAAATATGACTTAAGTCTAAGAAGTTTTAATAATATAAAAGATAGTCCGAGGGAACAAGATTTAACTACTTCGGAAAATAAATCGGAGCAGTCAATAATTTGCCCATTTTGCTTAAAAAAAGGGAAAAGCTTTTAATTTGGGCTTTAGTGGTCTTGGGTGTAACGGCAATTATTTTGGCAGTGTGGGGGAACTTATGAGTTTCGGGCAAGCTCTAGCGCGCGTTCGGAGCTTACAAAACTTCAACAAAATAACGCCGCTTCAAGTGGCAACAATGCCTAGCAAATAATTAATGAGGTTGGAAATCTAATTGTGTTGCCGCAAGACGAACAGCCGACAATTGCCACGGTAACCGATTTAGCCAAGCTTCAGGGTCAGCCGTTTTTTGCCAACGCCCAAGTGGGAGACAAGGTTTTAATTTACAGCCGGGCAGGCAAAGTTATTTTATACCGGCCGGGCGAAAATAAAATAATTGAATTGGCGCCAATAAATATTTCCACTACCACCCCGCAAACAAGCCCGTAAGCAAGGGGGGTAAAATAAGTCTTATATTGCCAACATGTCCTAGTCTTTTATGACCAAAATGTTTTATAAGACTCATTTTGTCCTATTTTAATCCTTATAGGGTCTGTTGCCGAATGTCATTTTTGCCCAAAATTTGCTTTTTGGGCAAACCGGCCAAAAAAATTTCTCCGCTTACCTTTCAGGTAAACATCAAAATTTGTTTTTACCGCTTTGCCTCAAACATCAAATTTTGCATCAAAAAGCCCATTCGGCAACAGACCCTTATACTCTGACTTAACCATAACAAATTTTTCAACCGCTACTTCCTTCTGGCTATGTCGGTAATTTTGCTTATGGTTGCCATAGGTGGCTACTATATATAGAGTGGCAGTACCCGCCAAACCCGCCCCGTAAACACCCCGCTCCTTAAATCTCGCGACGGCGTAAAATTACACTAATCCCAGATGGGCACCATCAAGGGGGACTATGAATAATTTTGAAATATTTATTGAACGATTGAATGAATAATCGCCATCGGGCAGTATCCGCCCGATGGCGATTATTAAATTTTGAACTATTTAGTCACTACCAGGGCGATTTTTCTGGTAGAGTCTATGCTTTTGGTTGCGTTATTCCAATCCGACGCAGCGTTTTGCAGCACCGAGAAAGGGTATTCGTTTCCGTCTCCGCCGTCTGTACCGGGGTCGTTGACTATAAATGTATCGCCTTTAAAACCGCGCAGGACTATCATATGGTAAAGCGGGCCGCCGTTAACGTATTGAGTGTTGCCTAAAAGCTTGGCGTTTATGGGTAAAAGAATCGGATGGTTATTAATCAGCGCGATTTTTAAATCGTTTTCCGTAAAATTTGGAATTTGGGTAATATTTAGGCCAAACGCACCTTCGGCCATTTTGGTGGTGGCATCGGCGCCGGTATTTTGGTTATAGCCTAAATTGGCCTGTTCCCATTTTTTTAAATTGTCTATGGCATTTTGCGCCGCGGTTGCCGGCAGCCGGTCTTCTGTCGTGCCGGTTAAAAACGCGTTGGCCATGGTAATGCTGGTTTCTTCGCAGTCTTCGTTGCGGCTCCAGTTATCGGTTGGCGCCTGCGCGCTAAAAGGCACGGCCAGCACAAAATTTATAGGAATGGTTTTTGGCGCAACCATTTTAAAAATAAACAAAGCCGCCACTGCCAGTAAAACAAAAACAATTCCGGCGTAAAGCATATCCAGTTTTGGGAATTTTATTTGCATTAAATTGAATCTCAAAAAATTTTGTTAATTTTACTTTCCGCCAAAGGCGGATCCGCCTCCGGCGGAAATTTTGGTCAATAACTATTATTTCCAAACCACAATCATGACTTTTTTTGTTTGGTCAATTGTATTGGTATTGTGATCCCAGTCCGCTCCCGCGTTGTGGAGAGTTTCAAAAGTGTATGGGTAATTTTGGCCGCGCCTGGTGCCGGAATCGTTTGTAACAAGGCCGTTTGCCGTGTATCCGCGAACAACCAGCATATGATAAATCGGCCCGGGTTGCGTGTAGTTGGGATTGCCTATAATTTGACCGTTAACCGGCAAAATAACCACGTGGTTCTGGTTAAGTTGGTTTTTTATATCCTGCAAAGTATAGTCTGTAAAAACTTTTGTTTGCAAACCGTAAAATCCCTGAATCATTTGGGCTGTTTCGGCAGCCGTGGTATCTAAGTGGTATCCAAGGTGGCTGTCTTCCCAGTTATTCAAATTATTCATTTCGGTTTCGACTTGCGAAGCCGCGAGTACCACATTTGTATTACCGGTTAAATACGTATTAGCCATAAGCGCAGAGGCCTCTTCGCAGTCTTCGTTGTGGGCAAGATCCCAATTGGCGGTAGGGGCTTGGGAGGTAAAGGGGATTGGTAAGTTTAAGACACTTGGCTCTGCCGGAGTCGAGGTCGCGATTAGTGCTTGATTTTGGGAAGACAGCCTGCCGTTTCCGGTTGTGGTGGCTGACATCCCCAATTGGTCGTTATAATTTAAAACGATCGGTGTTTTACTGTTAATATAATAAAAAGCAGCCGCGACGAAAATTATTGCGGCAATAAAGAAAAAAAACATAACTCTCGAAGATTTTTTGTGGGGGGTAATTTTTGATATTTTAAAATCGTCCATAATTATGTGTTTAAGGACTTACCTATTAACTGTCCAGACGATAAAGAAATAAAGGTTCGCTCTCTACAAAACCACGAGGTATTACTGCGCGAGTTATAGACTGCTATCGCAGTCGCCCGTTGGCTGGATGAGGTATCGAACCTGTATTGGCTCCTCGGCTCGCAAAGTAATCCTTAAGCTTACTTTGTCTCGCTCTACGTCGCTAATAAAAAGCCCTTGCTCTAGCAAGGGCTAACTATTTATTTAACAACCGGAGGAGTCGCTGGCTTTTGGCCTGCGGGTGTAGGTTCGGCAGAAGTAGTAGGGGCTGTTGGTGTGGTTGTCGGAGGCTTTGTATCGTCGCTCATAAATTTTCCTTTCTCTGCCATACCGTTGCTCTTTGGCCAAGCAGGTTTAAATTATTGTTGAGGTCTGTAGAGTATTTTTTTACATTGTCAGTAAAAAAATTTTGGGTCTCCAGGACCTCTTAAGTCATCGTAGTCTAAGGCGCAGATTCTGTATACAGTAAAAAGTACGTATTACAACATTTAAGCCCGAGTTAAGCCTTAAGAAATGTTTATGGGTACGCTTAAGCAGTTAAATAGTTATTTAATTATTAATTTATGTTCTAAATCCGGTTAAACGTTCATAACAAGTGTATAACTAATTTGACAGCTATATACATTTACTAGAATGGGGAGTAGGCTTAAGGTCTAGGGTTTAATAATTAGATTACTAACTAACCATTTAACTAATTGTTGGACTTACGCATTTTTGTTTTTTTAATTTAATGTTTTTAAAATAAAAAGGCGTAAGTCCTATGATTGATTAAACAAGGAATGCCATGCTTACCGATAAACAAATAACAAAAATTCGCAAGGCGTTTAACGGTACCGATCAAAGAGTAATTTTTAAAATACTCGGCGATACCAACCGTTACCGCATTTTTGAAATGTTGGGAAAACATTCCCGGCTTTCCGTAGGCGATATGGCAAAAATTTTAAGAATTTCCATACCCTTAGCCTCACAACATCTTAAAATTTTAGAGCAAGGCAATATGCTGGAAAAGGAGAAGCAGGGCCAGAAAGTTTATTACAAGCTTAGAACCGATAACACGATTGCCCACGCGATTACCAAAGGCGTCCTCTAACCACTACTAAATATGCCAAAAGAAAATGTTATTATTCTTGCCAGAGAATTATTTAAAATCAGGCTTAGTTCTTCCCGGGAAGGCGTTGCCGAAGATGACGGCGTGCATGAAATGAAAATCAAAGGCATTAGCTCTTACAACGACGTGGTAATAGAAAAGTGGTATAAGGAGGCCATAAGAACAGCTGAAATTATAATCGCTTTGGAAGAAGAATATTTGAAAACAGATAATTTTCCACATAATTAATTTTTAAAAAATATATGTCGTTTTCAAACGGAATGAACGAAAAAAAAGAAAAGTCTGAAGGTAGAAATCAGGTTTATTTGTATACCGCCGCCGGTGTGATAGTTCTGGCGCTCGCCATTTGGGGAGTCTATGCTTATAACCATTCGGGCAGTCAGACCGGCACTCAACAGGTCTCGCTCCAGGACAACTTAAATAACACTCCGGCCGCAACCACAACCCCGACCTCCACCCCCGCAAGCATTCCCGAGAAGCTTTCTTATGGTGCCGCTATACAAGCCTACCCAGAACGTTTTCAGTTTAAGCTATGCCAGGGAACCCCAGCCACGATTGCCGTAAAGAAAGGCACGCCAGTTATGCTGGATAATAGAGATACAACAGCACATACCTTTAAGGCCGATACCCAAACTTTTAGAATTGCTGGTTTAGATTACGCTGTGCTTTATCCGCAAGTTCTAGGTAACCTTGTGGTCACCTGCGACAGCAAAGACCGGGTGACGTTAAATGTTGAAAAATAAATTAAACAAATTCGAAATACGAATACCTGCCTCGACTTGACTGCCGAGTCAAGGCGGGTCGAAATTCGAAACAAATTCGAAATTTAAAATTTTAATATTTAAAACAGGTTTTGAATTTACTCATTTAGAATTTAAATATTGTTTCGTATTTCGGATTTAGTGCTTCGGATTTATTTTGAAAGGAACTTTATGGATTCATATAACTCACCCAGTACCAAACCGCTTTACCGCGGTACGCAAATTGTTTGGTATATTGTCGGCCTTTTGGAAGCGCTCTTGGCGTTTCGGTTTGTGCTTAAACTGCTCGGTGCCAATCCCGCCGCCGGATTTACCAGCTTCATTTACGGCATTACCTATCCTTTTGCCGCTCCGTTCTTAAGTGTGTTTAAGATAAGCGATGTTAACGGCAGTATTTTTGAATGGACTACCTTGCTGGCCATGTTGGTTTACTGGCTGATTGCCATGGCTATTGTTAAATTGTTTTTAATGGGCAAAACCGTTTCCACTCCGGAAGCCGCGGTCAAGTTAGACAACCAGGATAAATAATAGTTTAATCTTGTGGTTATCAAAAAAACTAGGCGGATAATTATCATACTGATAGTCACACTGTCATTTGTAAATGTGTTTATTAGCACATCTTTGCATGATAAGTCGACAAACGTAGCCATTTCTACGGGCGTGTTAGTTGCCACTATCGTGCTTGCTGTATTACTTATTTTGACTGAAGCACGGAAAGAATAGAGATAGAAAAATAATATTACAATGGAAAGGAAAAAGTTTATGACAAAAACATCTAACGCCGGAAAAGTTGCCGGAGCTGTAGGACTGGCAGCCGGAATTGCGGCAGCGGCAGCGTATTATTTTTACGGAAAAGAAGGTAAAGGCCACAGAAAGGAAGCCGAGACTTGGACAAAAAAGGCCAAAGCGGAAGTTTTGGAAAAAATTAAAGAAATGAAAAATATCAGCCAAACGGCTTATGAAAAGGTCATAGCGGAGGTTTTGGCGAAATACAAACTGGTTAAGAATATTGATCCTAAAGAATTGCAAAGTTTTGGGCAAGAGTTAAAAGCTCATTGGACAGAAATTTCCAAACAAGCGGCCAAGCTTAGCGGAAAAGGCGTCTCAAAAAAACCTGCGACGAAAATATGATTATTTTACTTGTTTTAGTTTTTGGCGCGATTGTCGGAATTATTGCCTTTGCGGTTAAGGGTTCCGGTTATGGGTTGTGGTGGGACATAATGCTGGGGATTGTCGGGTCTATTATTGCGAGTTTCGTTATGACAGCCGCTTACATTTTAAACCGTTTTGGCAGGGCAGATGTTATAGGGTTTAATTGGTACAGTATGGTTATTGGGACAATTGGCGCTCTTACGGTAATTTACGGCGCTTGGCTTTATAATAGAGCAAATTTAATATAAATAGGACTTACGCACTTGGTCAAGCCCTTGTGGTTTGAGGCAACAATATATAGAGTTTCTATCATTTTTGCCTCAAACGCGTAAGTCCTAATAAAAATAATTTTTAAACGGTTTAATTATACGATTAAACCTAAAAAGGAGATATATGGCGACAGATGAAGATGTACAAAATGCCGATGACGATGCGTCAGACGCTCAAACTAGCGCTGATGTCGCTAAAGATGATGCCAAGCAGGTGCGTAGTGATGTGATAGACGAACATCATCAAATATCCGATGATGAAGAAAATAAAGCCGAGGCTTTGGAGTAGAAAGGTCGCAATTTTTGAAATTATTAATAACTAAACAACATTTTATATGGGAATTATACTTTGGATAATATTTGGCGCTTTGGCCGGGTGGATTGCCTCGGCAATTATGGGGAGCAGGGACGGTGTGTTAATGGATATAGTAATTGGAATAGTTGGCGCGGTTTTGGGCGGCTGGATTATGAGCCTCTTTGGCCAGGGCGGCGTATCGGGCTTTAATCTTTATAGCTTCCTGGTGGCAATACTAGGAGCAGTCGTTCTAATTTGGATTGTAAGAGCTATAAGGGGTTCTAAAGTTTAAAACATAATAGTAAGTCCTACATAGGCTAATATACAGGCTTTTTGACAAGGCTTTTTGACGGTTTGACTTTGTGCTTAATACCTGTCATACTTATAAAGCAAAAAATATTTATAGAAAAGTCGTCGAATTTCACAAATATATTTTAAATTTGCAACTTTATTTTTAAACTCTAAATCCATGAATGGTGTAATTAAGAAAAAGATTGACAAAGGCTTTGGTTTTATTACCGTTGCCGGTCAAGACAAAGACTTATTTTTTCACAGCAAGTCTTTGGTTGGCGTCACTTTTGACGAAATCCAAGAAGGTGATAACGTCTCTTTTGATGTAGAAGATTCTCCAAAAGGACCGAACGCTGTTAACGTACAACGCGTTTAATTTGTCTTTAAAAAAGCCCCTCCGATTATCGGAGGGGCTTTTTGTTTTATTGGCTGGTAGTGTCAAAGGTGACCTTTGACACTATTTAAGCAAGCTTTTTAAGTTGGCAATTTTACCGTCCGTAATATCCCATTCGTAAATGTCTGCGTTGGCAATATCTTTGTCCGTGTCCAGTCCTCTATAAATTCTGGGAATGTCGGGGAAGTGGAAAAGCAATAATCGGATAACACCATTGTGGGTAATAATGCCCACATTTTGTTTGTCGTGGTTGGAAATAATATCTAAAATCGCGCTTATGGATCTTTGCCTGACATCCTCCACGCTTTCCCCGCCAAAAGGGCGGTAGTCATAGCTTTGCATGGCTTCGCGTTCGCGGTTATCGGGCAAGAGCCTGTCCCATTCCTCATGGTTTTTGCCGCTCAAACTCCCAAAGTCGCGCTCGCGTAATCGAAAATCGTGAAAGACCGGTATGGGTTCCTTCAAACTTTTGTTTATTAGCGCGGCTGTTTCCTCGGCCCTAAGCAGGTAAGAAGTAAACAATACATCTAAATCTAAAACTTCAACAAATTTTGCGATTTTTTGGATCTGCAAAACTCCCTGAGTGTCCAGGTAGTCGTTAATTTGTACACCTTGCCTAATTTTTTGTTTATTACTTATGGTCTCTCCATGGCGAATAAAGTAGAGAGTGGTGGAGCTTCTAATTTTCATTGAGGGTAGTTTAGAGTCTCGGAATTTAGAACTCATTTTAAAAATAATTTGTAGACGAAATTTCAGGATTTTGAGCGGATTGGCTCTTAATAAATTTTGACGTTTAGCCAGAGCTAAGCGGAAAAATTTTTAAGGCCAAGACGCCAAAATGCTGGAATTGCAGCCCGAAGGATTTTTAAAATGGGTTCTTAGTAGGACTTATGTGTAAGTCCTACTTGCTTTTTTTAGCTCTTACGGGGCTTTTTTTTGATAGCTGGTTTTTTAGCCACCAGGTTGGTAGCTTCATTGACTATTTTTTCCCAGTGGCTTTTGAGTTCAAGGCCAAAAGCCTGCAGCTCTTTGGGGTCAATATTTTTGGCTTGTTTGTACTTGGCCAAAACTTCCTCGGCCGCCTGGTTGTAAGCTTGTTTGCTAACGGACTTCATTTTTTTTACTTTTTCCAGCAAGTCGGATTTCGCTTTTTTGCTCCAGCCGGACAATTCTTTTAGATGTTTTTTACCTTTTTTACCGGAAAAATAATATCCGGCCGCGGCCGCGGCCGCTCCGGCGGCCAAAGCCGCCATACCCAAACTTCCTGCTACTTTAGCCGCAGTTGTTTTCTTTTGCATAAATAGTCCTTTCAATTTTCTACTAAATACTAAATTTGGTGATTGCCACGTTTAGTATTTTTAGTCACTTTAGTATTTAGTAGAGGGTTGTTATTTTTTTTCTTTGCCGCTCTGGGCGGATTTCCTCAAGTTATTAAAGAAACTGGCAAAATATTTTAAGTTCGTTCCTTTTTCCCTGACGTTTTCCCTAAGATCGGACAAATCTTTGGCAATAAAATCTGCCTCATTTTTTGCTTTTCCGGAAATGTACTTTATGTCACTGGAAATTTTTATAATATAAATTGCCAGCACGGCCAAAAGCGCGGTTAAAACCACAACAGCAATGCTGGTAATAAGAAAAAAAATGTCCATTTTGGCGAATTCGGTCATAGTATTGATCAAAAGATATTTGTTGATATTTAGGGATATTAGTAGATATTATTTTGTCACCCAATATCTATTAATATCTCAATTTCAATTAATATCTTTTTTGAACTATTTATAATATTCCCTAATCTGAAACAGGAAGTACATGGAAATTACAACATTAAAAATCAAATTAATAAAACTTCCATCAATCAACTGGCCAACCGCGCTTACTAAAACCGCGTAATAAACCAAATGCCAGCTTTTAAGGCTTCGTTTAAAAAGTCCCGGCAAAGCCACGGCTTCCATAATAAAAGCAATTAGGCCAATTAAGGCTCCAAGCAAATAAGTTATCTGGTTGCCATAACCGCCATACATTTTAGCCACCGGGCTAAAAACCGCGCTAAGTCCAATGGCCGCCAACATTGCTAGAGCGCCAAAAATCATTAAGACTAAGGTTATCCAGGGCCCGAATTTTACAATCCATTCTTTAGCGACTGGGGGCAGATGGAAGGGGACTTTTTTGTGGAGATAGGTATCAAAAAAGTCTTCCATTTGCTTTAAAAAACCATGGGGTTGCGGGGCGACTATAGGGTTTTGATTTGGTTGTTGTGTGTCCATATATTTGTTTGAGTATTAGCGATATTTACAAATATCAGCCAATATCTTAATTACTTAGGACTTACGCGCTTGGCCGAGTATGAGGCATTTTGTGAGGATTTTTGGAGGCGTAGTTTGACTACGTCGGCAAAAACCGCAGCAAAATAACGAAGTAATCGGCCAAGCCCCTGCGGTTTGAGGCAACAAGATATAATTTTTGTTCATTTTTGCCTCAAACGCGTAAGTCCTATGTCTGTTAATTTAATTTCTAATATTTATATTATATCACGTTTTTCCATACTTACTAAATAATTCCTCCAAAATGTTCTGGTAGCTTTGGCGGATATTTTGGTCGCGTCCGACCTCCAAAACTTCATCGTTAATGTTGGTAGCCGCCGTTGTCCAGTTGTAAGACCCGCTGGCGTAAGCTTTTTCCGTAACCAGAGCCTTCATGTGCATAATGCCCGAGTGATCCTGCTCATAGACAGGTATGCCGTCGTCGCGCAGAGCGTCTATTATTTGTTTTTGCCCGGGAGCTTGGTTGTATTGGTCGCGATCGGTAATGCCCACTACGGTCAGGCCGCGGTACTTGGCCGCAATTAAAGCCTGTTCTATATCCTGCCTGGTAAAAGTGTAAACCGCGAAGTAAACAAATTTATCCGCGTCCCGGATTTGATTAATAATTTCATCGTTCAACGCGTGATCCTGATTGTAGTAAACGCTGATTTCATGCGTTGGCAAGTAGCGGTAAGAATAGTAAAATTGTCCACAAAGCGCGATGAGTGAAATAATAACAATCAAATAAACTATGTCTTTTTTGTTTTTCATATTTGTGTCAGGAAATTGTGAAATCAAGAAATTAGGAAATTGGGGAGCGTGTCCCCAATACCTTAATATCCCAATTTCTTAATTTCCTTTTTAATTTCTCTTTTTTGTATATACTCTCGTTTATCTGCCTTTTTTCTCGCTTTGCCTAAGCCTATCCTCATTTTTATCAATCCGCGATTACCCAAAAAAATATCCAGGGGAATTACTACCAACCCTTTTTCTTTTCCGAGCAATTTGTTTATTTCCGATTTGTTTAAAAGAAGTTGTCGGGTTTGGGTCGGCTGGTATTTTTCATCGGGCGCGTACTTGTAAGGCCCAATATGGCAATTAATTAAACTGGCCCCCCTGGCCGACACGGTTACATAAGCCCCGGCCAAAGAAACATTGCCGCCTTTAACGGATTTTACTTCTGCCCCGCTCAATACCAAACCGGCAGTAAAGTTTTCTTTAATATCGTAATCAAACCTTGCTCTCTTATTGTCCGCAAAAATTTTCATATCCGGTGTTTAATCTAATATATATTGTACCACCATTTATACTCTTGTCTATAAGCAAATTTTGACTTAAAATATAAGTGGAGAAAATTCTCGGCCGAGAAAATCATCCACTTATTAGCGACGTAGAGCGAGAGAAATGATATGCAGCATATCATTTCCGAGCCGACCTATTCAACTCCGCTCAAGGCCCCGAGTGCAGATCGAGGGGGAGCTTCCGCCAAAGGCGGATCCTCCTCCCTTCGAGGGTCTGAGGACCCCTCAGGGTCTCGAACGACCGGCGGAAATACAGGTTCAATACTTCGTCCCGCCGACGGCGGAACTGCGAAGTGCAGGCAGTTCATTGCACTAATACCTCGCAGCTCTGCGGATAGCGAACCTTTATTAAATAAGCAACATTTTATGCTGGAAGATTACAATCTTGCTGACTCCATTTTGGCCTTTTTTTCCGAGACGCTGAATTTATTGCCGAGGCCTTTGGAAATGCCTTACCAATGGGTTAAACGTAACAAAGGGATGAATTATAGGAGTTACTACGATTCCGTGCAGGGCTTAAAGCGTCGCGGGGCGGTAAAATTGACAAAAAAGCGGGATAAAACATTCATCCAGTTAACGGAAAAAGGTTTATTGGATGTTTTACTGCTGAAAGCGGGCGTGAGCAGAGAAAGGGTCTGGGATGGGAAGTGGAGAGTGTGTATTTTTGACATTCCGGAAGAAGCTCACTTACAGCGGGACTATTTTCGCCGCCTGCTTAAGCAGTACGGTTTTTATAAATTGCAGGCCAGTGTTTTTGTGCACCCGTTTACATTGAACCGAGAGGCAATAGCATACTTAAGTAAAACAGGTCTGAATAAATATATTCGTTTTTTAAAAGTTGAAGAAATGGACAATGATGAGGATTTAAAGAAGTTTTTTAACCTATGAATGAATAGATAGAAAAGTGGATAAATTTCACGGCCGTGAAATTTACCCACTTCGTAATTTTTTTAAAATCCGGTATTTTGGAATTTTTAGATTTTTGATTTTGGTGAAACAAACGATTTTGTGTTATAATGCAGGTATTATATGCCAAGTGAAACATCTAAAAATTTTATAAACCACCTTTTGTCATCGGCTTTGTCCGGGCTCAAGCTGACTTCCTATTTGGACGTTTTAGATATTACGCCCCCATCCAATCCTGATTTTGGCGATTATTCCAGCAATGCGGCTTTAATTTTGTCAAAAAAACTAAAAATTAACCCTAAAGAAATCGCCGGGAAAATTGTTGACGCCATAAATAATATAGATTTAGAAGGCAAACTGGAATCGGTTACCGAACAGGGCGGGTTTATTAACTTTAAACTTTCACAAAAATTTTTGCTTAATAATCTTGGTACTATAATTGACCAACGGGACTTGTACGGATGTTCGGTGTTGGGTGAAGGGAAAACTGTAGTTGTCGAGTATTTCCAAAATAACGTAGCTAAGCCGCCTCACGTAGGGCACCTGCGTTCGTCCGTAATTGGCGATTGTCTTTTAAGAGTTTTTAAATCGCAAGGCTACAAAACTATTTCCGATACTCACATTGGTGACTGGGGCGTCCAGTTCGGCATTTTGCTTTACGCGTTTAAGACAATGAAGCCGGATATGGAAGTTTTGGAAAAAGACCCGATTAACGAGTTAAATAAACTTTATGTAGCCATGTCCGCAAAAATAGAAGCCCAAGCCGAGCTTCGGGATTTAGCCAAAGCGGAATTTAAGAAGCTGGAAGACGGAGATGAGCAGAACCGCAAACTCTGGCAGTTGTTTGTGGACGAATCCTTAAAAGATTTTGAACGCTACCGGATTTTGCTTGGAGTCTTGCCATTTGATTATAATTTGGGAGAAAGTTTTTACGAAAAACATATGCCGGAAGTTTTGGCGGAATTTCAGGAAAAGAAACTTATAACAAAAGGCGAAACAGGGGAGCTTTATATTGATTTGGAAAGCTTCGGTCTTGGCCGCTGTATTTTGGTAAAAAGCGACGGAGCGACCACTTACCATTTGCGGGATTTTGCCACTTACCTTTACCGACGCAAACAGTTTAATTTTTTAAAAAATCTGTACATTGTAGACAATCGTCAGTCGCACCATTTTAAACAGCTATTTAAGTCGCTCGAACTTGCAGGCTATCCGGCCGAAAAAGACAGTACCCATATTGATTTGGGATTTATGAGTTTGCCCGAAGGTGCTATTTCCACGCGCAAAGGCACAACAATTAGTCTGGAGAATTTAATTACCGAGGCCAACAAGCGCGCTTTAAAAATTATTGAAGACAAGAATCCGGATTTGGAAAATAAAGAAGCGGTCTCTAAGCAAGTCGCGCTGGCGGCCATAAAATATTTTGATTTATCACATAATCGTAAAACAGAAATAATCTTTACTTGGGACAACGCTTTGTCGTTTGAGGGCAATACAGGGCCGTATTTGCAGTACACGCACGCGAGAATTCATGGAATATTGCGTAAATCGCGGAATAATACGGAACTTAACGCGGAAAATGCGGAACGTGGTTTTCCGCGCCTTTCCGCGTCAGATTCCGCGTCTTTCCGCGACACCGAACTCTCCGTTCTTCGCAAACTCATCCAATTCCCCGAAGTCGTTACCCAAGTCTCCCAGGACTATTTCCCCAACAACCTCTGTAATTATTTATTTGAACTTTCCCAAACCGTTAACTCTTTTTATCAGGAAGTTCCCGTCCTAGCCGAAACCGACGAAACCCTAAAATCCTTCCGCCTAAATTTAATTACCGCCACCGCGCAAGTTATAAAAAATGGGCTTTATCTGTTGGGAATAGAAGCGCCGGAGGAAATGTGAAGCCGCTGATTGGTCGCTGATTAGTACGCTGAAGGTCGTAGCCCATCGATTTATCGGCCTGAAGAATTAAATGTAAGAATTATGACTGGAGAAATTCAAAAAAGGCCACAGCCTGATCGCCAAGATATTGTCGAGGCGAAAGATAATGTTGAAGTATTGAAAGCGGATTTTGTTCATCTTTGCCGTTCTTTAGAAAGTTTGGTTGCTGAATTGAAGCAGCGGGGTTCGGAAGGAGAAAAATTGGCTAGGGGATTATTTTTAGAACAGACTTTAACAGACTTGCAACGTCCAGAAAACGAAAGAGGTTTTGATGCAGATTTTAGTGCCGTAGAGAGAAATACAGATATCACAGCCCCTGATTTTATCTCACGTTGGCTATTTGGGTATTCTGGTGCAATTAATAATTTAGGTAAAGCCTACCTTCGGGTAAAAACTTTTTATAAAGAAGATTCAAGTTTTTCTGATTTTATTACAAATTTTGAGAATTTTATCACAAGCGTCAATAAAAACAATACCAAATGCAAAATTTCACCTCTGCCCGAGTTATTGGCGCCAATGGACGAAGAGAGGTTTGAGTTAAATGATAATTCTGTAGAGCAAGCGTACGCATCGGTCCCAAAAATAAGACAAGAGGTCGGAATAAAATTGACAGAACATTCTAAAATAGAATCAGAAAATGTATATCTGATTATTGACCTAGCGGCTATGCCATTGAATGAAACTGGATTCAAATCACAGAAAGCAAAAGTTAAAATAGCATCGCCTGCTCAATGGGAAAATTAATAAAGTAACGCTTAAATTTATTTTATGACGGAAGAAAAACCGCAAACATCATCAACCCCCAATTTTAATAACCTGGAAAAGGGAGTTTTACAGTTTTGGGATGAGAATAAAATTTTTGAAAAGTCTTTGGAACAGACCAAGGACAATGAGCCTTACATTTTTTATGATGGGCCGCCTTTTGCCACGGGACTGCCGCATTATGGCCATATTTTGGGGTCTACGGTTAAAGATTCCTTTGGCCGCTATTATACGATGAAAGGCCGGTTCGTCCGGCGCGTTTGGGGCTGGGATTGCCACGGTTTGCCCATAGAAAATATTGTTGAACAGCAGTTAAAAATTTCCGGAAAAAAACAAATAGAGGAACTCGGCGTGGATAAGTTTAACCAGGCTTGCCGGGAAAATGTTTTAAGGTTCGTGGATGAATGGGGAAAAATGGTCAAGCGCATGGGGCGCTGGGTGAACTTTGACAATTCCTATAAAACCATGGACACCACCTATATGGAGAGCGTGTGGTGGTCTCTCCAGCAGATTTGGAACAAGGGATTAATTTACGAAGACCGCAAAGTTTTGCTTTACTGCTCGCGCTGTGAAACTCCAATTTCCAATTTTGAAGTGGCAATGGACAACAGCTACCGTGACGTGACCGAGGAATCGGTTTACGCTAAATTCAAAATGCCCAAGGGCCAGAGAATTATTAACGACCTGACCAACGATAAGACTTTTGTCTTAGCCTGGACAACTACGCCATGGACCTTGCCCGGCAATACATCGCTGAACGTCGGAGCGGATATAGTTTATGTAATGATCGAGATGGAAAATGGCCCTGCCCGCCAGTCGCCTGACGGCTCCAGCCGGATGGCAGGCGGGGAAAGATATATTTTGGCCAAGGAACGATTGTCTGTAATAGATGGTTCTTACGAGACTGTCGCCGAATTTCCGGGCAGGGCAATTGCCGGGCTGGAATATGAACCGTTATATCCCGGCGTTATCCCTTCATCGCGGAATAATGCGGAATTTAACGCAGAAGGACGCGGAAGTAATCATCCTGAATTTGTGGGTGATCCCGCCAAATCGCATCACATTTATATTGCCGACTTTGTTACCACCACCGACGGAACCGGGGTTGTTCACAATGCGGCCATGTATGGAGAAGAAGACTATCAACTGGCCAAAGAAAAAGATTTGCCTCGAATGGATATGCTTGACCACAAGGGCCGCTATTTGGAATATTTGCCGGAGAGTTTGCGCGGCGTATTTTTTAAAGACGCGGAAAAAATAGTGCTTAAGGAATTGGCGGCCAAAAATTTGGTTTATAAGACCGAACATTATACTCACAGCTACCCGCACTGCTATCGATGCGCTACTCCGCTGTTTTATAACGCGCTGCCGGCCTGGTTTATTAATATACAAAAAATAAAATCCCAACTGCGCAAACTAAACTCCGAAGAAATAAATTGGCAGCCGGAACATCTAAAAATGGGGCGTTTTGATAAAAGCATAGAGTCCGCGCCGGATTGGAATATTTCCAGAAACAGGTTTTGGGCTACGCCATTGCCGTTTTGGAAATGCGGAAACGATGAATGTAAAAATGTAATTTGTGTCGGATCAGTTGATGAATTAAAGGAAAAATCAAATAACTTTGGCCAGGTTTACCCAAATTTTAATTCGGAAAATCTGCAGATGACCGATTTGCATCGCCCTTACATAGACCAAGTGGTCGTAACCTGTCCGAAGTGCGCGGATAATATGAAGCGCGTGCCTGAAGTTGTGGACTGCTGGGTGGAAAGCGGTAGTATGCCGTTTGCCGAGTTGCATTATCCGTTTGCAAACCAGGAATTATTTAAGAAACGTTTTCCGGCCGATTTTGTGGCCGAATATATTGGCCAAGTCAGGGCTTGGTATTATGTTATGCTTGTGGTCTCCACAATTGCTTTTGAACACGCCCCGTTTAAAAATATTGTTACAACAGGAAATATTTTGGCGGAAGACGGCAGTAAAATGTCCAAGAGCAAAAATAATTATCCTGACCCGTGGATTTTAATAGAAAAATATGGAATAGACGCATTGAGGTTTTATCTTTTAACCAGCCCGGTTATGAATGCCGATGATGTAAATTTTTCCGAAAAAGGCGTGCAGGAAATCGGCCGCAAGGTAAATATGCTGGTTTACAATGTCTGGAGCTTTTTGCGCCTTTATACCAAAGATAAATTCAGCGGCGAACTTCCGGTATCGGAAAATATTTTAGACAGATGGATTATTTCCCGGCTTAGCCAAGTCCACAAACAAGTCACGGGATTTTTGGATGTTTATGACACCGTGCGCGCCGGCAAAGCCATGACTGCTTTTATAGACGAACTTTCTACCTGGTATTTGCGCCGCAGCCGCGACCGCATAAAAAATAACGACGAGGCCGCGAAAATCGCGTTGGCTACTTTGGCCTATGTTTTAATAGAACTTTCCAAAATGTTGGCGCCGTTTATGCCATTTTTGGCGGAGTTTATTTATCGCGATCTCACTGGCCAAGAATCTGTACATTTAACATTGTGGACAGTAGAAATTGCCGGCGATAACGAAGTCGTCCGCCAAAAAATGGCTTTTGTTAAAGATTTGGTGGAAAGCGGCCTTTCTTTGCGTAAAGAAGCCGGCTTTAAAGTTCGCCAGCCCCTGGCCGAGGTTGAATATCATATTAAGAATAAAGATCTCGTGCTGGACGCGGATTTTGAAAAACTTTTGGCCGATGAGCTCAACGTTAAATTAATAAGCAACCGTCAGGATTTTGTGGCCAAAGGCGGCTGGGCGTACAAGGACACCCCGGGTTTTAAACTTCAAATTAACCTGGAATTAAGCGAGGATCTAAGGCAGGAAGGTTTGGCTAGGGAAATCGAGCGCCAAATTCAGGACTTAAGAAAAAAGAGCGGCCTTAGAGTGGGAGAACTGGTGGATGTTTATTACAATACCCAGGACGAGAAACTAGAGGAAGCTTTGCTGAAATTGGTAGATCGCAAAAAAACTTTTGTCAGCCAAATCAGCAAAAGCCTGGAAGTGGAAGTGGATTTTGAAATTCAAAGCCAGATTGAAGGCAAAACTGTTTGGTTGGGGATGATAAAAATATAGAAGCTACCTCAAAATTAGCTTTTGAGGAGAAATTGCGGAATTTTGAGCGGATTGGTTCTTAACAAATTTTGACGTTTAGCCGGAGCTAAGCGGAAAAATTTTTAAGACCAAGGCGCCAAAATTACGCGATTTATACCAAAATGGAATTTTGAGATAGCTTCAAATTAATTTTACCCACTATTTCGGTTTTTAGTAAAAAGTGTTAAAATGAGAATATAATAAGCTAATCATTTTACTATGGATAATGAAATCGATTCGATTATTCCCGAAGACGGCCTAAAGAACCAGCCCCAGGTTAAGCCAGCCGAGCCAAAAAAAGCTGTTGCCCCAAAGACTATAAAGCCTGTTAAACCCTTGGTTGAAGGCATAAATTCGCCAAAAAATACCCAGGACGTAATTTTGGTAAAGAATAATTTAAGCCAAAAAGAAAAAGATCTGCTCACTGAATCACCGTCCTCAAATCAAAGCGCAAACAAGCCGGAACCCAGGCTTATGCCCGAATCGGTTTCTTTTTCAATAAATAAAAAGAGCCATCATATTGGCAGATGGCTGTTAATTTTTGTGGTGTTATTAATTTTAGTGGCCAGCGGCTATGAGTTTTATGTTTGGAAGTTGCAGAACGGACAAACTCCAATTGTGGGGCATTATCATCCCGCTGTGCAGGCAACAGAACCATTTCCGTTAGCAGGTGGAACCGTGCCAACATCTACCTTAATTACGGCAATATCCAGTTCGACACCTTTGGGGATTGCATCCACAACCCCAACATCGACTCCTCCAGCCGAGCCGGTTTTACAGGTTAAAATATCATCCACGCCCACCGGATTTTTAAACGTTAGAAGCACGCCTTCGCCCTCGGGTAAAGTTGTAACCCAGGTTCACCCCGGAGAGATTTACACTTACACCAAAACACAAAGCGGCTGGTATGAAATAACCTATAGCGGGCTAAATCAAGGATGGGTTAGCGGGCAGTATGTGGTTAAACAATAACAAGATTAGGACTTACGCGTTTGAGGCAAAAATGAACAAAAATTATATCTTGTTGCCTCAAACCACAGGGGGCTTGGCCGATTACTTCGTTATTTTGCTGCGGTTTTTGTCGACGTAGTCAAACTACGTCTCCAAAAATCCTCGCAAAATGCCTCGTACTCGGCCAATCGCGTAAGTCCTAAGATTATAAATTCTAACTTAATTCAGGAGAGCTTTTACTAAAAGCTTTCCTGGATTTGTTTTTAATTAGAGTTGTAATGCCGCGCCAATCTGTTAATAGGCCGTAAATAGCATAAACATAAATTGATGCTATCACGATATCAAAAAAATAATGTTCCCCCAGGTACATAACCGCTAAAAACATTGTTAGCGGATAAATAAAAAATACCAAACCCCATTTGGGGAATTTTTTATAAAAAAATAGGGCTGTCATTAGCGGGTAGGCCGCGTGTAGGGAAGGAACTGCCGCCACTAAATTTGCTCCTACATAATTATACACAGTGGGCAAATTAATGGGGTGGGCAAAATGCGCCAGGGTTTGGTCTAAAATGTGAGCGACAGGCGGCAAAAAATTCTGCTGGGCTGCCATCCAAGGCGGCATGGCGGGGAAAAGGTAATAGGTAATAAAAGCCAAATAGGAAACTAAAATAATTCCGGTAGTGTAGAGCTTGAAGATTTTTTTATCAATAAACCAAAAAAGCAACGCTACAAACAGCGGAATTATAAAATGCAAAAAATAAAGTACTGCGGCGACGTTGTCGTACCAGCTTATAGTCCCATTTAAAAAGAAATGCTGTTGTAGCCAGAGTGTGGGCACATTGCCAAAAAATATTGCTTTATCAAAATAAATCATGGCTCGGATATGAGCTTTCCCCCCGGCCAGGGGAACCAGCCCCCGCAGGTAGTCATAGCCCAGAATTAGCATTATGGGAGGAAGCCAATCCCAAAAAAATGCCCAGGCTTTGCCGGCAATGAGCATGGCAACAAAGACAAAAACAAAAAAACGATCAGGAGAAAAAAATTCCTGATGCCAAATCATAAAAGCCGTAATTATGCCCAAGTAAATAAAAGTTGCAACAAATACGAGTTTATCGTGTCCACCGGTTTGCTGCCATTTTTGTTTTGCGATTTTCGCGGTGGAATGGACTTTTCCCATTATCGGTGAGGGTTAATTGTGTGTCTCCGGAAAAGGCCTCTGGTAAACCGAGGCCAATGCTTAAGAATACGTATTTAATATTGATTTTGGTGCGGCTTCCGTTAATAAAAAAAGGTCTAAATACGAAACCATGAATTTTTGCGTTTAGTACTTAGCTCTCTTTCGTATTTAGTAGAAAATCCGTTACTGTAAATACCCTGTCGGATTTAGCCAACCGCTTAAGTCGGTTTGTTTTTGGACGTAGCCTAAAATATTAATGGCCGAGCCTTTATGAATGCCAAAATGCAAATGCCGTCTTTCACCATCGGTTTCACTGGAATAGCCGGTTCCTAATACTGCGATTTTTTGCCCCGATGTCAGGCTATCGCCAGTGTTTGGAATAATGGAAGAAAGCCTTAAGTGTCCGTAAATTATTGTAACATCTTGCCCGTCCAAAACACAAGACTCAACAGCCACGCCGCCGTAACCCGAAGCATATTTTTTTAGCAATAATTTTCCATTGCAGGCGGCGTAAATTGGGACGTCGCTATTTTGCTCGCTCGGATTGGTTTCAAAATCTATTCCCGTATGGAAGCCGGTAAATTTTTCGGGTGATATGGGCGAATGTCCCGGGGAAACGTAAAGGCCAAAAGTTTTTTTGGTCACTCTGGCCAAGCCGCCAGTAATCGGTTCAGAGAGTTGGGGTGTTGTTGACGCAACGGGGCTGGCTGTGGAAACCCTGGGCGTTGAAGTTGTGGTTTGGTTTAAGGAGGGTGGCTTATTCACTGGCGCAGGCGCAGAAGATTTCGCGCACGAAACCGCTAACAGCGGCAAAGCTAAAATTATTACGCTGAATTTTAATTTAAAAGAAATATTCATAATTATGATATAATAATTATCCACCTGTTGAATAATTATAATGATAAATTTTAATTAAGGATACCCATATGACAAAAAATATTGCTTTAACTTCAGAGTTCGGGGATTTTAACGCTTATCTTAGCCTGCCGGAAAAAATAGAAAAACTTCCGGGAATTATTTTAATTCACGAAGTTTGGGGATTGGGCGATCATATTAAGGAAGTATCGGATCGTTTTGCCGCCCAGGGTTACGCGGTTTTGGCCCCGGATTTGCTTTCTCACACCGGCATTACAGAAAAAATCGACCAAACTATTTTAAAAGAAGTTCATAATCCGGCAACCAGGGACGAGGCACAGAAAAAAATGCGCGCTGCCATGGCGCCTATTATGGTGCCGGAGTTCGGGCGGCAGACTTTAGAAAAAATCCAAAGCTGTTTTAAATATCTGCGGTCGCAGGATTTTGCCAGCGGCAAAGCGGCGGTTTTGGGTTTTTGTTTTGGGGGAACATACGCGTTTGCTTTGGCAACTGTTCAAAGCCAGCTGTCCGCCGCGGTTGTTTTTTACGGCCAAACGCCGGAGCCAGCCGATAAACTCGAAAACATCACCTGCCCGGTTTTGGCTTTTTACGGTGAAAAGGACGAACGCTTAATCGGTCAGTTGCCGCAGACCCGCAAAGCCATGACAAAATATGGCAAAGATTTTCAAAGCAAAGTTTATCCCAACACCGGCCACGCTTTTTTTAACAATACCAATCCGGCGACTTACGTAAAATCTTCCGCGCAGGATGCCTGGGAAATGACTTTAAAGTTTTTGGCTGAAAATCTTATGGTATAATTTAAATATGCTAATTAGTGAAACAAGAAAAGGCGACCTGGCAATTTTTGGCGAGGCTATAATTTGGGCGCTGTTCCCAATAATTACAATTCTTTCTTACGCGAATATTGCCCCAATAGCATCACTGGCTTGGAGCAGTGTTTTTTTAGTTGCATTTTTTAGTTTTATTGTCGCGGCCAGAGGTAAAATCGGAGAAATTTTTATTCCCGGGGTCTGGAAATACATCCCCCTAATCACCATATTTATTAGCATTTTGTATTACAGCCTGTATTACGTTGGCTTAAAATACACAACGGCAGGGGATGCCAGCATTATAGCCTTAATGGAATTATTTTTTAGTTATTTACTTTTTAATGTTTGGAAAAAAGAATTACTTTCCGCCAGGCATACCTTTGGCGCCATGCTCATGATTTTAGGGGCGGTGATAATTTTATATCCCAAACAAGGATTGGTTTTTCATGGCGGTGATTTTTTGGTGCTTTTAGCAACAGCCTGCGCGCCTATTGGGAATTTTTACCAGCAAAAACTCCGGAAGTTGGTCAGCAGTGAGACCATAGTTTTTTTACGCAGCTTGGGCGCCATTCCTGTTTTTTTTGTTTTGGCCGCGATACTTAAAGTAAACGCGCCCTTGGTTGCCATTCAAAAATCTTTTTGGTTTTTAGCCTTAAACGGAATTTTAATTTTGGGTGTTTCTAAACTGCTGTGGATGGAAGGTATCCACCGGATTTCCGTGACCAAAGCCAATGCTCTTTCCAGCATTGCCCCATTATTCACTTTGATTTTTGCCTATTTTATTTTGCATCAAGCGCCGACTATTTGGCAGTTAACCGCGTTTATCCCCCTTGCCGGAGGCCTGATTTTGCTTACCGACAACAAAATCTAAGTAGGACTTACGCGTCCTAAATTCATTAAAATCCACTTTGTTGCACTTATGCCCGGCCGAGCATAAGTGCAACAAGACAAAATTTGGATAAAAAATCAGTTTTTTGTTATAATTTACACATGTCCAATAATTACATTGAAAATCGCCCTTGGGGTAACTACGAAATTTTAAAGGAGTTTGCCGTTAATGAGCCGGGTTTTAAAGATGTATGTGTAAAGATAATGACTATTAAGCCACGCCAAAGGGTTTCTTATCAGGTTCATAAACAGCGTAATGAGCATTGGTTTTTTGTGCAGGGCGAAGGTAAGGTTATTTTAAACGATAAAGAAATTCCGGTTAGGGTCGGAAATTTTGTGGATATTAAGATTGGTGATAAACATCGCGTAATTAACACTGGCAATCAAGTAGATTTAATTTTTATTGAATCCCAAACCGGACACTACGACGAAGACGACATAGAAAGGTTCGAAGATGATTACGGAGGCAGCCGGTCTACTCCTTACCGTGGAAAATTTAATTCTTAAAAACCCTTCAATTGAAGGGTTTTTAATATCTCGATATCTTAGTTTTTTACAATATCTTTGAGCCGTTATTTCACCGGTGAAGGAACGTTAAGTCTCATTTCTTTTTGAACGCTGGGCATTTTGTCTTCGGGAAATTCAAAGTTTCCCCAGCCGTATTTGTCCGGGTCAAAACCCTGGCCGCAGGTGGTTTCAATCAAAGCAGTGCAAATTTGGTAAGGGTCTAAGTTTGCGGCCGGGCGGCGGTCTTCAAGGTAGCCGCGGCCTTTGTTGGCGGTTTCCATTGGGATACGTATGCTGGCGCCGCGGTCGGAAACGCCGTAGCGAAAATCTTTGTAACTGCAGGTTTCGTGCTTGCCGGTTAAGCGCTTATCGTTATCGGCGCCGTAAACGCGAATATGCTGTTTGGCAAAGCGTCCAAGTTTTTCACAGGCTTGCTTAATAACTTCTAATCCTCCGTGTTCGCGCATAGCCCTTGTGGAATAGTTGGTATGTCCGCCGGCGCCGTTCCAGTCACCATTCATTGGTTTGGGGTCGAGTTTGGCGTAAGCGTTATATTCTTCACCCAGGCGGTAAAGTAACCATCGTGTAAGCCAAAGTTGGTCACCGACTTCCAAGGGACCCAAAGGGCCAACCTGGAACTCCCACTGTGCCGGCATAACCTCGGCGTTAATGCCGGAAATCATCAATCCTGCCTCTAGGCAGGCTTTCAGGTGAGCTTCGATTAATGGGCGCCCATGGACTTCGTCGTAGCCCACGCCGCAGTAATAGCGCCCCTGCGGGGAAGGATAACCGCCGGTCGGCCAGCCAAACGGCCAGTCGTTTTTTCCGTAAAGCGTATACTCCTGTTCAATGCCAAACCATGGGTCTTGGTCTTTAAATTTTTCCGCGACTTGGCTTAAAACGCGGCGGGTGTTGGTTACGTGCGGCGTGCCATCGGCGTTAAGAACTTCGCACATTACCAAAAGGTTATCGCCTTTGCTAATTGGGTCGGGGATGTAGTAAACCGGTTTTAGCTGGCAGTCGGAAAAATGGCCTTCGGCCTGTTCGGTGGAACTGCCGTCAAATCCCCACATAGGAACGTCTTCCAATTTTCTTACCGGCCCGTTTATTATTTTAGTTTTGCTTCTTAGTTTAGCCGTGGGCTTTCTGCCGTCCAGCCAAATGTACTCTGCCATAACTTTGCCGTTTGTCATTTTTCTTTCCTTCCCCCTCCATTAATCGCTGATATTTACGCTGATATGTCGCTGATTCTGAAGTTTAGATTCAGCGTTGTATCAGCGGTGGTGTTAAAAGCAGCGTTCGTTCAGCGTTTGCAAATAAATAAAACACCTTTTTTGACGGAATTCTCCCGTAAGAAAATTGGTGTTTTTTTTAACTCTAGTATTTAGTTTTACTTAATTATATTATCAGATTAAATTATTATGTCAAGCCTTAAAATTGGGTTATTTTGTCGAATTTTATAAGTTTTCCACAAAGTAAGGGAAAGGGGGCGGCGCAAACCTGATGCTTGTTTGCGTGCCCCCGGGTTGCTGTTTTATTGGGTGCGGTGTGCACGGGGCACCCGTAAAACGTTGCCGTTGACGGAAGCGCGAACGCTTCGCTGTATGATTAACTGAGAATTCCCGAGTCTCCGCGCGCTCTTTTCGGCGGCTCGATGTGAACGAATGAGCGAATACGATACCCGCTGATGGGAGTAACCACGTCATTGTCGGGCAGACATCCGATCGTGCGCATAAACGCAGCTAGCCCGTCTTCCGAAGGCGTGCTATCGGTATATACGCCTCCAAGGACGGGGCCATCACTCATGGGTTCCTTCCTCTTGCGGGCTGAGCGCGCCAAGGTCTGGCACCGGCGCTGCCTGCACGTGGGGCGGCGGCAGGTACGGACGCATTCTGGTTCCTGCTACAAATTCGCGTTCGAGCGCGTCCGACACATCGCTTCCGGGAAGAATCCCGGAGTAATTATTCGCGGTCACGTTTTCCTCCATATCTGGCTTACAGCCAGATTGTTTGAATTATGCAGCCTGGCAGCTGCTTGTGCCTATTGTACGCCAAAGCCAAACTTTTGGTCAAGTTAAAAAACTGACCCAAAGTGCCTTAGATCAGCGTTTAATCCCTGCCTGCCGCAGGCAGGAGCGTAAATATCTACGTAAAATCAGCGGCTATCAAAATGCGTCAACTTTTTGAACTCCGCAAATCGTTTGTTTATATCGCGGGCGGTTATTTCCTGCAGTCGTTTTGTACCTAGCTTTTCCACGGAAAAAGAGGCCAAAACCGAACCCGCCACGCAGGCGCGTTTGAGGTTTTCCCAGGAAATATTATCTGCCTTTGCCAAATAGCCAAACATTCCGCCGGCAAAGCTGTCGCCCGCGCCGGTTGGGTCGGTTACGTCCTCCAGGGGAAATCCCGGAAGATGGAAAATTTCAACCCCCCCAAGCCCCCTCTTTTGAAAAGAGGGAGAGCTTCTGAACATCAATAATCCGTATTCGCCTTGCTTTATAATCAGCGTCGCATTTTTACCCATCATCCCCATTATATGCTTTGCCCCCTTTACCAAATTGTGTTCGCCGCTAAGCTGGCGCGCTTCGGAATCGTTTATAATAAAAATGTTAATCTTTTTTAAAACTTCAGCCAACTGTTTTGGCGCTTTTTTTATCCACAAATTCATAGTATCCAGCCCGACAAATTTTGGCTTTTTAATTTGAGCCAGCACTTCCAATTGTAGGGAAGGGTGGATATTGCCCAAAAAAACATACGGCGATTGTTTATGTGCCGCCGATAACTTTGGCTTGAATTGTTCAAATACACCCAGTTTTGTAAATAAAGTGGTACGGTTGTTTAAATCAAAACTGTATTTGCCGCCCCAGGCAAAAGTTTGGCCGGCAGATTGTTCCAGATCCGATAAATCTATATTTTTGCCGGATAGAATCACCCGATACTTATTAGTAAAATCTTTTCCCACAGCCCCAACCAAGCTAGGTCTCGAAAAATTACTCGCAGCCAAACAAAAATAGCTCCCGCTACCGCCCAAAGTCTTGTTTACTTTCCCAAACGGCGTTTCTATGCTGTCAAAAGCCACACTGCCGACAATTAACAAATTTGAAGTTGACCCCGTTAAAGGTCCAGTGCTTTTAGGCACTGGCAATCGCCTTTGGCGATTGACTTTTAACGGGGTTGACGATTTTTTATTCATGGTCTAATATTAACATATAATATGAATTTACAAAATTTCCAATCAGCAAACATGTTAATGCCTCTTCCTTTGTGGAAGCGGCCTGATTGGAATTAATCAATTTTAAGTCTAATTGATTTCATCCACGCCCCTTTCACAGGGGGTGTTTTTGTTTTATCTAGAGGAGGAGACATGCAATCGAATGGAATTAAATTGCAAGCAGGTTTGGCCTGTTTGTATTGCAACTATGCCCTCCAGAAAAGGAGGGGATGGGAGCACGTCGATATTTGCCAAAAGGAAGAGTGTGATCCTCACGGCAGCGGGGATCCCAGGCGGTGCCCAAATTGCGGAAGCGGCCATTTTGTGTTTATGGCCGAGGCAAAAGGCAGCGTACAGTTGCAGTGTTCGGTTTGCGATTCGTTCTTTGAGTCGCGGCACCTTACTCGGCGGTTGGCCGTTATGATTCCGGACGCTCTTAGTTTATCCGGGGAGCCGCGCTAACATTAGCGCTCGTCTCCCCGGGCAACATTTTTTATGATAAAATATAATCTATGAACAGTTCGTCAGAAATAAATCCCCATATTAGTGAAGCAAGATTAAGGATCCCCGAAGCCTGGCCTCCAATCGAAACGGATATTGGCAAAGTGGCTGAATACGAAGCCAAATTAGAAGAAACGCTCAAACTTTTAGGCTGGCCGGAATCGGATGTTTTGGACGCGTCCATGGTTTTCCGTGAGTGGCTGCTTAATGCGATGATCCATGGTAATATGGGATTATTCCAAAATAAGGGAGAGGATACTAAGGAGTGGGAAGAGAGAATTAAGACAGCTCAAAATTTACCAGAAGTCAAAGCCAAACGATTATACGTAAATATTAATGCAACTGGCAACCGTTTAACGGTGGAAATTCAGGATGAAGGCAAGGACAGCAGGGAATTTTGGCTGGAAAACAAGCAGCCCGACGCTCTCCAGGAACCCACAAAGTGGCATTCCGGGAGGGGAGGGATTTTGGCACAAGCTTTCACTAATGAAATGAGTTTTGAAAAAAATAATAAAGGCATTAAGGTGATTTTTGTCAGAGATTTAACAAAGCGCTTGAGATAGACGAGGCTGTTGACATCGAATTATGACAAACGATTTTTCCCAAATAAAAAAATCCGCTTTTAGGCGGATTTTAGAGACTAGTAAAACATCAATTAGTATTGGAATTTTCTTTTTTCAAATTAACCTTCTTTTTTCTGCTGACTAACGCATCCTCCGGCTTGCCCCGGCAAGGTGATCATAACTGACGGGGTCTTCCATGACCCAGCCATACGGATGGATTAAAGGATCTTCCTCGTGCATTCTGTCCATATGCCCAGGCTGGGATTTGTGTTCGGTATTCCTCATAATTTACCCCATGCTATGCCTTAGTATTGCGGCTTGCTCAATTAGTTTGCCGGCGTTTTTGCCGTTGCGGAATTGTTTGTGCAGGCGAGCCGAGACGAGCTGGTGTTCCTGTTCGTTTAAATATTTTGGCGTAAACGGTTTGCCTAAATATTTTTCTATTTCTTCAACGTCTTTAATAATGTCTTTCCATGCCGGATATTTTTTGGCCAAGTTCACCAAACCTTGCCGGTAAAAAAATTTGCCGGCAAAATATAAATCATGCTTTAAATTTTTATAATGTTTTTCCAGCAATTCCAAATTGCCGGCTTTGCGCGCCGCGGCCAAACCCCGGCCGGTGCCAATTAGTTCTGGTGGGATGCCTAAGGAATAAAGCACGGCAGTAAAACTAATGGCCCTGGGCAGGCTGACTTTGCCCATGCCGCGACTGTATCCAAACAGGCCAATGTGCTGGACGCGTTCGCGCCTTTTAGGTATGTGTTTGGCCAGGTCGTTTACCAAAGGCGCTATACCTTCCACGGTTTGTTTGTAGGCGGCCTCAAATGGCTTAATGGCTTCAATTAGCTGTTTTTCTTCTTCAGCAGTCATAATTACAGCTTTACTTTTTGGCAGGCCTGTTTCTAAAGCTTTAATTGCTTTTATTACTGTGGCTTTGGGGTAATCATATCTAAACGCGCTTTGGATTGTCACCGTTCTAATTCCTTGGTATTCTTTTATAAATCTTTCCGGCCGCAAAGGATATAAACCGCCGCGGAACGGCAAAGCCCCGCAACCAATAACCGGAAATAAATCTATTTTATGTTTTTTGGCGAATTTGGTGTAACGCGACAGTGCGATTTTTATGGCAATTACGGTTGGTACAATTCCGGAATTTAATGCCGGATCTGAGCGTGCGACATATGGCCTTAAATACGGCGGGTTAAAACCAAAAATCTTTTTGTGCTCATGCAAATATTTTTCCAGAATTTTATCCGAATTTATTATGGTGCTTACTTGTTCGAACAAAGGAACCATTAAAACGTGGTTTAGCAAACCTTTCTCAAAACGGTTAAGCGGATGTTTTAAATTGGCAATCTCCCTGAAAGCTTCCTGAATAGCGAGCATTTCCTCCGCGCTTTCCGTCATTGGTAAAATAACTTCAAACAGCGGGGGGGTGTGCATGCCCACTTGTTTTGCCAGGCCGGCGGAACTTGCTATCCCCATTAAGGCTCGGCTCATTCTAAATTCCGTCTCAACTTTAGGGTTTGGCAAACGGAAAGTCAAAAATTTTTCTTTGCCCAGGGGGTGCTTTTTAAAGTATTCATAGTATTGAGCCATCAGGCGTTCTAAAATAGCTTCGTCTACCAGTTTGCCTTCCCAGTCCCATTTGTATTCGCTTATGCCCAAATCTGAAAAAGACAAAAATAATTCCTTGGCTTCTTCTATGGTTGGAATAAAATTTTCAGTATGCCAAAAAGGCCTGGCGGCGTGGTCTGGATGCTGGGTGGCCATGGTGGCCGGTATTTTTCTTGCGACTTTCTTCATTAAGAGTATTATGATATATGAAAGGGGTGTTTGTCAAAAATGGGCAGCCAAACCGAACTTATCGCGCTATTAAAGGCAGAGGGCGTGCTAAACAACCCGGCCGTGATTAAAGCCATGAAGGCGGTCGATCGTGCCGATTTTGTTTTGCCCCGATACCGAAGTTTGGCGTACGAAAACTATCCTTTGTCCATAGGCTTTGGCCAGACCATTTTCCAGCCGTACACCGTGGCGTTTATGCTCGAGCTTTTGAAGGTTAAAAAGGGTGAGAAAATTTTGGAAATCGGCGCGGGCAGCGGCTGGCAAACGGCCATGCTGTGCCAACTGGTGGGCAAGGCAGGGCGGGTGGTGGCCGTAGAAAGGCTGTCGAAGTTAAAACGGTTGGAACATATTAATCTCGCCAAATGCCATTTATATCAAAATACAATCACGTTAATACAAGGCGATGGTAAGTTGGGCTATTTGGCGGCAGCCCCTTATGACAAAATTATTGCCGCTGCAGCCGGATCAGGGATTCCCGAAGCCTGGAAACAGCAGCTGAAAATTGGCGGTAAAATTGTAGCGCCGGTAAAACACAGTATTTGGGAAATTAGCAAACTTTCGGCAAAATCCTTTAAAATAATCAGGCATTGGGGTTTTTCTTTTGTTCCTCTGGTATAAAGTTTAAATTTGTTATAATTACAGCAGAGAAATTTCTAACCTCTAACCTATGAACCTCCATCCAGTGTTTGTCCATTTCCCCGTAGCCTTACTTACAGTTTACGCGTTAATGGAATTGGTTCGTTTTAAAAAAGTAATGTCCCAACCGTACTGGTTTTACCTCAAGGCGGTATTTTTAACGATAGGCGGCCTGGGGGCTTTACTGGCTTTGTATACCGGTGATATGGCTCGTTCCGCGGTTCGTCAGGGGGACTTTGTTGTAGCCATAAATAATTTTAAACAGGTTTTAAATGTCCATGAAAACTTTGCTCACTTGTCCGTGGCAATTTTTGGGCTCTTGGCGGCGAGCTATTTATTTTTGTGGCTCCAGCGGGAAAATTTTTCGGCTTTTGCGGAGAAGATAAATCTCGGCGCCCTGTGGAAATTGTTACTTAAATTTGCTCGTTTTTTTGTGGAAACCCGGTTTGTAATTTTTATGGCCTTAGCCGGCTTAATTTGTATAACCATAACCGGCGGTCTCGGCGGCGTTATGGTCTACGGCACCTCGGCCGATCCATTTTTTGGCATAATATATCATTTGTTGTTTCCATCCTAATTCATAATTTAAACTTCATTATTTATATCTGCGGGATTAGTACAATGGCAGTATGAGACCTTCCCAAGGTTTAGACACGGGTCCGATTCCCGTATCCCGCTCCAGCCCTTTTTTAAAAGTATTTTAAAATTAACTAAAAAAATTAAATGGCCATGAAAATAACAGATAGACAATATCTAACGCTAAGTGTTATTGGTTTGGTTTTTGTGCTGATGGGAACAGGGTGGTTATTTTTTTATACTAAATGGCTACTCTATTCACCTTTAATCGGGGGAATTATTTCAGTAATTGTACTTTTGAAAGCCAGTAAATCTGTTCATAAAAAAATTGCTTGGGTTACTTTGGTCATTTTATTCTTAGAAATTGCTTTTGTTGGTTATCTTTATTATTCTTTGTTCCATGGCGGTTTTGATATGAATTGGCAACAGCCGGCGTAGAACTTAAGCAATACTTTTAACTATTTCCGTCCGAACATCATTCCATAGCCCGCTCCAGCATTATAAACAAAATAAATAAAATTTAATCTTAAAAAATAAAATTATGAAATATTTGGTTAGCAAGCGCTGGGTTGTATGGTTAATCGGAATTATTTTCACATTTTGGCTATTTATTGGAACTAGCTTAAACGGCATAAGCTTGATAGGTATTTTTGTTGGCGCTATCTATCTAATACCGCCATTGTTTTTTGCTTTCATAAATAAGATTTTTGACAAGCGGCGTAAAGCTCAAAACCCCAATCAAAATATAAAAGATTATAATATAATTGATTTTTGTTTATTAGTCTTAATTATAATTTTTGAGGCTTTAACTGTTGGTGGAATAATCTATTTTTTGTATCAATACTTTACACAAGTTAAATAATTGTTACCGCCAGGTATTAGTAGCCATTTTAACTATTTCTGTCCGAACATCATTCCATAGCCCGCTCCAATTAAATTTTATATGTAAAAATGATTGAAACTTAAATATATGCCTGACAGTTTTGAACTATCACGCAACGCCGAACAATATTTAAATAAATCTGATTATAGGGATTCCGCCCAACAATTCCAATTAATAAAATTGCTTTTTGAATATGCAGAACAACAAGGACTTATGGCAAGTAAATACAGTGATTATCATGTTGACCTTTCTAATCCCGCGGCGGATACTTCTACTGATAATCCCAAAGCAATTTCATTGCCACCAAATTTTGCTCTCCTGGTAACAGATCAGCCGGGAGAATACTTTATTGTTGATTATAAAAATGCCCCAAAAAAAATTACCCATCCCAAGTTTGCGTTTTTAAATGAAGAGGCGCGGGGAAGGGAAATATTATTATCAACAGCAAGAAAACAGGGACAGACAGACCAAAAAATTGGTGAAATTAAATTTGCGGAAACCAATAGCCCCGACAGTGGCAAAAAAATCGAAGTTTCAATTACCCAATCTGTAAATAATAAAAGTTATAAAAGTATTAACGATGCCGAAGTCGTAAAGCCTCATGGTCAACTTTTGCGAACTTACGAACTTGATCCCAAAGGGATAAAAATACCCAAACGTTTACACATAAGTAGGATTGATGAATCCTATTTTGAGAAAGATGGTCGACGCGTTCAAGTAAGATTGGGGAGGGAATTTGAAGTATCCAATAAAATCGTATCAGATAATGTGCTAAGCACCTACGAAGAGTTCTATTTGGTGGGCAGGCCGATTCAAAGGATAGTGGCTTCTATATCCATTGAGGGTCCTGTAAATGAGCCTTAATCCGTTACTATTAGTATTGGAGATGCTTCAAAAGTTATATTTGAGGATAAAAATAAAGGGGTAATGGTTAAAATTGACGGAGATGAAAAACAATTGGAATTATTTAAACAGGATCCGGCTTATGCAGCTATTTTTAAAGACCCGCCGGATGTAAGCGAATTTATAAAAAATATAAAAGATAAAATACAGGTTTTGCGGGAAGATTGGGATAAGCCTGAAACGGTTTTTGGTCAAAATTTGGCCATAGAGAAACCCGGCAAAGAACTAGAAGCATAAAACAGCTAGTTGTTTATAATTTCCGTCCGAACATCATTCCATAGCCCGCTCCAGCCTCCGCCAAGGCTACGGCCGGCTTACGCCAACAGAAGATTTATCGAAACTTAGATTATGGAACACAAAGAAGCATCAATCATCTTAATAAGTTTGTTGAACAAAAATCTGTTTGACATCGAAGAGAAAGAGGCGGTTTTAACCGCCATCGGCGTTCTCGCTTGGACTTCGTTGTCTAAAAGCAAAATAAAAGCCATAAGAGATAAGCGCGAGAAATTAAAGAATGGCGACTTGAAACTTCAATTATAGAATTTACCCGTCAAAATTTTGCGATGGAAATTTATAAAACTCCTTATTTTATTAAGCTACAAAAAAATTAAATTTGCCAAATAAATTTGGGCAAAATTTAGGCGGGTAAATGAAAATCACCCTTTGCGGAAGTGCGGGGTTTGTGGTGGAGATGAATGCACTGGCCGGGCAGTTAAAAAAATTAGGACACGATGTTAAATCCATGCCGTTGAAATTTACGGATGGAAATGGAAAAGTTTGGCAAACTTTGGATTATCATAAATTTAAAAAATCCAAACCATTTAACAATCCTGAATTTTTGAATAACCACCACGACCGTATCCGCGAACATTTTAGTAAAGTCGCTTGGTCAGACGCGATTTTGGTTGCCAATTACGACAAAAACGGAATTACCAATTACGTTGGCCCGAACACGTTAATGGAAATGGGGCTTGCTTTTTATCTAAGAAAAAAAATTTATTTACTTAACCCGGTTCCGGATACTCCTTGGGAAGAGGAAATGTTGGGAATGAAACCGGTTGTTGTAAGCGGAGTCTTAGAAGTAATAAAATAAAAGTCATCAAATCATTTATTACACCATAAAAGTAAACTGGAAGAAGGGAACCTTCTTCCAGTTTGTAAAAAAGTCAACTTTTAGATATAATTAAGGCATTAAAAGCCTTATTTTTTATGGAAACAAAATCAAAGAAGCTTTCTTTAGAACCTTATAAAGGTACGCGGGATTTTTATCCCGAGAATCAGTTCGTGCAAAATTATATTTTTGGCGTTTGGCGGAAAGTGGCTGAAAGTTACGGCTATTTGGAGTATGGGGCTTCCATTTTGGAAGAGACCGAACTTTATCGCGCTAAAAGCGGCGAAGAAATTGTTAACGAACAAACTTATTCTTTTACCGACCGCGGCGGGCGCGACGTAACCATCCGTCCGGAAATGACTCCCACGGTGGCGCGAATGGTCGCGCAAAAACGCCGGGAGCTAAGTTTTCCCTTACGTTGGTATTCCATTCCCAACCTATTCCGTTACGAGCGACCCCAGCGCGGCCGCCTGCGCGAACACTGGCAGCTTAACTGCGATATTTTTGGAGTGGACAGCATTGAGGCGGATGTTGAGGTTATATCTTTGGCGTACGATATGATGAAGGCCTTTGGCGCAAAAGACGAAAATTTTCAAATTAAGATTAATAGCCGTAAGTTTTTGAATTATCTTGCGGATGATTATCTACAAATTTCCGAAGAACAAAAACACAAAACATTTAAGCTTATAGACCGGATGAATAAAATAAGCGTCGAGGAATTTGAGATACAGGGAATTGAAATCCTAAACGAGAAATTTGATAAATTAAAGAAAGTTATTTCCAGCAAGGATCCATCTGACATAGCGGGAGACAATAATACTACAACAGGAGTTTCAGATATTTTAAATTTAATAACTTCTTTAAAAAGAAAAGGTATTGTAAATGTAGTTTTTGATCCAACCATAATGCGCGGGTTTGACTATTACACCGGCACGGTTTTTGAAATGTATGATACCAACCCAAAAAATCCCCGTGCACTTTTTGGCGGTGGCCGGTACGACGACCTCGTGGGCATTTTTGGAGTGGAAAAAGTTTCTGGTATTGGTTTTGGCTGGGGGGATGTAACTACACGTGATTTTTTGGAGACTTATAATCTTTTGCCTCAATATCACCCTCCGGTACAGTTATACATCGCGCATCTTGAAGGGTTTATGGAAGAGGCAAATAAATTGGCAGATTACCTTCGTAAGCAGGGCGCCAATGTGGAAGTGGATTTAACCGACCGCCAAGTTTCCAAACAAATAAAAACTTCAGACAAAGAAAAAATTCCATTTGCCTTGGTAGTGGGCGAAGATGAAGTAAAAACCGGAAAGTTTAAGGTCAAAAATTTGGCGCAATCAACTGAAACAGAAACCACTCGTGATGGTATTGCCGCTATACTTAAATAAAGCGGCAAGAAAATATTCTTTATGTTGTCATCAGAAGAACAAATAACTCTGGATACATATAATAATATCGCCCCGCAATGGGTAAGCAAAAATTATGTTTTGGATTTTTGGCTTGAGGAATATCAAATATTCCATAGTTATTTATCGGCTGGTAAAATTATTGATCTTGGCTGTGGTGGGGGGAGGGACAGTGTTTGGTTTAAAAAAAATGGTTACGATTATGTTGGTGTGGATATATCAGAGGGTATGCTGGCTGAAGCCCATAAGCGTCATCCCGACACTCGCTTTATGCAACAGAGCTTGTATGACCTAGATTTTCCTAAGAACAGTTTCGATGGTTTTTGGTCAGCGTGCTCGTTTTTGCATATCCCAAAAGAACGGATAAATGTGGTTTTGGGTAATATCAAAAATATTTTGAAGCCCGGGGCTGTTGGTTTTATTTCTATTAAGCAAGGGACAAAGTTTGTAAAAAAAGCATGGCACGAAAGCGGAAGAGAAAGATTCTTTGCCTATTATGAACAGGATGAGTTTGCAAAAATATTAAAAGACCAGGGTTTTGATATTTTGCAAACAGCTATAAGGTCACCGGAAAATTCTGATCAAGACGAAACGTTTTTAATTTTTTACGTAAAGTTAGTCACAAAATAATGGAACTCCAGGTCGGCGTTAAGGCGCTGTTAAAAAATAAAGAAGGGAAGTATTTACTGCTTAGGCGGAACCCAAAAAAGTATCCGGAAGTCGGGCCGAACTGGGATATTATAGGCGGCAGGATAAATCCGGGTTTGCCGCTTTTAGACAATCTGAAAAGGGAAATAATGGAAGAAGCGAGATTGGATTATCATGGAACGCCAAAATTAGTGGCCGCGCAGGATATTTTAAAAATTCCCGACCGCCACGTGGTTCGTTTAACTTTTACTGGAGATATGGAAGGGGAACCAAAAGTTGACGAAGAACATTTGGAAGCCAAATGGTTTACGGCCGCCGAAATAAAAGCAATGAGTGTAACCGAACTTGATAGTTTTTTTAAGGAACTAATTGATAAAGAAAATATTAATTTATAAAATTTATGGAAATGCGGGGCGATGTCAGGGTTTATTCCGGAATTTTTCTTATTATTTTGGCCGCTTTGGCCGTGATTATTTTTTTAAAGCCAAAGGCAAAAACTACCAAACCAATAACGACTTTTGAGGAATGCCAGGCCGCAGGCTATCCGGTAATGCAAAGCTATCCGCCGCAGTGTACATTGCCCAACGGAAGATTTTTTGTTCAGCAGGTTGTTGAATAAAAGTAAGTTTAGAATTAAGTTGATATAATCATCGACCTGTAAAATTCACGGCCGTGAATTTTACAGGTCGTGTAATATTTATAAACCCTGTTAGAAACTATTTGGCTAAAGGACAGGCCAGAAATTTTTAAGAAATAAGCGCGTAAATCCTAAGAAGAATAAAAAAATAGTCATTCCTAACTGGATGAAGAAAATTCTCGGGGTAATTATTATATTAATTTTGGCTGTAGCCACCTGGCACTACCGTTTTTTCGAGCAGAAATTTATCCAAAAACTACCGGAGCTAGCCAAGGCGCCTTCTGTGGCTAATATTGTCCAGGATATTTCCACGCCGCCGCCTTTGGTTGGACAAAGGAATAATCCAAACTCCAGCTTAACTAGAGCCGGCGTAATTACATGGACGAATACTAACCGTGAACAAAACGGCGACCTTTTGCCGCTCACGGAAAATTCACAACTGGACAAGGCGGCGCAATTAAAGCTGGCTGATATGTTTAAACAACAGTATTTTGAACATATAAATCCGCAGGGAGTTGGGCCGGCCGATTTGGCCAAACAGGCCGGATATAATTTTATTTCTGAAGGAGAAAATTTAGCGTTGGGAAATTTTACCGACGACCAAGATCTTCTCACAGCCTGGATGAACAGCCCCGGCCACAGAGCCAACATTTTAAACGTTAAATACCAGGAAATTGGCGTGGCCGTTGGTCAGGGTCTGTATGAAGGGCATAAAACTTGGCTGGCGGTTCAGGAATTCGGCAAACCGGCCAGCAGTTGCCCAACCATAGATTTAAATTTAAAAGCGCAGGTCAATAGCTTGCAGGCGGATGTGAATAAATTAAGCCCCCAACTGGCTTCGTTAAAAAGTCAGATAGATTCCGCTTCCCCCAGAACCCAAAGCGATTATAACTCTTATAACCAAATTGTCGCTCAGTACAACAGTATGGTGGGAATTTACAACAATAAAGTGGATATTCTAAAATTAGTCACCGGCCAATATAACAGCGAGGTTAAGGCGTACAATGCGTGCCTGGGTAGTTAGCTTCGCGTGTAACCATTCCAAAATTTAGTCTGAAATAAATAATCAGCGTAAAAATTTACTCCATACTTAATACGAGATTCTGGGATGGTATTTGTCTTTGGAATAGGTTATAATTAATTAGCTTGAATTACAATTAAATTAAATTTATGGGATTAATGGATAAGTTAAAAGACATAAACGAAATGCGCAAGCAGGCCAAACATATGGAAAGCCTGCTGGCCACAGAAATAGTAAGCGGAAAATCTTCCGGTGGGAAAATTATTTTAACTATGGACGGCAACCAAAACATAAAGAGCGTGGAAGTTTCCCCGGATATTGTGGGTGATAAAAGTGAAATAGGCAGACACATTCGTTCGGCCATGGAAGATTTATTTAAACATCATAAAAAGATGCTGCAGGGAAAATTTGGGAACATGCTTCAGGGATAGGAATTAGGAAGTATGAATTAGGAAGTAAGACTAAAATCATAATTCTTGATTCATAATTTAAACACAAATGTTAAATAAATACGTAGCTACAATTATTATCAGCGGCTTGCTAATAGCGCCTAGTTTCGCTATGGCTCTTAACATGCCCACCAGCGGCAACGATTTGGCCAATATGCAAGGTGTAAGCGCGCAGGCATATATAGTGCAGGACGCGACTACCGGGCAGGTGCTCATAGATAAAAATGCCGATATGCCCTGGACGCCAGCATCGCTAACTAAATTAGTTACGGCTTTGGTGGTGCTAGACACCAAACCCAAACTCACTAAAACGGTTGCCATAACAAACCAGGATCAAACGCTTGGCGCCTGCACTTCCGGCGGCGCCTGCATAAAGGCCAAGGTCGGCGTAAAATTTACTGTAGACGGGCTGTTCCATGCCGCCCTGCTACCTTCGGCCAATAACGCAGCCAGCGCACTGGCCAGAAGCACCGGACTTTCTATGGATCAATTCGTCGCCAAAATGAATCAAAAAGCCGCCTCATTAGGTGCTGTCGGGACTCATTTTAACGAACCCACTGGCATGGATCCGGACAATAAAATCACCGCGGCCGATTACGCTAAAATTGTTACTGCGGCCTTTTCTAACGCTTATTTAAGGGCAATTGCAGGACTAAACAATTACTCGTTGCGTTCCACTAATAATTCAAGGTATAATCAAACTATTAAAAATACAGACAAACTGTTAACCGATGCCGATGTGGAAATTTTAGGAGCCAAAACCGGCTATTTAACGGAATCCAAATATAATTTTGCCTCGCTTATAAAATACAACGGCCAGGAATTAGCGGTGGTGGTTTTGGGGGAAGACCATTTATACACAGCCTTCGGTGAAACCAAACTGTTAACAGATTTGGCCGGACAAGCACAATTGCTGGCTTTGGTTAATTGGGGACCAATGGTTTTGGGAACGAGTACGGTGGCGAGCGCAAATTAAATTAGGTTAATAAGAATAATTAGATTTTTTTCGCCAAAATAATTAATAATAATTTCAAAATGAAGAAAATTATCACCATCATAATAGTTGTACTAGTAGTCTTGGGCTTGGGTTATTATTTGTTTAAAATCTCCCCGGATCAGACCCAGCAATCCACATCCACAGCGTACAACGCCGCAATTAACACCTCATCTATTAAAGCAATCTCTTCCCCCCCGGATTTTGACCCAAGTATAGATAACTACCAAGGCGACGCCAAAGCCAAGAATGTATTTATTGAATACGCCGACTACGAATGTCCAGCCTGCGCTTCTTACAGCGATATGCTTAAACAAGTACCCACCACGTTTAAAAATACGGTTTTTGTGTTTCGCTATTTTCCTTTAACCCAAATTCACCCAAACTCCGTGGAATCCGCGCTGGCCGCCGAGGCCGCCGGAGCGCAGGGCAAGTATTGGGAAATGCACGACCTGTTGTTTAAAAATCAGGTTGATTGGCAAAGCTTGGGCGACCCAATCGATGTTTTTGTGCAGTATGCACAAACAGTCGGCGTCTCCAACATAAACCAATTTAAAAGCGACATAACTAGCAAAAAATATCTATCGAAAATTCAAACCGACAGCGATCAGGCTCTGGGTCTCAATTTGTCCGGCACACCAAGTTTTCTTTTTAACGGACACACTTTACAAAATGCCGACATAGCCGGAATGGAAAAGCAGTCACAGGCGTTTTATATAAAATAAATCTCTATGTGTCATCCCGGAATTTTTTACAGTTTAGTATATCATTAGTCATAAAAAATATCCGGGATCCAGGAATGAGCTTGTCACTGAACCCCGGATATTTTTCAGCCGATAATAATCTAGTAACTGAAAAATTCCGGGGTGGCAAGAAATCAATTAATTTTAATGACTTATAAAAAATTCGCGACAGATTTAGCCAAGCAAGCCGGAGCAATAATCCGCAAAAACTTTAAGCACGGGATGCAGAAAGACTGGAAAAGCAACGATACGCCGGTTACCGTTACCGACACCAAAATTAACAGCCTGGTAATTGCCGCGGTAAAAAAGAGGTTCCCGACCCACGATGTTTTGGGCGAGGAAGAAAGCAGCCGTACTAACAACAGCAAATATTTATGGGTTTGCGATCCGGTGGACGGTACTATCCCATTTTCGCACGGCATCCCGACTTGCGTGTTTTCCTTGGCTTTGGTTATTGACGGCCTGCCGATGCTTGGCGTAATTTTTGATCCGTTTATGAATCGTTTGATTTTTGCGGAAAAAGGCAAAGGCGCGTTTTTAAACGGCAAAAAAATCCATGTCAGCAACCATGGGATTAAAAATTCGGTGCTGGATTGGGAATCGCCGAGCCTAATGACGAAGCTTGTCGAAACATACAAAAATTGCCTGCCTGTGAAATTAAATAGTTATATTTACGGCGGCATGCTGGTGGCCATGGGAGAGCTGGTTGCTTCAATGTACAGTTGGCATTTTGCCCACGACTGCGCTTCCCTGAAAATTATTATAGAAGAGGCCGGCGGCAAGGCAACAGACCTGCAAGGCAATGACCAAAGGTACGACGGTAAAGTCAAAGGCATGCTGATAAGTAACGGCGTTGTCCATAATCAGCTAATTAAAATTGCAAAGACGCATAGGAGTCTTTTTTTCGGCAAAACGGGAAACGGCGAGTTTCAATTTTAAATTAAAAATAATTTTAAAGGGATTTACCGCAGTTTGTAAATAAAAAAATGCACCCCACGCCTCAACTCTCTCCTATAGAGCGATGGCGTGGGGTTTTTGGTTGGACGGGGAGGGTCGGGAAGCGTCCTACTTCTTGATAGAGTAAGCGGGCGGAGAGGTGTAAGCAACCCCTTTTTTTCGCAGCAGCTTTTTGTATTCTTCAAAGAGCTGCTTTCCGTTCTTGTCTTCGATTGAGAGAAATTTCGTTTTGGAGAACTCCCTCCGAAGAGCCGCCGCCTGTTCCTTGTTTTCGGTCCAGCCGAAGGTTTCGACGCTGCCGTCGTCCTTCAAGCCGAACCGTGAAATGGCGGACAGATGCTCGCCGCCATCACGAGAGTAATACTCGTTTCGAGGCAAGCCGGTAGATGTTAGAACGACCAGGAATTCCTGGGCGGCATAATCCGCCGGATTTTTCGTGATAGGAACGCCAGTATCAAGCCCGTCCCCACCTTTAGGGAGAGGGATGTCCTTGGTTACTCCAATAGGAACCTTGTCTCCGGGTACCGGCTGGACTTCCCCTTGGGCGAAGCCTGTTCCGATGAACGACAACGCGCCCACCGCGATGAGTACCGTCAATTTCATAGTGACCTCCTGCGTTACATACTTTACATCTATAACGTTTTTATGTCAAAATGTGTGGTATGGCAATAAAAGGAAAAAAAGTTTTAATAGCGCAAAACCCTCTCTCCCGCTCGGCAACCTCGCGGCACTCTCCCCCAACCGCCTTCGCCAAGGCTCCGGCGGTCAAGAAGGGGGAGAGGGAAAAGGTTCTAATCGCTCTATCCGGCGGAATAGATTCCGCGGTTTCGGCTTATCTGCTGGTAAAAAAAGGCTACCAAGTAGAAGCGGCTTTTATGAAGAATTGGTCTTCAACCGAAGGCCTTTTGAAAAACGAATGCCCGTGGCTGGTGGACAGGCAGGACGCTTTGCGTGTGGCCCCGTTTTTGCGCATTCCGCTGCACACTTTGGATTTTGAAAAGCAATACCAAAAAAACGTAATGGAATATTTTTTTAACGAATACAAAAAAGGCCGTACGCCCAACCCGGACGTAATGTGCAACAAGGAAATTAAATTTAAACTATTGTATAACTGGGCAATGAAAAACGGGTTTGATTATTTAGCGACCGGACACTACGCACGAATAAAGTTTCAGACTAGCCAAAATCACGGCCGTGATTTAAGCAAGTATACACTTTCGCGAAGTGCGGATGAATTTAAGGATCAGACTTACTTTATCTACAATATACAAACCGAGCAGCTCCCGCATATTTTGTTTCCTATTGGCGGAATGAAAAAGACCGCGGTAAGAACGCTTGCCAGAGAGCTAAAACTGCCCAACGCGGAAAAAAAGGAAAGTATGGGCTTGTGCTTTGTAGGGAAGATAAGATTGAAGGATTTTTTGGAGCAGAGGTTAAAGCCAAAAGCGGGGCCGATTGTGTTTATGCAATCATCGATACCCTCATCTGTCGTTCAGATGCATTCACGACATCTTCCCCCAAAGGGGGAAGGGGGAGACACTGTCCTCGGTCAACATCAAGGCCTCTATAACTATACCATTGGCCAGCGACAGGGGATAAAAGTCGGCGGGGGCGGCCCTTATTACGTGGTGAAAAAAGATTTAAAGACCAACACGTTGTATGTGACCAATAATCCCGATGATGAAAATTTGCTGACCAGGGAAATCCAAATCCACAGCATAAATTGGATTAGCCCGGGCTACCAACTAAAAACCATAAACTATAAACTAACGGGCCGTTACCGCCACCAGGGCGAACTTGTACCGCTGACCATAAAGCAAATAAAAAAAGATCTCTACAGTGTTACGTTTGTCAAACCCCAAAAAGCTGTTGCCTCGGGACAAAGTTTGGTATTATATAAAGGTAAGGAATGCTTAGGCGGCGGAGTAATAGTATAATGACAAAAATGAGCAAAATTAATAAAATTGACAAAATTAACTTGGATAAAATTCCATTCGGAAGTTTGGAAGCTTTTAATGTGCTTGTGGAAATTCCGGAGGGGAGCAATTTAAAGTATGAATTCGATGAAGCCTCGGGTGAAATGAAAGTGGATTTTGTATTTGAAAATTTCTCCTTCCCCTTTAGCTACGGTTTTATACCCGGAACTTTGGGAGGGGATGGTGACCATTTGGATGCGATTGTTTTATCTTCCGAGCCAATATCATCGGGGAGCGTAATTAAGTGCCGCGCGGTTGGCGTAATGGAAACAATAGATACCGGCGAGGTGGACAATAAACTTATTGTGGTTCCGGTGGCCGATGATCTGGCCAAGAAATATCAGGACATTTCTGATCTACCCGAAGACAGCTTAAAAAAATGGACAGATTTATATATATATGGAAATTGCCAGGCAGAAAAATAAAGTAAAGAAAAAATTTATCGAAGTCAAAGGCCTGAAAAACAAACAAGCAGCGTTGGAAGAAATAAAAAAATCTTTAATTACACCATAAATTTAATCTGGAAGAAGGGAACCTTCTCCCATCTTCGATAACGCAAAACGCTTATAGAGCGCATAGATTGACAAGGAAAACAGTTAGGATTATATTTAAGGGAGAAAATTAATTTTTATTTTTTATGCCAACACCAATAGAGTTTAGTAAAGGCAGGGGAGATATGAAAGTGACCAAAGATATTTGGTTAAAAAAAATCGCTGATGGAAAAGACTTTGTTAGGACTGCAAATACCGCCGCCCAATTAAAATCTGAGAAAGATGCGTTGCTTGAGATTTATAGACAATATTACGATTTTTTGATGGAAACTAGTCAAAAACAAATTGCGGATGAATTGCTGCAGGAACATCCTGAAATAGAACAACACGAAACAGCTAATGCATAACGATTTTATAAAAAAGACCCTTGACAAAAGGGTCTTTTTTATGTTAATTTTTAGAGTCATCCTTACGCCAGTGAGGTGACTTTTGCCCAATGCATCGGACAAATGAAATAGACGACTGGCAAACAAACCCACTTATAAGGAGGGGGTTTATGCAACAACATAAGTTTTCTACGCTCACCATCGGTGCGATGGTGATTTTGGCCATGCTCTTGACCGGTTGCGGTAAGGGCACGGATGTTGTCACCGGTCATCTGCCGGTGTCAGCTGCGCTTGCTCAAGTTCGGGAGGCAATCGTACCCCTACCGCCGGCCAAACGGGCGGCGTACATGCAGCAGCATTTCCCTGATTTGGGTCAGCAGCTAGTCTGGTTCCTGCGGGAACACAACACGCTGCCGAACGGCGCCACCGTGCAGAACGTTGAGTTCTTTGCCGGTTCCTTGGAGAAGGTGAAAGCCGAGGACGGCAACGGCGTGACCAACGAGGGGTTCTTCGAGAACCAACTCGTGGCGCGCGTCCACATCGTGGGGCAGCAAAAGCCGGTGGATGTCATCGTTTCTTGTCTTAATGGCGCGTTTAATCTGCCGGGTAATCTCGTACAGGCTGGCATGACACCGCTCGGAACCCAGACCCCGGTCGAAAGGTTCACCATTGCCAACGGCGAGGGAATTGTTCCCCATGTGGGGTACATCACCGCAGTAGAGCTTGCCCGAAAGCACCACATTATGCTGTATCGTGGCAAGAAGCAGGATCCCGTCCATATCATCTCCTACGACGAGGCGCTGAAGGCGGACACCGACCAGACGCAGATTACTGCCGGGGTGAAGCCGGGCGACAAGTTTGACCTCATCGCTGGCGCGTATACTCCGGCGCCTAAGGCGGCGCCTCGCAAGCACCTGCGCGCTCCTGTTGGGAAGCGGGCGAAGGTGAAGCGGATCTCGTTTCGCCGCTAGTAGTGACCGAATACTATTGGGAGGCCACCCCCGGGCGATCACACAACACGTTGTGATCGCCTGATTTTTTTTGCCAAAGAAAAATTTCGAGATGGTACAAAATAGAACCAGCCGATAAACCCGTCTCGACCGGCTCATCGAGCCGAGGTGGATCGGCGCGCTACATTTAATTAAATTAAAACAATGGGCACCATTGCGCAGCGCAATGGTGCCCATTGTTGGGTTTGCAGACCGTTACGGTTTCAGGAATTTTACTAGCAACAGCGCCACAATATTTATTATTTTTATCATCGGATTTATTGCCGGGCCCGCGGTGTCTTTGTACGGGTCGCCGACGGTGTCGCCGGTAACAGCGGCTTTGTGGGCATCGCTGCCTTTGCCCCCGTAGTTGCCTTCCTCAATATATTTTTTGGCATTGTCCCAGGCCGCGCCGCCCGTGGTCATGGAAATTCCCACAAATAATCCGGTCACTATACAACCAACTAAAAGTCCGGCTAAAGCCGCGGCTCCCAAAAACAATCCAACTAAAATCGGCACCACAACCGGAATTAAAGCCGGAATAATCATTTCCTTAATGGCGGCTTTGGTGACAATATCTACAGCGCGCGAATAATCCGGTTTGGCCGTACCTTCCATAATCCCTTTAATTTCCCGGAACTGGCGGCGCACTTCTTCCACAACGGCTTTAGCCGCATTGCCGACTGCGGACATCGCGATTGATGCGAACAGGTAAGGCAAAAGTCCGCCAATAAGCAAGCCCACTAAAACTCTGCTGTTGGAAAGATCAAACACAGTGGAAATTCCGTTCTTAGCAAGTTCCTGGGTGTAAGCGGCAAACAAAACCATAGCGGCTAAACCGGCCGAGGCAATGGCGTATCCTTTGGTAACGGCCTTAGTGGTGTTTCCAACCGCGTCCAGCGGGTCGGTAACGTCGCGCACGCTCTGGTCGAGTCCGGCCATTTCGGCAATGCCGCCGGCGTTATCGGTAATCGGGCCAAAAGCGTCTATGGCCACCACAATTCCGGTTAACGACAACATGCTCATTACGGTCAGCGCGATTCCATACAAACCGGCCAAATGGAACGACAGCAAGATTGCGCAAACAATTACCAAAACCGGAGCGGCCGTGGACTGCATGCCAACCGCAATGCCCTTAATAATGTTGGTGCCGTGTCCGGTGGTTGAAGCCGCGGCAATATCCTTAACCGGGGAAAAAGATTTGGAAGTATAGTATTCGGTAATTATGGTTATAAGTCCGGTGACTGCCAATCCAATTAGCGCGCAGTAAAAAAGATTACTAACCGTATATGTGCCGTTGTCCGCCATAACTTTTTGCGTTATCGGCCAAAAAGCTATGGCGCTTAAAATTCCGGTAACCGCGAAACCTTTATACATCGCGCCTATAATATTTTTGGACTTGCCAAGCTTAACAAACCAGGTTCCGACAATAGTGGTAACAATGGAAACGGCGCCAATCATTAACGGATAAATTATGGCGTTTGTGTAGCCCGGAAAAAGCGCTGACCCCAGTAGAATTACCGCCACGGCGGAAACCACGTAAGTTTCAAATAAATCCGCGGCCATACCGGCGCAGTCTCCAACATTGTCGCCCACGTTGTCGGCAATAACGCCGGGGTTGCGCGGATCATCTTCCGGAATACCGGCCTCAACTTTGCCAACCATATCGGTTCCAACGTCTGCCCCTTTGGTAAATATCCCTCCGCCCAAACGGGCAAATACGGAAATTAAGGAAGCGCCAAAAGCCAGACCCGCCAAAGCGGAAAGATCAAAGTCTCCGCCGGCCGTGCATTGGTTGACGTCGCCAAGATTAATGCAGGGACCGCCGGCAGTTTTGGTAGCCATTAAAAACCCGGTCACAGCCAACAGACCGAGCCCGACTACAAATAAACCGGTTACTGAACCGCCTTCAAAAGCTAAAGACAATGCCGAACCCAGCCCTTTTTTAGCGGCTTCGGCTGTGCGCACGTTTGCCCTAACCGAAACATTCATCCCGACAAATCCGGCCACCGCGGAAAGTACCGCGCCTAAAACAAAACTTTCCATAGTGTGCGCAGAAAAATGCGCCAACCACATTAAAATTAAAATTATCACGGCCACCAGCCCTACGGTTTTATATTGTCTGGACAAGTACGCTTTGGCGCCGTCCTGTATGGCGGCGGCAATTTCCAGCATTTTTCCGTGGCCGGCGGGCTGTTTGAGTATCTTAAAAATTAAAAACACGCCGTAAAGGAGGGCTAAAACCGCGGCTCCCAAGGCGTAAAACAAATACGTGGTCTCATTCATATGGGGTGGTAAAAGTTAATAATATCTTGTATAATTATAGGGCAATTTTTTAAAAAGTCAAAGGGTGTAAAAAATCGAATTCGCCAATTAGACGGTATAGTCATCCGACGTGCCGTCCCGTCGAATGACAGGGGAGAATCAACGCGGGATAACGAATGTCGATATCCGGAGATTCGTAGTCATTCGCAGATTCGCCCGCCTCGCGTCGACGCGAGTCGAGGCGGGTTTCATTCGTAAATTCGATATATTTTTATGTTCAAATTCAACAACCCCAGAACTTACAGCCTGCTAACCGGAATTATTTTGTTCCTGGTCGGTTTTTGCGGTTTTGCGTTTCCAAATATTTTCAACCTTCCCGGCGGTTATTTATTTGCCAATCTTGTTTTGGGCTTTTGGGGGATTGTAGTGGGTATAAATAAAAAGTAATAAATAATAGATAAAAAATAAGACACCATTTGCATGATGGTATCTTATTTTAAATTAGAACTAATATTAACTCTAAAACTTTACCGTGTGAACCAAAGCGCTAAAATCCGGAACCAGACTCATGGACATACCAACATCAAAAGTATAGTAATTGTTGTTTGCTTCAATGCCGTAAAGAGCATCGTTTACATTTAAGGCTGTTTGTCCGTTTATAGTTTCGGTTTTGGTGGGTAGGCCATCCATTACATAAAATTCTTTGGGGTTTATGTAAATTTTAATATTATAATATTTTGACCCCGGGTCAATTTGTAAAACAATATAGCCGTTTTTGTTTACAGCCGGTAAAACTTTCCAACCGGGCTTATATAAAAAACTCAAACCGTCTTTAGAATCGTTATAGGTTTTCCAACCCGAGGTGTCTACTGCCGGCGTAGTTGGGACAGGAGTTGGCGTCGGCGCGGTGTCGACATTTGTGATTTTTGTCTGGGTGTGTGTAACGCTGTTTGGTTTGACGGAAATATTTCCTGCTGAATTTGCCCAAAGTAACAAACACAGGTAAGTGCCCACAACTGCAAAGCAAAAAAGGGCAATAAAAGTTTTTGATTGTGCGGAAATTTTTGGCATTTTAGCTTTTGTTTCGCGGTTGATTGTTAACTGATTTTATTATAAATCTTTGTTAAACTGCAGTCAAATGTTATTTTGACGTACCAAAAAGCTTGTCCAACCCGGCGTTATTTCCACAGTAATAAATATGTGAAGTTAAATTTACGCAGTATCCTGGATTTTTACTGACATAAGAATACTTGGGCAAAAACCAATAAAGAAAAAGAATAACTATCGCAATAGCTATATAAATAACAATTTTCAGGACTTTGAGCATTTTTGGTGTCTTAGCATTCAATTCTACGTCTAAAGTCTACCATAGCTTGAAAAAAGCCTCAAGAATTGCTAAACTACTCCAAGTACTGTCTGGGTTGTCCTATTTTGATCCGGATAAGACCTAAGTAAGTTATTGCCCGGTAGCCAAGCGGTAAGGCAGAGGACTCTGAATCCTCCATCGTAGGTTCGAATCCTACCCGGGCAGCCAACGTTTTTCACCAATGTTTATTGGTGATTTTTTGTTTAAGATAATATTATTTTTGTCTTGACTTTGTCAGATTGTTATCGTACTATGGCGGTACAGCGTAAGCTGTAATTCTCAAATATGCAAGAGGAAATATGAACGGATACGTTGCGTTTTTGATTTCGTGTTTGATTTGCGGGGTTGTGGCAGCCTGGATTGCCAAGCTCAAAGGCAGGGACCCGCTGACATGGTTTTTGATCGGTGTGGTCATTAACATCGTGGCCGTCGGAATAATCCTCGGCTGCAAGAAGGCCATGCAAAAAACAGGTGCATACCATGGCTGACACAATCGACAAGCTGGAAGGGCTATTTGGCCCTATCGCAGACAGCATACGCCGGCTGCCGGCAGGGCTGAAATTCCTGGTTTACGGGGTTATCGTCCTGTACGTATTCATGCTCCTCTCAGAGATTCTGGGTGCGCATTGGATATACGGCGGCATCCTCACAGCGGTGCAGAATACCGCCGGCGTCACAAACACCTATTTGGCCAAAGCCTTAAGCTTTGCGCTAACCATGATAACCTACTGGGTCGGACCGAAGGTTCTGAAGTACTGGCTTTTGTTCGACCGCAAGGGAGCGGCGATTTTTACCACCATGCTGTACTGCGGCTGGCTGGTGATTCTCTACTTCCTTTCTACCTCTGGGTCTAACTTCGTTCCCGCTACGGGGGAAGCTCGCAAGAACTACTACCGCGATGCCAATGGCAGAATTGAGTTGTTCCCTCGCGACTTCAAGTTTCACCCGACTCTGGGGGTTGAACTGCAGACGGTGACGCCTGAAGTAATGGCGGAATACGCGAAGGCTAACGGCCAGCTTCCGAACCAAAGTCCTGAAAAATTAGAGGTCTCCAGCCCACGGGAACGACAATACCAGTTCACGCCTTCTGTCCAATTTGTGAAGAGCAAATCTGGCTACTCAGATCACCTCTCTTTTTGGGTTGAAAGCATACGGGACAATGGCGAAGAATTTTTGGTCGGATTGGCTGTCAAATGTCCCGAAGGTGACAGTAGCTCTTCATGTTTGCTTTTCGATGGAACAGGATTCTCTTCCAATATAAAAAGCTACCTCACCACTCAAGATGGACGGGCTCTAGAAATTGAAAAGAATGCTGCCCACTTTAATCACTACAACCCACAAATGTCTAACAGCCTTTTTCGAACCATCTTGCCTGGTGAAACTTTCAGGTTTGATGCGATGTTCAAACCGTACCAGGACAACACCCAAACGCTTACCCTGCACTACCCAAGCTATGAGCCCATAACTCTGCAGTTAACCGGAGTGATGTAAGGTGTGACGGCTCAACATCTTTGGTTTAATCGTCTGGCTGTTAATCCGCTGATACGCCTAAAGGTTCCGCACGTGGCCGATACCAAACGTGCACCGCCCCCGATACGGTATATTGTCGGGATTTTCTATTTTAAAATAAATTCAGGGTGCTTTATTATTTCCGTTCGAACATCGTCCCACAAGGCCAGCCAACGATTTTCACCAATGTCTATTGGTGTTTTTTGTTAGCCAAAAATTACTTTTGAACAAATTTATCATTGTTTTTTTATTAAGCCTGAACTATGGACAAGCGTTGACTTTTTTGATACAATATTTGGTCTCTTAGTTTCAAGCTAAGAGCAAGGAGGAAGTGCAGAAATGCGCCTAACAGCACAAATCACAACGGAAAGCCTGGCTCGCTTCGTCGGTGGCGAAGCTGAAATTCAGAATCAGTTTGAGGATTATCTATTTCGCGCCGAAATCGCCGACATCAAGGTCGATCACGGCAGCTTGGTTATCAAGTTTGCCTGGTGCGCCAAGAATCGGGGCGGTCCATTCGGAGGAGAGAAAGGCCCGAGCCCCGACTGGGACAACGAGACCAACACGGATTACTCGGCCAGCCTGGAAATCTACAACCCTTCCGACCTCGGGGATGGACGGATGACGTTCCAATCGCCCATCACGCACGAAACGGTCGTTCTGTTCCCGGCGGATGACAGCAAGATGAACCCGGAACGGATTCACGATTTCCCCGAACACCTCAAGGATAAGCAGACGCAGAAGTGGCGCGAATGGGAAGCCAGCCGTTAGCCCGCGTTCATTTCGGCAGCATCACTTGGAGCGTTTGCCTCACCGGAGTATCGGTGGGGCAAACGCTTCTTCATTTTGTTTCATTATTGTTCGAACATCGTCCCACAAGGCCAGCCAACGTTTTTCACCAATGTTTATTGGTGTTTTTTTGTAAGGCCATAAGTTATTTTTGAACAAATTTTTATTAAAAGTACCATGGACATAAGACAATATTTTTATTATACTAAAGGGTCTTTTAGGCAGGAATGGTTTGAAGCCTAGCCGAAGAGGACAGAGGAGAAACGACCATGAAGAGGGTTGTTATCGTAAATGCCGGCGGCCGGATGAGCTCGTCTGCTGAAAAGAGTGATTACCAGCCTATGGTAGATTACCTGGTGCGGCACATCAGCGGGCTTACAAGTCCGAGCTGTGCAGGTGAGAAGGCCGCCACCGTCCAGGTTGTTACCTCCGTGGCGGAAGCCCGGGAGCTCATTTATCGGGCGGACGTGATGTTCTTCATGACTTTGGGATTGGTACAGGACGCCCGCAGGATGAAGGCGGCCAACCCAAACGTTAAGGTGATAGTCTTAACCGGACTGTTGCCGGAAAAAGAGGTTGTACTCGTCGACAAGGGCTGGCTATGCCCCGAGGTGGTGGAAAACTTGGTAACCGATTAGGCCGAAGGAGGAAAAAGAAAAGCGCCAATCAAGCAAGTGAGGAGGTGAGCTATGGTGTATTGCGACAGAAATTTCGAAGAACTGATTACGGAGATGGTAACGCACCCGGGTCGTTGTATGCGTATTACTGAGAACGAGATGAAAACGCTTTTGGGACACGGCGGACAGATTTTGTCAGTACAAGAATCCAGAAACTCCTGCCCGGAGTCTTTCTGGGTGGAAGTCTGGATTCAGGACGGTTATTTTTTCGCGGATTGCAAAACCGATCCTCGCCCCAAGCCCTAACGCTCAAGGTTCCGCACGTGGCCGATACCCGAACGTGCACCGCCCCCGATACGGTATATTGTCGGGATTTTGTTTTGTTTCAATTTCAAATATAAACCCTATTTTTGCCAATTCCGTTCCCACTTGGTAAAATAAGGCCAGCCAAGTATTTAAACCACCACAATCAAAAAACACAAAAATGCCAGAAAAATTCCTGAACTCAAAATTTATATTTTCAAGTTTAGCTATATTACTAATTGCGGGCTACGGATTTTTATTATTTTACAAACTTGGCAGTCATCCCATTGTTGATTGGGACGAGGGAATATATGCCCAAGTAGCCAGACAGTCGTTTGAAAATCACACCATAGCAGATTTGTATTACTATGGCGCCATTAGTCCACAAAATCCAACCGGATTATGGTTTGAAAAGCCGCCTTTGATGATTTGGCTAATTGAGTTTTCCTACTTGATATTCGGGGTTACGGAATTCGCGGCTCGATTCTGGAGCGCATTTTTTGCCCTGGGGATTGTGATATTAAGCTACTATTTTGCCGTTCGTCTGTTTAAATCGCGGGTAGTAGGGCTAATGACTTTGGCAACTTTTTATTTAGCCCACTTTTTTATTACGCAATCATGGTATTTAAAATTTGATATCCCTGTAACCTTTTTTATTTTATTGTCTTTTTTCGGCTTTGAGCGGGCTCGAAATAATAAAAAGTTTTTTTTGCTGTTTTGGACAGCCGTTGGCTTGGGCGTTCTAACCAAAAGTGTTATTGGCCTGTTACCTTTGCCGATTATTGCTATATACGCCCTTATTCGCAAGGATAGCGGTTTTTTAAAGGAGCACTATTTTTATTACGGGGCTTTGCTTTGTTTAGCGATTATTTTGCCTTGGCACTTAATAGAAACTTTCCGTTACGGAACAAATTTTTGGAAAACATACTTTGGTTATCATATTTTGGAAAGATACGCAAAACCCTTAGAAGCACATAGCGGGTCTTTTTGGTATTATGCTTTGCAAATGAAAGATAATTTGATTTTAGCCGGTTTGTCAGTAGTTGGTCTGGCTAATTTTTTATGGAGGGCAGTTTCAGATAAAAATAACGAAAGAGGTCATTTGCTTATTGCAATACAGGTAATTTTTATATTCTTATTTTTTAGCGTCGCGGGCACCAAGTTGGCGGGTTATATGTCGGTAATTTATCCATTTTTAATAATTATGGTTGCCAAGACAATTTATGATATTTTTTTCTTGAGCAAAAATAATTTATTTAGGGTAATAGGGCTATCTACCATTTCCTTATTATTCATCGTTTCCGCTTTTATATTTAACGCCAGCAAAATAAACGATAACGGCTATTTCAGTCATTATTACTATGAGAACAAAGCATTTATGCAGTTTGCTTTACAAAATTACCCTAACTTAAATATTTTAGTTTATCATCGGGATTTGCCGGCTCTAATATTTTACGCTGACAAACGGGTCTATATTTGGTCGCCCGCGACAAAAATATCTCCCGGGGCGCTAATTTTTATTTCTCCGGAACAACCTCCATACTCAGACGCTAAACTAATAGCAAAAGGCCAGACCGCAAGTTTATATTTGGTTACAGTTCAATAACGACTAAACAATAAATTGTTAGTATTCTTGGTTAATTTCTGTTCCAACTTGGTCAAACAAGGCCAGCCAACTCAAATTTCGCTTTTAATTGAGCGATTTTTTGTATATCCACTTTCTCCCTTTTTGTTTGGTGCTTTTTGTTTGATAGCTAAATCTCAATTGACAATACCACGAAAAGCCGGTATTCTGTATTGTTAATGTCAGCAACAAATTGAGCAGAAAAATTCCGTTCAACTTGCTGCCGAGATGGCACGCCACTTGAGTCTAGGCTCAGTGAACCCGAGATGGGAGGAATGTATGTTTAGAAAAAGGAACAAAGGCATGGAGCATGAAAGCTCCCAAATGCTGGCGATAGATTTAACGAGAGAGGCGCTAAGGAACTACCTCGGACTGTCATTGGATTGGTTACCTCATTGGCTCAGTTTCAACCTCAAGCTTGAACCCATTACCGAGGTAAGTTTGAGCGATGAAGAACAAAGGCATTTAGGCGTACACACGTACCCAGAGTGCAAATACGTCTATGATGCGGAACGCACGATTCGCATTAAAGGCTGGATACTTGAGCCTCATATCGGCATAGGGGAGAATGAGGTCGCCTGCACCTGGGTCTTCCGCAGATACCCCCGGCTCATGCGCACTTGGTTGCCCTACAGCGCCGAATTGCGTATTGAGGGGAACTCATCCACGCCGGTAATTTGCAGCTTTACACTTAGGACTAAGACAGACAGAGGGATTAATTTCACGATCCCGGTCATGGGCCCGTTCACCCGAGTGTAAGGCAAACCAAAAAAGTCCTTAGGTAACAAAAGTCCCCCGTCTAGCCGAAGCTGTGACGGGGGCACTTTTATTTTAATTTAAACGGCTATTTTTGCTATTTCAGTTCCAACTTGGTAAAATAAGGCCAGCCAATCACTTAAAACAAAATTTTTCGGGCTTTGATCCATTAAAGAATATTGCGAATTGAATTGATAGCATTGAACATTTTGATTTTCCCCGAGGCCAATGTTTCAACGAGTTAATAAATGGATGTATTAGTTAACAAAGTGAATCAAAACAAAAACCACCGTAAAGGTGGTTTTTTTTATTTATGTAAATATTATGAACTAGCAACTTCTTCTCTCGCTGATTTGAGGTCTCTAAGTGCTTCTAGTTGCCTTATTTTTTCTCTAGACACCCCTATTTTAGTTTGCCAAAATTCAGAGTTCATGGTTTTAACTTGTACTTCCCACATTGTTGTAGCAGGCTCGCTTAACATTTTTTGATAACCCGCTTCCGCCTCTTGTAATTCCTGTTGTGCTTGTGTTAGTTCTTCGGGAGTATACTCTTTTACTTTTACAGCTTTAACTGCATTTTCCATACGTCTTTCCCTTATCCCGTCCGGGCTGTTTTTCCACTCCTGATGACTTCTTTCTTTGTCTCGAGTTTCTTTTGCCGTTGCTTTATCATCAAGTTTTTTTATCTCGCCTCCGATTGAGGGCATTTCTTCACGTTTAAATAAGCCCATATATTTATGTTATTTTCTAATTAATTTTTCTATGCTAATATATTATAGCATAACTATGGGTAATAATCAAATTTGAGTAATTTTTTCAATTATTTCCGTTCCAACTTGGTAAAATAAGGCTAGCTAAAGAAAAATCGCCAGAAGGGCGGTTTTTTTATATAATGAATAAGTTGAGGTAATTTAACGGAAGTAATAACAGTTTATGCCCAGAGAAACTAAATGCCAGGCTATCGTTTTAAAAAAGCAGCCTTTTAACGAGGGTGATGAAATTATTACTTTTTATTCCAGGGAGCTGGGGAAAATTCGCTGTTTGGCAAAATCCGTTAAATCGTCCAAATCCAAGCTTCAGCAAAAATTGCAGGGATTATTTTTGGTGAATTTAAGTTTTACCCAGGGGCGTTTGCCAAAAATTATTTCCGTTGAGCCGGTGAAGGTTTTTTCCGGAATGCGGGAAAATTTGGAAAATTTAAAGCGGGCTTTTTACGCGCAGGAGCTGGTGCTAAAATTTACCCCCGATGAGCAAAAAAACGAACCGCTGTTTGTTTTGCTGGAAAATTTTTTGGAATTTTTAAACGCGCAAACCACGGAAGAAATTTTAAATTTTGCCTTGGCAAAATTTAAGCTGGAGATTTTACAAACTTTGGGTTTGGGCGTGCATAATAACGCCAAAGCAGGGGACGGCAAAGAAATATTTTTTAGCCCAACGTTGGGTGGGTTTGGGAATGCGGTATCGTTCGATGGATTAAAAGTCAGCCCGGCGGTTTATGGGCTGTTTTTGGAATTGCCGCTGATTGAATTCGGAGAACTAAAAGAAGTTAAAAATATTGGTGGGGAAAAAGATTTGCAAAACCTTTTGTCCCAGTTTATTGAATATCAACTGGAAAGAAAGGTTAGGTCGGAAAAGTTTTTAAGACAATGAGCAAACAATGGGCACCATTGTGCCGCACAATGGTGCCCATTGTTGAACCTCGGTTTGTGGTATAATTATAGATAACTAACTAACATCAATATGGACGAGACAAAACCAGTTGTTCCCGAGCAACCAAGCCCGCAGTTTATAAAAAAAACCGTGGAAACGCCAATTTTGGATTCCGATGTGCGCCGGCAAATTACCGTTTCCGACGGCCAAAGCAGTGAAAGCGGCGGCTTTGGAGCCTTTTATCGCGACAACAAGTATTATTTTTTGGCCATTTTGGTGGGTGTAATTGTTATTTTCCTTTTGGCTTATTTTGCTTTTAAAAAATCTCCTGTAACGGCGCCCAAAGATGCCAATGTAAGTATTTCAGTGGATGTGCCAGGTTCGGTGCCCAGCGGGGGCGAAGCGGTTTACAAAATTACGGCGCAAAATAACGATACCCAAAAATTGGTCAGCATACAGTTGGAATTAACCTATCCCGACGGCGAAACTTATGAAAACAGCAGCCCGTCCGCGCAAAATATTTCGGGTACTTTATATACTGTGCCCGACTTAATCCCAGGTCAAAACGCCACGGTAATGGTTAAAGCCAAAGTCACCGGAAACGTTAATGACCAAAAAAGTTTGGGCATAAAATTGCATTATCAATATTCAAATTTTAGTTCCCAATTTGAAAAAGACCAGACTTCCACAATTACCCTCTTGGCTTCCAACGTTTCGGTGGAGTTGGACGGTCCGTCTTCAACCAACAATGCCCAGCTGGTGCTTTATACCGTAAAATACCAAAATAATTCCGGAGCCGACATTGCAAATACTCAAATAAAAATGATTTATCCCGACGGGTTTTCTTTTGCCCAGGCAACCCCGCCGCCGGATTTAGGTTCCGACACCTGGAATATTGGTACGCTGGCAAACAGCGGGCAGGGGACAATTCAAATTCAGGGAACTTTTAATTCCGCCAATCCCGGGGAAAGCAAAACCGCCCAGGCTGAATTTTTAATTCTTGGGCAGGACGGCCAGTATTCAATTCAAAATTCTTCCTCGTTCGTTACCGCGATTTCCAGTTTGCCGCTTTTGGTTACCCAAAGTTTGGAACAAGCTAACTCTAACGGAGTTATTAAGCCCGGCGATACTTTAAATTTTACCGTTCATTATCAAAATAATGCCAGCACCGTAGCCACTGGCGTAAATATTCAGGTCACTTTAAATTCCAAGGCCGTGGACTTAAGTTCCATAAAAACCCAGGGCGGCCAGGTTAACAATAATACAATTTTATGGAATGCTTCGGGAGTGCCCCAGCTCCAGAGCCTGACGCCTAGCCAGTCCGGAGATGTCTCGTTCAGCGTAAAAATAAACAACCCGGCGGTAAAAGATTCTTCTAAGAATTTATCCTTGGTCTCCAGTATTCAAATTCAGTCGAGCGAGTATACTTCCGCTTTTCCCGGAGCGCAGTTGACTTTAAAAATTTCCAGCCCATCGGCCATTAGCACCGTTTTAAGTTCCGTTTCCGGGCCATTGCCGCCGCAGGTTGGCAGTCCCAGTGTTTACAAAGTTCATATTGCGCTGTCAAATTCCAGTAATGATTTTTCCAATGGCCAGCTTTTCGCTTTTGTTCCCACCGGCTTTATTGCCGGCAGTGTAACGGCAGCGGAATCGGGCAATGTTCAGTTTGATCCCACTACAAATAAACTAACGTGGAACGTCGGGAGTTTTCCGGCCAACACCGGCCGGTTTAGCCAGCCCCGAGTACTGGAATTTCAAGTCAGTCTAAGCCCATCGTCTTCGCAGGTTAACCAATCGCCGACTTTGGTTAAAACCATAAATTTCACGGCTAACGATTTATACACTAGCCAGGCTATAAATATTTCTGCGGACGACATAACAACTTCCGACATCTCCGGCACTAACGGCTTCGGTAACGGGCAGGTAATACCGTAGAAAGTTGAAAGTTGAAAAACCCCGGTCGATTCCGGGGTTTTGCTTATAAAACCGCTGATATGTCGCTGATGGGCACGCTAATAAAACGCTGAGCGGTTAATGACAGCTTCAGCGTTTATTCAGCGGTTGCAGTTATTCAGCGTTATTTCAGCGGTCTTACGGATAAATATATCCGCGGATGCTGGAGTCGTTAGCAGAGATGGTTCGGGTGTCAATACGGTTAAAGTGATCGTAGTTCATTTCGGAAATGGTTATTGTACCGTCGTCGTTGATCGAGTTTACGTAAGCGACGTGTCCATAACGCCTCATAGCGCCCGTGGGGCCGGTCATGACCACAGCCGAACGTACAGCCGGTTCTTTGCCTGTTACATAGCCGGAAGCTTTGGCGTTAGCCAGCCAGCTTTTGGCATTGCCGCCAAAAGTGATTTTCATTTGTGAGGCCACATAATAAGTGCAGTAACCCCTTGGGAAAATATGGTTAACGCCGTCGTAGCCGTCACCCAGGCTGGTAACATCGTCTATGCTGGTGTCGGGTGTATTTGTTTTGGGTTTAGCTTTTGGCTTGGGCGTAACTTTGGGCGCGGGCGGTAAAACCACCTGGCCGCCGGGTATTATAATTAAATCGCCGGGGTTTATGTCTTCGGCTCCATCAAGCGCGTTATAAGAAATAATACTTTGTAACAGGGCATCGGCGGAATTTTCACGTACGGTGGCGTTGGTATTGTATTTTTCCGGGTTGTAAGCGTGCGCAATGTCCGGCAGGGTGTCATTTTCCGTTGCCTTGACCAACACGCCGTCAGTGGGCAAAATAATAAGCTCCCAGCCCGGCTTAACACTCGGGGTGGTGAGCTTATTGGCCCACATAATAGTTTGTTCTGTTATGCCAAATTGCTGGCTAATAGACGCCAGTGTGTCGCCGCTTTGGGTTTGGTAAATTTTAATTTGCTTTTGAATCAGGCTTTGTACGCTGTCAGGATTGGGAGCCAAAATTGTATCTTCGTTGCCGATAACTATATCGCTGTTGTCATTAATAGCGTCTCCGGAGGCAGCGGTTTGACTGTCTAAGCCGGTAAAATCGTCGGCTTGTGCCTGGGGGATAATGCCACTCTGGGCGGAGACCACTGTTACTATACTGTTATTTTTTGCGTACAAAAGAGGGTTAATGCCTTGGTGATGGCTAATAAAATTTCCGGCCAGACTTTGATCCTGAAAACTGCCCGCGTAAAAATAAAATAAATTTAACCCGCCAACCATCAAACTTAAAATTACCACGAAAAGTTCGCTGGAAAACTTAAGCAAAAAATCCATCCAATCCATTCGCTTTATGTGGACAGCAGGAAAACTCTCAAGGTGAAGTTTTTTGAGAGAGGGAGCCCTTTTCTTTATTTGGTAAAAGAGCCTTTTGCTATAATATTGTAAGAAAAAAGCTGTCCTTGTAAGCGTTCGTTTTACTTTAGACAGCCAAGATTTTAACTCTGGAATATTTTTCCCTTTCCCGCACTTTTTAATCTTTTTCAGATAGCCAGTAAATAACCGCGTGTATCTGGAAAGTTCGGTACAAAACAGAATCTAAAAAAGTGGGGGATAAATATTTAAGCGATTTGTCTTTCAAAGAAGATCGATAGGATGATTTTGGCCGGATTTTTTAGTGGCCAATATTACTACAAATAGCGCTTAAATATTTTTAATGTTTTTAATATTAAATATTCAAAATTAAGTCTAGCAGTACCTAAGGCTTACGGCAAGGTTTTAATCCACAAGTTATCCTTTTTTGTTTTATTTAAGATAAAAATTAGGTTTTTAGGCTTAGCAAAAGTTAATTTTAACATCTTATCATCTTAACATCAGGAAAGCTTTCGGGGCTAATATGTTTAATTGAATATATGTTAAAATGATGAAATGGATCTCTCCTCACTTAACGACAAACAAAAACAGGCTGTAACCGCGCCGTTCGGGCCGGTGTTGGTTTTGGCCGGGCCCGGCAGCGGCAAGACCAAGACTTTGACCCACCGCATTGCCTATATTATAGAGAAGCGGCTGGTCAAACCCGAGAACATTTTGGCCTTGACCTTTACCAACAAGGCGGCCAAGGAAATGAGGAGCCGGGTTGCAAACCTTTTGGCCAGGCATGTAGGCGCGTCGGAAAGCCTGACTATGGGCACCTTCCATTCGGTTTGCGCCAAAATTTTGCGCCATGAAATTACCGCTTTGGGCTATGCTTCGGATTTTGTGATTTTTGATAAAGACGACCAGCAAAAAGTCTTGCGGGAAATTTTGGAAGATTTAAGGATAGACAGTAAAAAAATGCCGCCGGCTTTGTTTGGCGCTTTAATTTCGCGCGGCAAAAATTTGTTACAGTTGCCGGCTGATTTAAATTTGGGACTGGAGTCGCCCATGCGCGAAAAATTGGCCGAGGTCTACACCCGTTATCAGGATGCGCTGTATAGGCAAAACGCCCTGGATTTTGACGACCTGCTTTTGCTGACCGTTAAAATTTTTGAGAATTTCTCCAAAGTTTTGGCAAAGTATCAAAAAAAATTTAGTTACGTGCTGGTGGATGAATACCAGGATACAAACCAGGTGCAATACCGATTGCTATCTTTACTGGCCACGCATCATAATATTTTTGTCGTGGGCGACGACGCCCAGAGCATTTATAAGTTCCGCGGCAGTGACATTACCAACATTTTGAATTTTGAAAAAGATTACCCGGAAGGCCTGGCGATTAAGCTGGAACAAAATTATCGGAGTACCAAAAATATTTTGGAAGCCGCCCAGAAAGTTATTGAAATGAATCCCGAGCAAAAGCCAAAAGTCCTGTGGACGGAAAATGTCCAGGGAGAGAAAATTATTTTAACCTGCGAGGAGGACGAGCGAGCCGAGGCCGAGTTTGTGGCGCGAAATATTGTGAAATTGGCCGTTGTAGGGGCGGGTTTGAAACCCGCCCGTACCGAGGACTTGGAATATGCCGATGACGATTCTCAAGCCGAACCCAAACCGTTTTCTATACTTGATAGGTTTATTAAGGCAAAAATGATGCAGGCCCAATATTCCCAATCTTTTGGCCGGACTTTGGTGCCACAGCTTCCCAAGAAGCACGAAAGCCTCAAGGAGTTCTGCATTTTGTACCGCACCCACGCGCAGTCCCGCGCGCTTGAAGAAGTTATGATAGAAGCGTCCATACCGTATCAGATTGTCGGCGGATTAAAATTTTACGAACGCAAAGAAATCAAGGACATTTTGGCTTACTTGAGATTAACTTTAAATTATCGCGATTTAGTATCGCTTCGGAGGGTCATCAATGAACCGCCGCGCGGTATTGGCGACAAGTCGTATGCCGAAATCCGTGACTTTATTTTAAATTTGGGTGGCAGGGACAAGGAATTGCTTTTTAAAGATTTCCGGATTGCCTTTGCCGAAATTAAAATCCAGCCAAAAGCCTGGGCATCTTCCCAGGAGTTTTTTAGGATGATCGAGGAGTTTTCCGATTTTAACGAAAAATTTTCCTTGCCGGAGCTGGTCAAGTTAATTCTGCGAAAGACCGGTTACGAAAAGTATTTGCGCGACGGCTCGGAGGCGGGGGAATCCCGTTGGGAAAATGCCGAGGAGCTTATTAACGTGGCTCATAAGTTTGGAAATTTGGGATGGCGCGAGGCTTTGCAGGAGTTTTTGGAAGAAGTCGCGCTGATTTCGGAAATAGACCAAAAAGACGAAAGCAAAGACGCGGTAACTTTAATGACTCTGCATTCGGCTAAAGGTTTGGAGTTTGATAACGTATTCTTTGTCGGTTTGGAAGAAGGAATTTTGCCTCACTCCAGAAGCTTAATAGACCCGGCGGAGCTTAGCGAGGAAGTCCGCCTGGCTTATGTCGGGCTGACCCGCGCGCGCAAACGGCTGTTTTTAGTATATACCCACAACCGCCGCGGGTTCGGCAATGTGCAAATTAACCAACCCTCGCGAATTTTAAAAGTTTTGCCCAAAGGAGTGGTGGAATACCGCGGCATGGCTAAGGAACATTTTAAAAACGTTGACGAAGAAGTGACTTATGAATTAACTTAATAAAAAATTCGAAATCCGAATATCGAAACCCGAAACAATATCTAAATTCTAATACTTAATATTTAAACGGGGACATTTAGGGTTTTGGATTTACAATTTAGATATTTGAATTTGTTTCGAATTTCGATATTTGGATTTCGGATTTAACACATATGGACATTGACCAGCTAAAAAAACTTTTAAGAAGCTTCAACCTAAAACCCAACTTCACTTATGGGCAGAATTTTTTGATTGATGATTTTGTTTTGCAGGACATTGTGGACGCGGCGGAAGTCAGTAAAGATGATGCTGTTTTGGAAATCGGGCCGGGGATTGGTAGTTTAACCAGATTACTTTGCGAGCAAGCCGGTTTTGTGCTAAGTGTTGAAAAAGATCCTAAATTTTTCCCTATTTTAAAAAGCGTTAAAAAAGACTTTCCGGAAAATTTTCGGTTTGAAATCGCCGATGCCTTAGAGTATGACTTCCAAAAAACGCTGATCTCACGCGGATCTAAAACTGCAACCGCGGATATAAACGCGGATCCGCGTTCCGATCTGCGTAGCGGATCCGCGACCAAATCCGCGGGATACAAGGTTGTTGCCAACATCCCGTACTTTATTACCGGCAAGATTCTTAAAATGCTGATGACGGCAAAAAACAAACCGACGTCCATAACAATCTTAACGCAAAAAGAAGTAGCAAGGAATATTTCCGCCAAAGCGGGGGACTTAAGCATTTTGGCAATTTCCGTTCAGCTGTTTGGGAAACCGAAAATTATTCAAACGGTTTTAGCCAAAAATTTTTACCCGGCGCCAAAAGTTGACAGCGCGATTGTAAAGATTGATTTGTTTAAGAAACCAAAATATATTTTGGCTGATGAAAAAATTTTTTTTAAAATTGTTAAAGCATGCTTTTCGGGCAAGCGGAAACAAATTCATAATACCCTGGTAAATAATTTGGGATTGGAAAAAAATTCGGTTTTGGAAATTTTATCCTCGCTAAAAATAAAACCCGAGGCACGACCCCAGGAGTTATCGATTCAGGAATGGATTGAGCTAACAGATAAAATTTTCAATTAACAATTTTCAATTTCCAATGAACAGCAGTCGTACGTGTTTGAAAATTGATAAATGAAAATTGAAAATTATTTTAACCGGACTTCATCTCCGGTTTTTATTTTGTTTCTGTCCGCCCACCCAGCGCTAACTTCCAGGACCTGATTTACGGGTGCCGGCGGCCTGTATGTCGGCAGGGGATCGTTCGGGGTGTTTGGGTGGCTTACGTTGGGAGTAATACCAATAATTTCTCCGCCGGCTATCCAAATAAAATCCAAATCAAATTTCATGTCTTTCATCCAAAAGTTCGGTATTGCGGCATTGCCTCCGCCGGAGGCGGATCCGCCTCCGGCGGAAAAATCAAAAAGCATTCCCTGGCCTTGTTCCAACGAATCTCTGTCCGAAAGTCCCTGCTGCATTTGCGCTTGAGTCGTGGAAATTTCCACCATTAAAATTTTGTCACCTACCTGAAGTTGATGGGTATAGTTATATTGGGGCGCGGACGACGGGGGAGTATCTGTGGCGGGCAAATTTTGTTTGGCGCAGCCAACGGACAAGAACAATAAACAAATAACAAGAATAGTTTTTTTTGACATAGTAGTTAATAGCTGCCTAAATAGTTGATAGGTACCATCGGGTAAACGCCCCGAGGCTGCCCATCAAGGGGGCTGTGCTCGTAAGCCTCCTAATGATACTAAATTTTTTAGGTATTGCAAAATTTTCCAAGATGTGCTATAATATATTCAGAAGGTAAGAAAAAGATCTTCGAAACAAAAAGAAAAAACAATCTATCGCAGATTCCCTTTTATTTGAGCTTATTTCATTAAGCCGTTCTTTGGTTATAAAAAGCAAAAAATAAAACAAAAATTATGGAGCATAATAAAACCGGCAAAATTTTATATATTCTTATGGCTGGGTTTTTGGTAATCGGGAGTTTGGTTTTTGGCATTTACGCAAATACCCCACAAGCTTTTGCCACGCCCGGAGCAATACCGTTTGGCGGAACGATAACAAATATTGTGCCGCCAATAGTTCCTCCTGCACCCGCGGTATGTCCCGCGCATACAATAGTTAACAATCTTACAACTAGTATTTATTTAGGGGAGAAGGGAATTTTGGTTCCCCCAATAATAGGTATTTATACAATTCCTCCTTATTCACTTATTTTTCCTTACATGAATTTGGTGATGCCGGGTATAAATATTTTAGGTGAATATCTCCCAATTCCTTTTGCTTCTTGTGACTTACCCTATCCTGTATTTCTAGGTTTTTATTATCCTACCTACGGCCTTTTTGGAATTGGTACCAGCATGGTTCCGGGCTTTTAAAATTGTAAAACGCAAAGGAACAAAAATATGAACAATTTTTATTCAGAAGCGCAACCATCACAAACAAACTCTTCAATTAGTTGGGGACATTTTGGAATTATAATGATGGCTATGGTCTTGGTCGTGGGAATGTCTTGGATGGAAAAGCCCGATCTTTTTGATTTTCACAAAGCCTCTGAATTGGCATTGGCTCAGCAAAACGCGCCGCACTATTACGCTTATGTTCCACCGGCCAGTGACCAACAGCCGGAAGTTTTAGGCGCGAGCACCAACCCAACCGGCCCCAGCATAATTAACGACGACGGTACCGTCTCCCCGGTGGACATGGGGCAGATTTTGGGAGCGAGCACCCAAGATGTACAGCTGTCACTGGACAGCGTTAAGGTAAATCAAGTTCCGGATTCTAACGAAGCCATTACGGGATATTTTACAAAGGCAAAAGTTTTAGAAATCAGTCCCGTAGATACTGCTGCGTTTCAGTCCGCTTTAACTTCCAATGACCAAACCCAAATTAACCAGCAGGCGCAAAAATTAATTGACGTCCGCGACGCGTTGCAAAAACTCCCTGTGCCGCAAGGCCTGGTTAAATTACAACAGCTAAAGATTATTCAATATTCTTCCGCCATTATTCTGTTGCAAAATTTTTCGCAGGCCGACAGCAACCCTACCTTGGTTGACCAAAACTTAATGCAATTTATAAAAAGCCAGCAGGATTTGGATACCGAAAATGTTTCAGTAGCGCAAAAATATGGATCGCTGGATCCGAGTTCTTCTTTGTATGTTGACTCAAGCGGCCAGCCATTACAGCAGGCGCAAGCCGCAAATAATTTAACAACCGGCGGCAATTCCCAAAATTCATTAAGTACTTTTAACAACAGCGATGCTTCCCAATAAATCCGGCACCACTTTTTTTGTTTTTTTACATTTGAATTTATGCGATCAGTCTTTTCCCCTCCCTTGACGGGAGGGGCTAGGGGAGGGTGATAAAAAGCCGATTCTATTGCACCCCCTCCCTAACCCTCCCCGCAAGGGGGAGGGAAATCAGATACAAGTTTTATCTATATGAAGCAACATCCAAACCAAACTTTAAAACCAAATACTTCTAATAACCACCAAAAAGTGGTGCTGGATAAAACAAAAAAAATTATCGCCGGTGTTTTAATTTTTAGCCAGCTTGCTTTTTGGCCTGGGGTTATTTTGGCGCAAGTCTCGGTGCCGACTTCCGACAGCAGGAATGGTAATACCGTGGGCGGGATAGCCGGCGAAGCGCAAAACGTTATTGAGCAGCAAGGCCTCAAAGGAGGATTTACCGCTTATCAGGCATGCTTATCGCTTGTGCAAAAGGCCGATTTAGCTTTTAATAGTGCTGTTCCGGGCGCCTCTACTTCGGCAGTTCTTAGCCCTACCGGCAATGGGGCTTTGTTAGCCGCGATGGACACTTTAGACACAGCTTACGATGTTTTTTTGGATGTTTGTGCCGATGATATTTTGATTGCTTTTACAGGCACAGATGGTGATCCTGCTGCTACTCCTCCTATTCCTCCTGAAATCGGTCTTCCGGCCTCAAATGTTTTTCTTAGTACGATGAAGCAGCAATATATTACGCAAATCCAATCCGGTATCGCGACTTATACAAAAAAGCGAACTGATTTAGAGGCCAAAATCGACAACGCCAATCAGGGTTTTTGGAAAACCTTGTTAATTAGTATGTTGCTTCAGACCAGTAAAGTCGTAGCCGACACTTTAGTCACCAAGCTGGTCAATAATTACAAGATTGCCAATATGAAGCAGTACGCGGATTCTGCGGCTACGCTAATGTACGACAACCAGTTTATCCGTCAAAATTTTCCCAACAATCAGGACCAGTTAATGGCGCGGTCGATTTTGGAAAATCCCGCGTTCCGGTCGCAAATCCAGCCCGGGATTTTTGTGGCGGCCGACGCCGCCTTGGGATACAATCCGTCGGCTATGAATCCGGCCAGCCCGAATTTTTACGGCCAAATGGCGGCTATGGGCAGTCCGAATGCCAATCCGTATTATTTGCAAACGGCTTACGTTGGCGGTCTTGACCAGTCGCGTTCCGCTTCTATGGCCACGGCGCAGCAGCAAATTAGCCAGGGTAGCGGTTATAAAGCGCCGGTTAACTGCGCGGGTACGCTTGTTCAGCAAAAACAGATTGATACGCAAGCCATTGCTTTGCAAAATCAGATGGCTAACCGGCAAGCTTTACTTACTAATTTACAACAGGCTCAAACGGCAAATCCGGGGAGCGTGAAGCCCGCAGATCTGACACAGGCCACGATCGATTACAACGCCGCTTATAATGCATGGAATAGCGCGCCTGACGCAATAACAGGCGCTAATGGCAGTACCAGCACAGCGCCGGCAATTATTATGTGTGAAGCGATATCTTCCCCGGCGGTTTTGGTTAACCAGGGAATCGATGCCTTATTTAAAGCTATGGGAGGCAACCTGACCCAATACAACGGCAGTAACCTGCCTGCTTATATAAATCTTATTACCGGTATAGCCACACAAATCGGTACCAGTATGGTTTTGGGCGGCGTTCACGCAGGAGCTACCAGCGCTTTGATTAATGAGAATACAGCGGTGGCGGCTACGGCTTCGTTGGCAGGTTCAATTCCGGCTTCAAATTCAGCGAATAATTTGGCCGACAATCCAGTTATTTTCTATAACTCCGGGACTGACACTCAAAACAATACCACCTTGAGTTGGAATGTGGTGACTACCAAGCTTACAACCGCGAGCTATGCGACGCTTTCCGGACCGGGTGTTACGTCTACCACTCATAAGCCCTTAGACGGTAGCGCTACTGTAAGCCCGACAACCCCGGCGACTTATGTGTTAACTGTTTTTGATCCCACAGGGAAAAGTCTCGGCAATAGCACTCTTGCTGTATTGCCATATTCCCAACAATCTCTAAATTACAACCCCAACGCTCCGGCCGTTGCCGGCGCGTATACACAAAAAGCCGCTATCCTTACCCGCGGTCCAATTCCGGAACTTAACATTCGCGGGCAGTAAAAATTTGTTGAAAATTTTCCAATAAACAAAATTTTAATCAAGCCGCCTAAAAATTCAGGCGGCTTTTAAATTAACATAAAATATGCTATTATAAACTTATGCTGATTGCAGTTGAACAATTAGAAAAAGTTTTGCAAACATATTTATCGGACACGCCGGCGGCTTTTGCGTATGTATTTGGTTCAGTAGTTTCAGGGTTTGCCGACAATGAAAGCGATATTGATATGGCCATTGGTTTTGGAGAGAATTTTTCAAACGCAACTAAACAAGAAAATATTTTAGACGCGCTGGTGGAGCCTCTCGCCCACGCACTCGGTATTGCCGATAAAAAAATAGATATTAAAATTTTTGGACAATTGCCGGTAGCCTTGCGGTTTAGAATTATACGCGATGGCAAACTAATTTATTTAAAAGATATTACCAGTCATCGCTTACAGGCTGTAAGGGCCATCCGGGACTATGATGACGAGAAGCCTTTTTTTGATGTTGCAAATAAATCGTTTTTTAAAAAATACGCGACAAAAAATGTATGAGCGACATTGACAAAGAACTAATCCGAAGAAAGCTGGAAAGCTTGCGTGAGTATATTCAAAGACTCGAAGAGTTGAAGGCTTTAAACAAACAAAATTTTTTGGGCGATCACCATAATTTTGGTCTGGCTGAACATTATTTGCAGTTGTCCATAGAAATAGTGCTTGATGTTTGCCGACATTTAGTGGTGGCCTTAAACATAAAAACGCCAGAGGACAGCCGGGGTTTATTTCAGATTTTAGCGGAGCAAAATATCCTGACAGGAAAATTTAGTGAAAAGAATAAAAACATGGCGGGATTCCGCAATCGGCTGGTTCATGAGTATTCGGAAGTTGACCATGGTAGAGTTTATACTTATTTACAAAATTATTTTGGCGAGTTTGAAATTTTTATTGTGGAAATATCCAGGTATTTGCAGGGATGAGGTTAATTACAACAACAGGGGTGTTTTTTCTTCTAAGATGGCGAGTTCAGAGGCTTGAACGGCGCCTTTTTTAATGAAAAATATCCACATCCCCAAAATTTTGTGATTTTAGGAGTTTGTGGTATAATTTTAGTAAGAAACTTGGTGAAAATACTTAGGATTTCGAGCAAATTTAACCATTTAGCCTAGCCTAAAAATTATGCTTTCTGACGAAGACATCAAAAAACTCACCAAAGCCCAAATTGAGGCTCAAAAAGAAGTCTTTTATACTAAAGAAGATTTGGATGAAAAATTTTATTCTAAAATTGAAATCAGTTTAAAATTTTCTAATCTCCAGGACGTATTTGCCACCAAAAAAGAGATGAAAACCGGTTTTAACAACATAAACAAGAGGCTTGATAATTTACAGACTTCTGTAGATGCAATTGCTAAAGATAACCTCACAAAAAGTCAGGAAATCCCCGTTCTTAACCGCAGAGTTAAGCAAGTAGAAAATTGGGTAGACAAAGCCGCGCCAAAGTTAGGCATAAAATTTGTGCATTAATTCAGACTAATGAACACGAATGAGAGACAAATAAACACGAATATGGGTAGCGTAGGTTTGTTGCATAAAGATTTGTGTTATGAGATTCAGGGCTGTATATATAATGTTGCGAATAAATACGGCAAAGGGTTGAAAGAAATAATTTATCAGAAAGCTTTAGAAGAAGAATTAACGCTAAAGGGAATTAAATTTGAATCACAGAAAAGAATTAACATTTATTCAGTTGAAACAGGAAAGGTGTTGGGAACTTACGTGCCTGATTTAATTGTTGAAGATGTGGTGGTCGTAGAAATAAAAGCCACTTTGTTTGCCATACAGCAAGACTTGCAACAGCAATTATCTTATTTAAAGGCCTGCAAATATGAAGTCGGGTATCTGGTTAATTTTTCAACCATAAAGCTTTACATTAAAAGATTAATTTATACCAATGACCACAAACCGTTCCTAAGTCGCATTAGTGTTAATTCGTGACTAATTCGTGTTTATTAGTTGTAGAAGTAAAACCTTTGCATTTGAAACAAAAAGCCTTAAAAAAATCTGCCCCACTCAAAACTGCAGCCAAACTCTTATGGCCGTGGTTTTCTTTTATTTTCGCGGACAAGAAGAAATATCTTTTGTTATTTTCCGCTCTTGCTTTCTTGTTGATAAACGGATTTTTGCAATTTCCTTCAACTTCTAAAGCGGCAAGTATAGATTCCCAAAGCGTACAGGTAGAGGAAAGCGTAGATAATAATAATGTAAAAACATACAATGGAGGCTCGGTTGTTGTTAATGTAACTTTAAAATTACTATCACCTGGCCAGATTGTTGCAGGTTCTGGAACTTCAGGAAATGACCGTTTAACCAGTGGGGCTTTTGTAGACAATCCTATAAACGGGGTTGCTATTGGTGCAGTAAATAAAATTCAGAACGATACCGCGTGTGTTACTAACACAAGTTTTTTGGGGCAAAGTTTTTTTAAATGCAAGTTTTCTTACATATCAAGTGACTGGCCTAGTGTTATTTACGCATTCTTTGTAAATAGTACTTGGAAGCAGAATACAAACTTAAATTTTAAAATTTCATTGAGCCAATCGGATTTAAGCAATTTGGGTGTCCAATATAGCGATGCGGGTACGATTAATGAAATTTATCTTTATCCGTATTTTGAAATACTGGGAATTAACACTAATACAACTTTTTCTGCAGCCAAGAGTGTTTATATAACTGCCTTTAACACAGCACTACAAGCAAGTTCAACACCGATATCAGGTGGTATTCCACAAAATGGGTCTACAACCAGCACTCCTCAGCAAAGTCCAGGGGGAGGCCTAACCAGTCTTTTAAACCAAATTGTTGCTTTTATTTTGTCTTTATTTCAGCAACTTATTTATGAGGTTTTTGCTTGGCTCGTTCTTCCAATAATCCTTGCTGTACTTAGTATTCATCCTTATCAGGATACTTTTGTAGCGGTAATTTATTCCGGTTGGGAAACCGTCAGAAATTTGTGTGACATATTTTTTATAGTGGCATTGATTATTATTGCCATGGCCACGCTGTTCCGGGTGGAAAGTTATAAGGCCAGGCATTTGTTGGTGCAATTAATAATTGCGGCTCTTTTAATTAATTTTAGTTTGGTCATTGGCCAGGCTATTTTGGCATTGGCGGACACGGTGCAGGCGCAGTTTTTGCCTTCCAACGGAGCAGCGGTACAAAATTTGGGTAAACAGTTGATGACCACAAACAACAGTGCAATTATGGCTTTCCTTAAAAGTCAGCAGGTGAACGCTAACGCATCGGCCGTAAACAGCAGTTTTGGGGGATTTATCGCGTCTATATTTTGGTTGGCTATGAGTTTGGGCTCATTTGCCGTGTTTTGTGCCATTGCCGTATTTTTGGTTATCCGGATTGTGGCTTTGTGGCTTTTGCTAATGATATCACCCGTGGCTTATGCTGCGGGGGTTCTGCCCAGTACGTCGCATTATCGCGAGGAGTGGTGGAAAAACTTTTTAAAATACGCGTTCTTCACTCCCATAATGGCGTTCTTTTTGAATATGACCGCCATAATGGCAACCAATGCAACTGTTAACAAACAATTGCAGATTACGGCTCAGAATGCCAGCATTTTTGGACAACAGGGATTTGCTAACTTGGTTGTAACTTTAGGCAGTAATATTTTATTGATTGTATTTTTAATTGCCTCCCTAAAAGTAGCCACCCAGGCCGGCATCTATGGCGCCGAAGGCATAACCGGCGCGGCAAAGAAATATGGAGTTTTCGGTACGTTTGCTGTGGCTGGTGGGGGTGCAAAATTTGTGGGCGGCGCTGCGGGGAGTGCGGCTTTAAGAAAGAAAACCGCCCTTACAACAAAGTGGTTTGGTGACGCAAAGCCTGACAAGGATGGTAAATATGGCTTTAAAGGGAGGTCAAAGCAGACTCTTTTTGCTATGTTCAATCCAGGAGGAGTTAAACAGGCTCTGGAAGACCGCAGAAAAAAGAAAACGGAAGATATTGGCAAGCAAGCCAGTTTAACAGCTGAAGAAGTTGTAAGGTCATTGCCATTTATTAGGGAACCAGCTTTGGCTTTGGCCGACGAAGGTTTTGTCCATGCGTACGAACATGACGGTAAAGAGCTCACTCCTTATCAGTCGGAGAGACAGGCTTATGGGGTTGTTAAGTTGTTCTTGGAAAAAATGAAAAAAAATCCGGGGGACTTAAGTACACGTCAGGGTTATTTTGGCGCAGTTGACCAGTTGATACAAGGTAAAGGTTTTAACTATATGCTTGAACAACAGCATAAGGAAGTGTCAACTAAAGGCGCCCTACAATGGGTTAATGAACAAGTAGAAAAAGGCTTTATGACAAAAGGTCAGGCTGGACAGACAATGGCCGCATTGTCTAAACATGCTTATGACAACAATGAGTATTGGTACGCAGAAGCGTATCAGCTAGATCACCATGGGCATCCGCAAATTATTAATACCGATAAAAATGGAGAAGTTATTGGAGAAGCTGAGTTTCAAACTCAAACGGCAGCACTGGACAGCCAGTTTGAAACTTATGTCAGTGCTAAGAACGCAAGTACAGGTATGGACAAAGAAACAATAAGAAAGAGGGACAGAAATACGTTTAAAGATAATTTTGAAGAAAAACTTGAACATTCAGACCATAAAGCCTATGAAAAATATAAAAATTATGCGGCTTACGAAGGGTCAAATAAAGAAGCTTATACTAACTATACAAAAAAAGGAGCCAGGGCAAGGGTTGCTGATGGGCATTGGTCTATGGTTGCAGATATAAGCAAAGAGGGTAAATATAACATATCTAATTTTACTGTTCGTCATATGCTTGATGCTGACAAGTCTGATTATGCACAATCTACACACATGAACAAGAAAAAGAAACGGGCTTTGCAGCGTATGGTTTATGATGAAGGAGGCGGCGGTTCCCCAGCTCATAAAGCAGTTGCTAAAACTAAGATTGTGAATAAGATGATTGAAGAAGATGTAAATAGGGAAGTTCAGAATATGAGGGAAGAAGGAAAAGAAGTGTCGACCGCGACCATTGCTACAATAACAACCGACTTTAATACCAGGAGATCTCAATATGAAACTAGGTACCAAAATTATTATGATGAAATAATTGCTGATTCAGGAAGGGCTGCCAGCCCAGCTCCCATACCAACGACAGGAACAACACCGTAAAGTTTTTAGTATTGTAGTATTATGACTAACCAACAAATTAATATCGAAATAGAAATACAGGAGTTGCAATGGACTGTTGTAGAAAAACAACGGTTTGTTAAACTTTGGCCGCGGTTAATTCCGGAAGTAAAAAACTTTTTTTACAATGAAGTTTTTTCTTTTGGTTCGGAATTTATTGCAGAGGACATCAATAATGCACTGGAAAGTTTACTGGCGGCTCAAGACGAGGCAAAAAGAGGGAATGTCGGTCCTTGTTTAAATATTCTTGAGATTTCTTATGATAATCCGGATTTTGATCTAGGCAGATATGTTGTACCTTTTTTGGGGTGGCTTAGAGCCATTGCCCATAGTTCGGGGCATAATGATTTACTATTAGCAATAAATAATTTTGATTTGTTGGTGCTGAACGAATTATCCCAAGAGGAAACTTTGCGGATACTGGAAGACAATCTGGCTTTTTTTATTAGCAAAATTGATATATTAGAACAATATAAATGGTATTTAAACAATAAAGCCGGATTTAACTCCGTTTGGATAAAAAATTGTGCTAAATCTTTGGAGAAAAATAGCGAACTGTTGGGCAGAGTTAATATTACGTTGATATTGTCAGGAGAAGAAAAAAAGGTTGAACAAACGATAAAAAATTGGCTTATTGATTACAATAGCTCGGAACATCCGAATTTGGAGATTCAAAAAAGAGGAGGGTATGAGCAAATAAATTACATTAACCACTCACAAAACGTAAGAATCTTGAGCAAGGAAGAAAAGGATGTTTTGATGGTTATTCTAAAATTTTATGATTGGTTGAAGTTTGAAAATCAAGAAAAGGGATTCCAAAATGATTCCGAGCAGAATTTGCCTTATTTAAATAAACAGAAATTCGAACTTTTTAAAGGAGCCACAAAGAGTTTGCCTCCAGTGGTACCGGCGCCGAAGGGGAGGGGGGAGCGGAGGGAGATGGATGAAATTGATCGGAATGTCGGAAGTCGGAAGTCGGATAAATTGGAGAGTTGGAAGTCGGATAATGCAGGAGTTGGAACCCTCACCTCCTCCTTCGCCAAAGCTACGGAGGACAAGCCAACCCTCTCCCACCCCAGTAGCAATGCCGATTCATCGGCACGCTACGGGGCATGGAGGGAGAGGGGGGAAAACATCAATAACGAATCCAACTTCGCCAAAGCTACATCGGACTTAAAGAAAACCGTTTCGGGTGAAGCGGCGGATTTGGGCACGGACAAAAATCAATTTAGGGGGCAGGGTGGTGGGGGTTTGCCGCAAGCCGCGGTTGCTCCGGTTCGTAAAATTCTAAATCAGGAAGACGCTTATGTTCCCAGAGGTAACAGGGTGAATATTCAGGATATTTTAAAGAGTAAAGAGCAGGAAGCGAGGAACAAGAGCCACGGGGAAGGTTTTGGCTTGAAGATGGGAGATGGAGGAGGGGGGAATGACAATAGCAAGAAGACTGTTAATCCTTTATCGAATAAACTGCCGGAAAAGCAGAGTGGGGTAAGTAAGCAGGAAGAAATAGACAGGAAGCTGGAGGAGCTGGAGAAAAGAATTAAATAAAATTGACCCGTCTCGCTCGGTAGTTCGGATAAGCGAGCCGAGGCGGACCAAGATTAAGTAAAATTAAATAAAATTTATGAACCCCAAGGAGTTGCAACAGAGAACAAAGACTTTTGCTGTAGAGATTATTAAACTAGTCAGGTTTTTACAAAAAGATCCAATAGGCAGGATTATAGCCAATCACCAACTGTTAAGATCCGGTACTGCAGTCGCCGCGAATTATAGAGCAGTTTGCAGGGCTCAGTCGGTTAAGCATTTTATTTCCAAACTGGCTATTGTAATTGAAGAAGCTGATGAAACCCAATTTTGGCTTGAAATATTAGTTGAAGCGGATATTGTTGAAATATCCTTAGTTAAGGAATTACTTCAGGAATCGGGTGAGATTGTCGCAATAATGACAGCTTCCAGAAATTCAGCAATTAAAAATCAGAAAAAAAAGTAAATTTTATTTATTTTTAATTAATTTTACTTAATTTTGGGCAATGGTAAGATGAGTACAACAAAAATTGAAAATATAATTGGGCTGATAAATTCCTCACCAATTCTTTCGCTATCGGAGCGGGCGGACTGGCTGACGCTTTTGGGTTTGATGAACGACAAACAGCTTTTGGAACTGGAAAAAATATTGTCGGAAAATCAAAAACCGACGCAACCAGTAAGCGTATCTCTCCATCCGATAATCGGGACGGAAGTCGGAAAACCTTCCGTTGCTAAAATTGTGGAGAGCAAGCCGGAAGGTCGGAAGACCGGAAGCGCGGATTCAAACGCGGCACAAAATACCAGATCATCTGCAAATACGGCCGGTGCCAAGCCTTTGGCGCCCTCGCCATCATTATTGCCGCAAATGCCAAAGATGAGCCATATAATGAACTTGCCGACTTTTAAACAGCCCTCGGCTCCATTGCCGGTAAAACCTCCGATGGAAAAGAAGCCGTCAATTTTTGCTTCCAAACTAAAAGCCATATTTAAAGAAAAAGAACTGCCTGCGGGGCATCCGGAATTTGAACTGGAGTTACCGGCCAAAAGTTTACCAAGCGAGTATTCAAGCGAAACCGTTGTGGGCAAAAAAACGGACGCGCTTGAGACCCAGGAAAGCAAAAAGCCGCCCGTTATTCCAAAACCTTTTTTCCCTTTGGCCGAAAAGCCGGCCGCTGGTTTGGCAACGGACAAGCCTTTGTTATCCAAACCGCCGGTGTTACCAAGGCCATCTGCTAAAACTCCGGCTAGTCCGGGTTTTGCATCGGGGATTAATTTTCCGGAAGTTACCGAAGCCAGCAAGAGCCAGTCTTTGGCAGGCATTAAGGAGCATTTGCAGAGTACCGGCACTATATTAAAGGAAATCCGCCAGCCAATAGCTATAAAAGAGCCGGTGTTAAACGGTCTGGAAGATTTAACCAAGCTTGTGCGCGAAGAAATCCAGGTTTCGGCTTTGGACTCTATGGTTGCTAAAATTAAACAACTAATTGGGCGGTATGGTTACTTTGAAGCGGTCTTTAACATAGAAAAGAGTAAAATTTATGAAGATTATATTAATACCGGCGCAAAACTGCTTACCGGACAATCCGATTTTGAAACTTTAGCGGAACAGGGAGAAGACTATTTAACCAGGGAACAGTTTGAAAAATTTACAGATTTGTTAGCGAAAATACAGGCGTCATAATATCATTGTCTTTACTAACTACTAATCCTTACTAATATACTAATGACTGCAAGGGAACAGAAAACTATACGAGAAGATTTAATCTACTATGATGAATGTTATAAAATTGTAGGAATTATAAAAGAATAGTAAATCTAAGTTAGTATATTAGTAATTAATTAGTAGTTAGTAAAGATAGTTTAATGCTATAATAAATAAAGGTATGCAATTTCCAGTCCCACAATTTACCGAAGTCGAGGATAAAATTATCGGCTCGTTGAGTATTAAGCAGTTTGGCATAGTTTTTGCCGCGGGTATTGTAATTTTTATGGGTTTTTCCGTCAGCAAAAGCATATTGGTCGCGGTTTTTTTGTTTGTGTTGTTTGGCATACCGGCCTTGGGGCTGGCTTTTGCGCCGTTTAACGGCCGGCCGATATATAACATTATCCCCAAATTAATATCATTTGTCGGAGCGCCAAAAGTTTTAATATTCCACAAAGAAGCGCATGTTATGAAATCGATGGGGAAAATGTCCGACGCCCAGCTTTCTTCGCCGGTTAAGGCAGAGGCCAAAGCCCCGCAAGACCCGCAGGCCAATTTAAGGGAGATCCAGGAGCTTTTAAGAAAGACAGCAACAGAAGAGAGTGACATTGCGGGGAGATTACACTAATGAACACGAATGAGAGACAAATAAACACGAATGCGGGTAGTCCCGGTTTATTGCATAAAGATTTGTCTTACGAAGTTCAGGGCTGTGTGTATAATGTAGCAAACAAGTATGGAAAGGCTTAAAAGAAGTAATTTACCAAAAAGCCTTGGAAGAAGAATTAACCCTAAAAGGGATTAAATTTGAATCACAAAAAAGGATAAATATTTATTCAGTAGAAACGGGAAAAGTCCTTGAAACCTATGTCCCTGATCTAGTTATAGAAGATGCAATAGTTTTGGAAATAAAAGACACGACATTCCCCATCCAACAAGATTTACAGCAACAATTATCGTATTTAAAAGCAAGTAGGTATGAAATTGGTTATCTGGTTAATTTTTCAACGCCGCAACTCTATATTAAAAGATCAATTTATACTAACGATCGCAAACCGTTCCTAAGTAAGATTAGTGTTCATTCGTAATTAATTAGTGTTAATTGGTCTTCAATGAAACTTGAAATGCAAAACAAAAAGAAGCAGATAGGGAAGACTACACAGAGTTTTTTAAGGCTGTCCGAAATAAAAAATGACACCGTGGTGGTGGACGACGGCACTTTGCGGGCGATTGTCTCGGTTTCCAGCACCAACTTTGACTTAAAAAGCCAGGAGGAACAGGATTCCATAATCTACAACTTCCAAAGGTTTTTAAATTCCTTGGATTTTTCGGTGCAAATTTTAATGCAGAGCCGTAAAATGGAAATCGGCAGTTATTTGGAAAAATTAAAGTCACTTTCCGAAAAGCAGACTAACGAGCTTCTAAGAGTCCAAACTGTGGAATATACGGAATTTATATCAAGACTTATTGAGAATGCAAGCGTTATGAATAAGAATTTTTATATTATAGTGCCTTTGGGCGAAAGTATTTTCCCTCCCGCCGGTGGTTTTATGTCCGGTATTTTTGGGGGCGGGAAATCCAAGCAAATTGCCAAAAAAATCGAAAATTTTGAAAAAGCCAAAGAAAAATTGGATATCCGTGCTTCCGCTATACTTTCCAATCTTTCCGGAATTGGCGTTCGGGGAGTAAGACTCAAGACCGAGGAAATTATTCAGCTGTATTACAGCTCCTACAATTTTGACGCCGCACCGCTGGCCGACCCCGGGCAGTTGAAGGATATTAAAATAGCAGACTAATGAACACGAATGAGAGACAAATAAACACGAATTAAAAATGTCAATTTTCAGTAAAATCACCCCGGAAGAACTGGAACAAAAGAAGCAGAATCTTAAACAGGCTGAAACCGAACGCGGTTTGAGCTCCAGTTTAGGCGACTTGGAAAAAACTTATCGCGAAGGTTTAACCACGCTAAAAGATTTAATCGCGCCGGCCGCGCTTAAGTTTGACAGCTCATATTTTGAGCTTAACGGCAAATTCGGCAGGAGCTTTTTTGTCCTGGCTTACCCGAGGTTTTTATCCAGCAATTGGCTGTCTTTTATTATCCAGGCCGAGGGCGCGCTGGATTTGTCCATGTTTATTTATCCAATAGATTCGGCGGAGATTTTAAAAAAACTCAAAAGTAAAGTCGGCGAACTTGGCTCGCAAATGGCCATTAACACGGAAAAGGGCATGGTGCGCGATCCAATGCTGGAAACTGCTTACAAGGACGTGGAAGGTCTGCGGGACAGTTTAATGCAGGGTACGGAAAAATATTTCCGGTTTGCTTTGTATTTTACAATTTACGCCACGGACTTAAAAGAGCTGGATAAATTTTCCAGCACCCTGGAAAGCTCCCTGGGTTCCAAGTTAATTGTAACCAAGCGCGCGCTAATGCAAACCCAGAATGGGCTGAATTCCACTTTGCCTTTGGGTATGGACGAGCTGGATGTGGCCAATAATATGAATACCAGCCCGCTGTCCTCCTGTTTCCCGTTTGTATCTTCGGACTTAACCAGCAACGACGGAATTTTGTACGGCATTAACCGCCACAACAACAGCCTTATTTTGTTTGACCGTTTTGCCATGGAAAACGCCAATTCCGTGGTTTTTGCCAAATCCGGCGCCGGGAAATCGTATGCCGTAAAATTGGAAGTTTTGCGCAGTTTAATGGTAGGCACGGACGTCATAATTGTGGATCCGGAAAATGAATACCAGCATTTGGCCTCGGCCGTGGGCGGTACCTATTTGAGCGTGTCCTTAAATTCAGCCTCGCGCATTAACCCGTTCGATTTGCCCGTGGCCATAGAGGGAGAAAGCAATGCCGATGTTTTACGCACCGCCGTTATTAACTTGCTAGGTCTGTTTAGTCTTATGATAGGCAAGTTAAATCCCACGGAAGAAGCCTTAATGGATAAGGCTCTTTGGCAGACTTTTGCCAAAAAAGACATCACTCCCGATTTGGCGGATTTTCGCGGAATGGAATATCCGACTATGAACGACTTGGTAGAAATTTTGAACAACATGGTCGGGGCGGAAAATTTGGGACAGCGCCTGACCAAATATACCGAAGGCACTTTTGGCGGCCTGCTTAACCAGCAGACCAATGTGGTGTTAAATAATCAGTTGGTGGTGTTTTCCATCCGCGATTTGGAAGAGGAACTCCGGCCAATAGCTATGTATATTATTTTAAATTATATTTGGAATATTGTGCGCAGTGAACTCAAAAAACGCATTTTGGCGGTTGACGAAGCCTGGATTTTAATGCAGCACGAAGATTCGGCAAGGTTTTTGTTCGGCATTGCCAAACGCGCGCGCAAATATTATTTGGGTCTGACTACTATTACCCAGGACGTGGCCGATTTTTTGGCCAGCCCTTACGGCAAACCCATTGTTACCAACTCCTCCATTCAAATGCTGCTTAAACAGAGCCCTGCGGCTATTAATGTTATTGCCGAAACTTTCTTTTTAACCGAAGGTGAAAAGTATTTGCTGCTTGAAAGCGAAGTCGGCGAAGGGATATTTTTCGCGGGTCTGAAGCATGCGGCCATTAAAATTTACGCCTCTTACGTGGAAGACCAAATTATTACCACCGACCCCAAACAGCTTTTACAAATTCAGGACAGCCAGGATAAGCTAAATTAATTTTCAATTAACAATTTTCAATTTTCAATCAAACCGCGAAATATCGCGGAGCAATTGAAAATTGCTAAATGAAAATTGAAAATTTTTTATTATGGCAACCCTTACTCCAACTCAAAATTCTGCCGATGTTGAAAACCAAAAAGCCGGCGGGCGGGCCGGCGGACAAAATAGCGGCGGCAAGCAGTCTGGAACCTGGTCTATTCCCGGTTATTTTTTTCTGGGTAGTAGGAGAATTGCAATAACCGAAATCAGGGTTAATAATGTTTCTATTCATCCTAATAATACTGGAGGGATCCGTCTTAAACACAACGATAGAGTAACGTTTATAGGCTCCGGTTTGGAAATTTATAATGAGGCTGGGTTTTTAGGGGAAGGTTCAGGCGCAAGCTTAAAAAATATTTTAATCGCCCCGGAATCCGGTGGTTCAAAGCTTAGTTTTACGGTCCCGGATTTTGACAATAGCATAAAGGACGGCGGATATTTTTGGTTAAAATTATTTAGTAAAGTCTCCCGGGCGCAAAAGGTAATTGCGCCTTATTTGGTTTATGGGGTCGAGGAGACAGAAGAACAGAAGAAGCAGAAAAAGATATCAGAAGAAGAGGATAAAATTAAAGGCCTAAAAACTGTCTTAACGCCCGGCCCAACGTCTCTGGTAATGGGTGCGATGGGTGGAGTTATCGGAGTGATAGCCAAGGCTACAGCCGGGATTGGCGGCAAGTCCGAAGCGGACAAAACAACTCCGGGCGGGAGGACAACGGTTCCCGGTGGAAAAGAAGTTGGATTAGGCGGAAAGTCTGGACAATCGGATGGTAAATCTGCGGGTGGGGCTGGAGCGGTGCCATCACCGGTTTTGGCTGGTCAGGCAGATGACGATTCCGACATGGACGAAGGTGATTTTGAACCTGCCGGGGAACTGGAAAAACCGGTAGAGACGTTTACGGAAACTTCTCAGCAAAGCGGGGAAACGGTGGCTGATTTTTTGCGCGAAAATTCGCAAATTACAGTGGGCCCCAAAGTGTTAGCGGCTCTGCAAAGCGGCAAACTGGAAAATTTAACGGAAAGTGAAAAAGTCAGCTTGGAGTCCGTAATTAAATCTGTTGCCTCGGGTCAGGGCGGCACTCCTTTGGAAGTTATGGCCGCGGCACAACGGGTTATTGAGTCGGTTGCCAGTCAGACAGTTACCAGTCAGGCAGAAAATCAGCCGGAAGTTAAAGCTGTTGATCAAGCACTTGGTGAAGCAGTAAAACAACCTTTAGTTCAAAGCGAAGTCAAAACATCCGCGGATTCCGGTCAAACCGCGAGCCAAAGCGCCAAGATTGTAGCAAAATTTTTACGGGAAAATCCCCAAATTAAAGTTGATGCTAAAGTTCTAGCGGCATTGCAAAGTGGCGATTTAAGCAAGTTAACAGCCCAGGAAGTATCAAGTCTAAAAAGTATAATGAGCGTAATGGCTCAAGGCCAAGGCGAAGCGACAGCTGAAGTAATGGCCGCGGTGCAAATGGTTGCGCGGGTTGTTACAGGCACAATTTCGGCTACAGTTACCGGAATGGGAGCAGTAAGCGGCACTGTCAGCTCAAAGGCCGTTAGTACGTCGGAAGTTAGCGCTGATATTTCTTCACAAACTTCCGGTGCTGTAAGCGGTACGGCTAAAGTTAGAGGTGGCGCGACATCGCAAATTTCCGGCACAGTAGAAAAAACTGTATCCTCTGAAGCAGGAGTTAAAACTGGAGGTTCGGTTAAGGTTGAAGGTGGGGCTAAAATTTCCGGACAACAGCAAGCCTCGGCAGGCGGCCGAGTGTCATCTGAGGCTGAAATAAACGCTAAATCGGAAACAGAAGTTGCCGCTCAAGGTTCGGCTAAGGCTGAAGCCACATCGGAATCCTCGGTTTCTTCCAAGTCCGAAGAGAGTTCAAAAGTTGGGGCTACAACCAATGCTGAGAAAAAAGTTTCGGGAAGCGAAGGAGGTGAAGTAGGAAAAATTGCCGTTTCCGGAGAATTGGGAACCGAACCTAACCAAGTTAGTCCGCAAGGACTCACAGCAGATGGTAAATTGACTGCAGACATCGACACGAATTTAAAATCCACTCTAAAACCGGAAACCGGCGAGGGTTCAGAGAATTTGGAGGAACCACAGCCGTCTTTGGGAAAAGGCGCGGTTGATGGCATAAGTGTTGAAAAGGAGACTGCAGGCCAGCCTGAGGAAGAAGCCGCGTCAGAAATAAAAACAACAGCAGTTTCAAAACAAACTCCGGCCGCGACTAAGCCACGGGCTAAATCGGAAGCTGAAATAAAACAGCCGCAGACCGGCGGGGGAGCTTCGGACATTGCGAAGCGTCTAAAGGAAAGAGGCTTGGAATTAGAATTGACTTTGCGCGGAAAACTTGCCGGGCCGTCTTTAAATGTTTCTGATCAAAAGCAAAAACCTGCCGCAGGACAGAAAGGGGAAGGCGCCCCAAGTCAGCAACAGCCGATTCTTTCGAAAACCGGGACATCAAAGGAACGCGGAATGTCCGCACCATTGGGTGATTTGCCAGGGTCAAATAGGCAAGATGGCCAAGAATCAGCAGGCCGCGCAATTGATTCCGCAAATCGGCCGAAGGAACCGTCGGCGGGTGATGGGAAAAAATCTCAGGCCGAGGCACAAGATCAGGCGCCTGATGCATCATCGAGCAATGGTGGCGGTGGTTTACCGGGGTCGCCACCCGAAAAGGGAGAGACGCGAGACTTAGAACCATCAAGCGGATCGGCTTTGCCACCTTCGGAGAGCAATCGCGATCAGGGTAATGTTTTTAAAGATCCAAGAGGTGCCGGTGATATGTTTGGTGAAGCTTTGAAAGGTGACGTTAGTCCAAACCCCGCTGCTTACCCTACCGCAAGAAGACAGATAGATTTGGCAGGCAAAGGCATTGGCAAGGCTTCCAGCAAAATTTGGTATTACGGTTTTGGTTCGGCTACGGCAACTTTTTTTACAGGCGCGGATTTTATGCTCGGCGCCGTGGTTATGGATGCTTATTGGCTGTTTGGACACAAAAAAAATCCCGAACTGTTTCCCTTAAAAGGATGGCAGAAGGCTGTTACCGTTGCCGCCAATGTTATTCCGCCAATCTTGATTATGCTGATTTTTGCTTTAATAATGGCCGTGGGGTGCAACTATCCTTTACCGATTAAAACATCAGCCGGTAATAGTTACCGCCTTACAGTTATTGGAGCGTTTATTGGCGATGACTGTAAATATTTTGATGTTTCAAATATAACAGCATCAAACACCACTCCCGCCTCAACCCAATCAGGCTCACAAAAACCCTAGCGTTCTTATTACAAGCCTAGAGCCATAATATTGCAGGATATCAGCGTATTTTGCTTTAACCGACAAACTGCCGGCTGGCACAAGTTGCTCCCAGCCTTGACAGGTTTTTTAAAATTTTATAAACTATAGTTGAACTGTTCAATCGTTCAACTTATCAATTAATCAAAAAGTTTAAATTTATGGTTATTGTTACCGTAAAAAATAAATATCAGGTTGTTATTCCACAGAGTTTGCGCAGGCAGGTCGGGGTTAACGTTGGCGATTTAATGGATGCCCAGGTGAAGAAAGGTAAAATAATTTTTGCCCCAAAAACATTACTGGACCGAGATTTGCTAGATAGTGTGGCCGAAAGTATGGCTGAGTATAAAGCGGGTAAGTTTTATGGTCCATTTGATAACCATAAAGATTTTATCGCGTCCCTTCATAGGGAAGCAAAAAAACTAAAAAAAGCTCGCAAACAAAAATAGCCATGAGGCTGGTTTTTACCCCAAAATTTATTAAAAAGTATGTACAAGCGCCTTCGGAAATTCAACGGGCTTTTGATAAACAAAGCAAATTTTTATTATTCAATATTCGCTACCCTTCTCTTTACGCCAAGAAATATGATGAGAGCGGGGACTTATGGCAGGCGCGGGTTAATCTTGATTGGCGGTTTTATTTTACTATTGAGGGCGATGAGTATCGTCTGCATGATATAAAGGTTCATTCCAAATGATTATATTAGAGCGTAGCACGCCAATTTATCGGTTGGGTTATATAAAAAACAGCCCATAAATGGGCACGCTACATTTAGAATGTTATTAAGTTCCACCTGCCAATTTTGCGGATTGACAAAAATATGCTACAATAATATCAAATTTAGACAATTATTTTCGTAACAAAAATAAAATGAACAAAAAAGCTATTGCCATTTTGGGGGCCATTTTCCTGTTGATTGTGGGAACTTTGGGATTTTTAATATATTCCAAGTATTCGGGCAGTAAAACTCCAGCCCCGGCTCCAGCCGCTGTAAATAACAACGCAACATCCACCGATACCAGCCAGCCAACACCAACAAACACAGCTTCCAGCACGCCACAAACCCAAAACAATTCGTCGAATATTGTACAACTCACTTCGGATCAAGTTGTCTCGCCGGCATTATTTTTTAACGGCACGGGCATAAGTTATTTCGACCACCAGGGGAATTTGTACCAGGCTACTTTACAAAATAATAACGGCCAGTTGCAGTTAACATCAAAAAAACAGCTTGATATACCTTTGAAGCCGGGTATGACTAAAATTTTATGGCCGTCCAAAGGTAACGACTTTATTGCTCAGTTTACGGATGCCAGCGGCAAAAATACCTGGAGCTACTTTAACAGCAATTCCGGCAGTTATACCAATTTGCCCAGCCAGGTGGAATCTGTTGACTGGATGCCCACAGGGGACAAAGTTATGTATGTATGGTTGGATAACAACAAGGCCGCTTTAAGCCTGGGAAATCCCGACACCAGTAAACATCAAACCCTTGGCGCGATGTGGGAAATCGACGACCAGATACATGTGTCGCCAAACGGTTCGCAAGTGTTATATTTTGAAACCCAAAACACCTCGGCCAACAATTTTATTAATTCCGTAAGTTCGGACGGCAAAACGTGGAAAGGGCTGGTAAAAAACGGCCAGAATTTTGGCAGTTTGTGGAGTCCGGACGGGCAAAAGTTTTTGTTTGGTAAAAAGGATCCCAGCACGCAGAATTATCAGCTTTGGGTCTATAACCTAAATTCCGGGGAAATTAAAAATTTGGGGTTGTTTACAACCGTGGATAAGGCGGTCTGGGATAAAGACAGTAATGTGATTTATGCCGCGGTGCCGACTTCCGGAATTATTGGTGACAACAGTCTGACTGTTGACAGTTTTTACAAAATGGACACTTCCACTTTGGACAAAAAACAATATACTTCCTCGGGCGCTTCCATAGACGGCAGGGATTTATTCTTAAACTCCACGTCGGATAAATTATTTTTCAGGAACGCACAGGACGGGGGATTATATTATTTAGACCTCACACAATAGAACCAGTTTGTTTAAATTATAGTTTAGTTTTTTGAATAAGTCTGTAAATTTCTAATTATTTTAATTTCTAATTGACCTAAACAAACCCCAATAACTAATGCAATTAGAAATTGGGTATTGGGATTTGTTTAGAAATTAGGTAAATTAGAATAATTAGAAATTTTTGTTATAGTATAAAATTTATGCCCAAGACTCTAACAATTTTCGTTTGTTCTAATTGCCAATACAAAACTCCGCGCTGGCAGGGGAAGTGTCAGAATTGCGGGCAGTGGAATACTTTGGAAGAACAGAGGCAAATTTCCAATACCAAATTTCAAATGTCAAATGCGATGGCGCCGGTTGATTTAGCGTCGCTTGATGTGGATCAGAAGCCCCGGATAAAAACGGGTATTGGGGAATTTGACCAAGTGACCGGCGGCGGTATTGTTCCGGGAAGCCTGATTTTGCTCGGTGGTGATCCGGGCATTGGCAAATCCACTCTGGCCCTCCAGCTGGCAATGAAAATTGATGCGGAAGTTTTATATGTTTCAGGGGAAGAGTCGGTAAACCAAATTAAACTCAGGGCACACCGTATAAATAAAGACCATCGGCTCAACGTTCTTGCCGAGATTTCGCTGGAAACAGTTTTGGCCAGCATCGCCGATCAGCATCCGGAACTGGTTATTGTCGACTCCATTCAGACAATGTACAGCGAGGAGGTCTCCGGCGTGGCCGGCGGAGTCTCCCAGGTTACCAATGCCGTTCAACAAATAATGCGCCTGGCCAAGCAAAACCATATTTCTTTTATTGTTATTGGCCATGTTACCAAAGAAGGCTACTTGGCGGGTCCAAAAACCCTGGAGCATATGGTGGATACGGTTTTATATTTGGAAGGGGAGAGGTTTGCCGCTTTTAGGATACTGCGTTGCGTAAAAAATCGTTTTGGCACGACTAATGAAGTCGGCGTGTTTGAAATGGCCGGAGTTGGGCTGGTGGAAGTTAAAAACCCGTCACAGTTATTTTTGGGCGAAGACAGCATAAAAGCCTCCGGAAACATAATTACTTCCATTGTGGAGGGCAATCGCGCGTTGCTTTTGGAAATTCAGGCGCTGACATCGGTCACCAATTTTGGCTACCCAAAGCGCACTACGGCCGGGTTTGATTCCAACCGCCTCCAATTGCTCACTGCCATATTAGGCAAGCGCGCGGGGCTGAATTTGAGCAATCAGGACATTTATATCAACGTAGTCGGCGGCCTAAAAATAGACGAACCCGCGGCCGACTTAGCCGTAGCCTTAGCCATAGTTTCCAGTTTAAAAGATGTGATAATTCAGGACACCGTCGCGGTAGGCGAGCTCGGCCTCTCCGGCGAACTCCGTTTTGTGCCGAATTTGGAAAAACGGATTATTGAGGCGGAAAAATTAGGATTCAAAAAAATAATTTGTCCAAAAACAAAAATAACAGGAAAAAATAAAATTGAGGTCATTCAGGTTAAGACTTTGACGGAAGCTATAAGTAAACTGTAGTTGACCCATTTATGGGCTGTCCGATATATTTATTAGATTTTCCAGGAGATTGTTTCGGGATGTCCTTGCAGTTTCCCCTCCCTTTACGGGAGGGGCTAGGGGAGGGTGATGAGTTTGCGATACCATATATAAATACAAGGACCGAACGCAGCTCCACCACGTTCGGCCCTGTCAGGTTTCGGGAGCCCCTCGGTTCCCAAAACAAGCCTTTAAAAGCAAATTAGTTCACCCTGGAGCTATCTGTTAGCCGCACGGAGCTGGCGGCTATGGATGCACTAATTGGCTTTATGGGCTGTTGTGGTTTACTTACCCAGAAGTATCCAGCTGAACACAGATGGAGCCGATGGCATACCGCTCCGCACATTTGCCATTACATCTGGTTGATTCCGTAATACAGTTCGCCTTCTTCGTGGCGTTCTTTTGATTCCGAGGCCGTTTTCAAACACTTTGGAGGTAGCAGCCGGAACATCTTCCGTTGGCGGTTCCGGTTCTACCCCTGATGCTTCGGCGGCTTTTACAATGTTGTCGCATCTTATACAATACTGTGCCCAAGGTGCGGCATCCAGCCGTTTGAGTTGCAGGTCTTCCTTGCAGTGTGAGCATATGCCGTAGCTACCGTCGGCAATACGAGCCAACGCAGCTTTGACTTCCTGAAGAAGGACGCTGTCTCGTTTGAGGTTGAGGATGGCGAGTTCGCGTTCGCCAGCCAGTTGGACTTCATCGAGGGCATCGGGAACGCTTTGAATTGCGATCCCTGCCCTATTCCGGGGAGCCAACGAAAAGGATAACACTATCGCTTTGGCTTCCAGCATTGATTTGTATTTGTTGACTTCGGTTTGCGTCATTTTTTTTCCGATCGGATTTCAACGAAGAGACGCCTGGTTCTAAACCACGCATCCTCCGTCAATTTAGAAAATTATGACATTTTTTATAATATGGTTTTTGGAATATCCAAAGTTTATTCGAAATGTACAACTTTACGTTTAATTTTCTCACTCAACAAAGGATATTTTTTCAAATTTTCATCGTCTTTAAGTAGGTTAATAGCCTCCTGCCTAGCAGGTTCAATTAGCGACGTATAAGATGGGTCAAAGTATTTAAAATTCCAGCCGGACTGGGTTTGGCCGTAAATTTCGCCAAAGCCCCGCTGTTTTAGGTCCAGTTCGGCCAGCTCAAAGCCGTCTTGGGTTTTGGTAAAAGCATTAAGGCGGGTGATAGTTTCGTTATTGGCATTATCTTTCACCACCTCCCCCCGCTTCGCGGGGTACTCCTCCTTAGAAAAGGAGGAGAGGCTCCGCCTTTGTCCAGATGACGCGGATAACCGCGGAGCTTCCCCTCCTTCTTTAAGGAGGGGTGGACGCGAAGCGGACGGGGTGGTGTACCCTGAACCGGAATTTAATGATTGGTTCAGGGCTTTAGTCATAAACAAAAAGCAATAGCTTTGGTGCTCGGCGCGGCCAACCCGGCCGCGGAACTGGTGGAGTTGGGAAAGGCCAAAACGCTCCGCGCCTTCAATTAACATTACCGATGTATTGGGCACGTCCACGCCAACTTCCACTACAGATGTTGAAACTAAAATTTGGATTTTATTATCCAAAAAATCTTTCATCACACTTTCTTTTTCCGCACCTTTTAGTCTGCCGTGCATAAGACCAATGTTAAAATTGGGAAAGATTTTTTTTAAAAGGTCGACTTCGGCTTTTGCCGATTTAACGCCCAGTTTGTCCGACTCCTCAATTAAGGGAGTGATTACAAAGACCTGTCGGCCGGCGGTTATCTGCTTAGCTATAAACTCATAGGCTTTGGCGCGGTTCTCATTTGTTACCAATTTAGTAACTATTTGTTTGCGACCTAGAGGCTTGGTTTTAATTTGCGAAATATCCAGCTCGCCGTAAACAGCCAATTGCAGAGTGCGCGGAATTGGCGTGGCGGAAAGCGAAAGCAAATGAGGGACTTTTTTCGTATTTTCAAATAAAGCCGCCCGTTGGTCTACGCCAAAGCGGTGCTGTTCGTCTATAATTACCAAAGCGAGCTTTTTAAATTTTATGTTTTTTTGCAACAATGCGTGTGTGCCAATATACAGTGCGGGCATGCCTTCGGCGAGAAGCTTGGTTAATTTGTCTTTTTTTTCCGGTTTGTTGTTGAGCAGGCAAAAATTTGCCGTAAGCAGAGCACACCTGGTATTAAAATTGGCTGGATTTTCACAAAACATTTTATGGGCGGTTTGGTAGTGCTGTTTAGCCAAAATTTCCGTGGGCGCCAAAAGTGCCACTTGAAAGCCTTCCGATACCGCCTGCAGGGCGGCTATTAGGGCGACCACGGTTTTGCCGCTTCCAACATCACCTTCCAATAGCCGGTTCATAGGCATGGGTTTTTCTAAGTCCTGTAAAATATCCCAGGCGGCCTTTTTTTGTTCGACGGTCAGTTTAAAAGGCAGGCTATCTACAAATTGTTTTATAAGTGACTGATTAAATTTAATCGGATAGCTTTGTTTTTTTGCCAACTCCAGTTTATGTTTTTGCGCTAACAGCTGGTTATAAAATATTTCCTCAAACGCCAGGCGTTTTTTTGCCTCTGTGACATTCTGCTCGGTTTCCGGGAAATGAGACTGCTTAATAGTTTGCCTAATATCCATCAGCTTTTGATTTTTGATAATTTCCGCGGGTAACGATTCCGGCACTTCATCGGCAAGTCCAATAACAGAAGCGACCAAGTTGCGGAAAGTTTTTGGGTAAAGGCTTTGTTTAAGATGATAGAGCGGTACTAATCTGGACGTGTGGATAGGGAAGTCCGATGCCTTTTCGTAAATTGGGTTTGTCATTTGTAAACCAAAGTTGTAATAGTCCGCCTGTCCGGCTAAAAATATTTCCTCCCCGGCAATTAGATTTTTTGCCAAATACGGCTGATTAAACCAGACAACTTTAATAGAGCCGGTGTCGTCACTGACAACGGCCTCGGCCAACATCAAATGGCTTTTAAAAGAAAACCGGCTGCTGATTTGTTTGATTTTTACTTTTAAACTGACGTTTTCGCCGGGCTTTAAATCGGCAATAACGCGGGTTTGTGAAAAATCCAGGTACCGGTATGGAAAATATAAAAGTAAGTTTTGGACGGAATCAAGTCCAAGTTTTTTTAAAGCCGCTAATTGCGGCTTTTGAAGTTTGGGAAGATTTTCGATGGGGGAATTGAGCTGCATATGCTCATAATTTTTTCTTAATAATGTATGACACTCGCCGGAATTTCACCCCGCCACCTTTGGTGTTCTCAGCGGGAGTCGGACCCACAACCTCAGCCTTCGGAGGGCTGCGCTCTATCCAGTTGAGCTATGAGAACCGGCAAAGGTGGCGGGGCGAACCAGCGGCCTTTCCCTGATAATGGGGGGGACGCTCTAATCCACTGAGCTATTAAAACTTCAAATGATGCATAACCTGTTGCACGGCTGTTGCTTCGGATTCGCTGTGCTCGGGCAAGTATTGTAATAAAAACTCCCTGGCTTCTTCGGGATCCTGATTTTCCAGTTCTAAAATTAAAACGCTGTTAAGCAGTGCCGAGGTGTGAAAATTAATTGTTTGGTGTCGTTCGTTATGTACAACCCAAAAATATTTGAGTTGTTTGTAAGGATAGGTAATATTGCCAAACCTGACTCCCTTGCTGTTTAAATCTATTTCCACTCGTTCCGGCTTTTGGCGGGAGAAAAAAATTATCAACAGTGCCAAAATTCCCAAAGATACGGCGGCAAAAATGTCGCTTTGAATAATAATAAAGAAAGCCATTACCATTATTGTTACGGCAATTAGTACTACGTACCAGCCCAAGTTTTTGGGATAATGCTTGAATTCCCAGGCTTCCCAGGAAAGATTTTGGTTTTCGTTAGACATATTGTGTTTTTTTGATTAAAATATAAGGAAAGGGTTCCAAAAATCAGGAGCGTAGCGCTGTCTAATATCTTACAACTAAAATCTAACATCTATTTTTGGAGAGGTCGCATAGTGGTTTAGTGCACCGGTCTTGAAAACCGGAGTGCCCAAAAGGTACCGAGGGTTCGAATCCCTCCCTCTCCGCCAGTAAGATTTTATGATGATATTATACCATTATTCCTTTAAAAAAACAAAAACAGCCCATTCTCTAGAAAAGGGCTGTTTTTAATACACCCATAAATAGCCGATTTGGCTAACAGGGTTTGTTTGTTTTAAAGCTTCCAAAACTGTCGTCCTGAATTTGGGGAAGGAAAATATTCCTTCCGCCTATTCAGAAAAACAATAGAGCCTACTTTACAAATTGTGGACTCGGGGGTTCAATTATAAACGAGCCGGTTACAGTGCTTGTGTCGTTAGCCGCTGTCGCGTCCGAATTGTTGTGGTAATATTGGGTGCTGCTAGAATTTTGTGAAGAAGGTTTTTTTAAATTTGCACCCGCTAGAGTGGAAGTCGCGGTTGTTGAGGTTGAACTGCTGGGCGTTTGGGTTGAGACGGCTTTAACCTCTGGCTGGTCGGTGGTGGTCGCTGTTTCAGATTGGTCACTAGAGGTAGCGGTTACAAAAATTTGTTGGGCAATAAGTGTATCGTTGCTTTTTTCTCCAACCACGCTAACCTTGTCTCCACCCTGCAAATCGGATGGTAAAAGATTACCGCCGGAGTTATCTTGAATTGTGGTTTGTGATGTTATGTTAAAAGTAATTTGTTCCACTGTAACGCTACTGCTCGTGGCCTCGCTAATTAAACCAAAAGCCGCCACGGAATTGGGATCGGAACTTAATTTGGCCAGAGCTTCCTGGTCGTTACTGGCAACGGCTATGGTTTGCTTAATTGCCGAAAGTTTGGCTGTGTCGTTGCCTAAGGCTAAAAGGGCGCTGTTGGCTGCAGTTTTAATTTGGCTGTCCGGTTTTATCGCGCTTAAAAGGTTTTTTTGCCCCTGAGTGATGCTATCCAAAGAATTTAACAACGGATGGCTGTCAGCCGATTTGGGATTTGCCGCCGCTACGGTATTAACTTCCGCCACGGCACTGGTGGTTTGGGCGGAAAGTTCGTTTAAGGCGGCAGTTTTTTGTTCCGTATTACTGGTAGGGTCGTTAAAAATTTGTTGCGCCGCGCTTAAGCGGTTTTGCGCGATTTGAATTTGCAAGCTGGCTTTTTGGTTTTGGTTGGAGGCCAAAATTAGTTGGAGATTTTCTTCCTGTTTTTTTAAGGGAAACAAAATTTTGCCGGGAAGACTGTTGGAAGCTTGATACGCGGTAACCGAGAAGGCGCTTATGAGCAGCATTACCGCCACGCTGACACTTGCAAATTTAGACATATGCAGCCAAGCCAGCCACAACCTTTTAGAAGGTGCCACGGCATATTTACGGCGCATTAGCGGCGTAGGAACAATATTTTTTGGCATGGACAGAAGCTTAGAGCTAATATCCAAAAGGGGAGCGAGCTCATTTCTGTATTGGGCAAATTTAACCAGGACTTCCTCTTTGGGGGAGCCTTTTTTTATCATTTCCAGTGCCTGGTTGTAAATTTCGTCAATGTTAGTCATTATTCTCGCTATTTTTTTTAATAAGCTCCTGAAGTTTAATTATCGCACGATGTTGGATAACTCTTATCGCGCCCTCGTTTTTATGCAAAAGTTCGGCAATTTCATTGTTTTCCAGATCCTCCAAAAATTTTAATTTTATAACAACCTGTTGTTCCGCGCCAAGTTCTTTAAGTAATTTTAAAAAGACTTTTTGCTGATCCTGTAAATTTACAATGTCAATAACATTGGTTTCGTATTCCAGGGTATTTTCGATTTCTTCCAGCGCGACTATGGATTTTTTTTGCCTGTAGTAATCTATAACCAAATTTCGCGCTATTTGGTAAAGCCATCCTTCAAAGGCACCACTTTCGTTAATTGAGGCAATTTTAGAAAAAGCTTTTAAAAATACATCTTCTGCCAAGTCTTCGGCAACTTCTTTGTGGCCGACACGGAAGAAAATAAAGCGGTATATCTTTTTAAAAAAAAGATTGTAAATTTCGCCAAATGCCGCTTCCTCGCCCTTTTTTGCCCTTGCAAAAAGCAGCGCAGTACTATCGGAATGGCTGAAATCTTGGGAGGTAATACTAAAGACGGAATTGATGTTCATTTGTTACAGGTGCTGAATATTAGGCAATAAATAGGGGATTCTGGCAATAAAGCTTAAATTTTATACCCCTTTGTCCTATTTTACCATATATTACGGTTTTTTGGCTCCTTTAGGCGCAAACGTTGAAAACAATGGGCACCATCGTGCAGCACAATGTTGCCCATTGTTTAGCGCTAAAGCATCGTAATCGGTCTGGACTGGGTAATATAGAATTTCCCGTTTTCAAAAGCCCACTCAATGTCCTGCGGTTTGCCGTAATGTGTTTCTATATTTTTGCAAATTTTGGCAATTTCCACTATTTGCTTGCCGGTAAGTTTTTGTTTGCCTCCGGTTGCCTTGTCTAATTTCTTATTTCTATTTCCTGTTTTCTCTCTTACTATGGCAAAAGTTTGCTCGGAAACATTTATGTCCAAAATGGAAAAATTGTTTTTGTGAACAATATAAGTGTCCGGAGTAATCATGCCGCCGACAATAGCTTCTCCCAAACCAAAACCGGCTTCCACCACCATTTGGTTCTTGTCTTTGGTTACCGGGTGCACGGTAAAACTAATTCCGGAAACCTCGCTTTGCACCATCTTTTGCACCACAACCGCCACGGAAATCCTTGTGTTTATTCCCCTCCCTTGCTTGTCCGCCGTAGCTTTAGCGAAGGAGGGACGGGAGGGGTGGGGGGAGGGTGATTTTTTTGTTTTGTAAAACCCTTTCTCAAAAGCATAAAAAATTGCCCTGGGCGTAAATAGCGAAGACCAGCATTTTTTTACACTGGCAATAACATTTTTTTCCGTTACATTCAAATAAGTTTCCAGCTCCCCGGCCCAGGAAGCAACCGATGAGTCCTCGGCCGTGGCGCTAGATCTAACGGCTACAAACTGGTTTATTCCCCTCCTGCCCGAGGAGGGGTTAGGGGAGGTGGGAGATTTTTTAAACAGCTGATGATACGCCTCCATAATCTCTTTCTGCAAATCCTCCGGAATAACCTCATCCAAAATCATCCTGCGGATTTCCGCCGAAGCCTTGTCCACAGAATTAACATCCTTATGGTTGACTTTTTTCAGCAACGCCTCTATATCCGCCTCAATCTCCGTCTCCTCCAAAAATCTGTCAAAAGCACCCGCAACCACTACAAACCCTTGCGGCACCGGCAATCCCGCCTTAGTCATTTCCCCGAGCGAGGCTCCCTTGCCCCCAGCAATGTCGACATCTTTTTTTGAAATTTGCCCAAAAGTTTTTATGTGCATAAAATTTTACTAAGCCGCCAAATTCAGTTTTTCGTTAACGTGTAGGACAGGGTTATTGGGTGAATAATGGCGATATTGCGGAAATATTTAAGCTTTAGAAGATCTTTGTCCATGGTTACAATTAAATCCGCCCCTGAGGCCACGGCACATTCCAGAATTTTGTTGTCTTTGGAATTATTCTTTAAAAAAGTAATTTTTTCCTCGGGAAACATTAAATTAGGAACTTTTTTTACGAATTCCATAATTTGATTTTTTGTCAGTATGTTGACGATTTTTTCTTCCACAAGCCGTTTTGCGTTTTTTTCAACTTCTTCTATTATAGCTTCCGAAATAAACAGCGGGTACTCAAATGGCCTGCCCGATATTTTTAAAACCAAATCATAGCAAAAACTCCGCATGCCTATGGCCGCAAGGTAGATGTTCGCGTCAAAAACTATCTTAAGCATATTGTTTTAGCCGAAGAATTTTTGGATATCTTCGTCGGTCTTTATCCCCAGCTTTTGGAATGCCGGACGCAGTACTGTCTGGATTTCATCAAGCTTTTGCTCAATAAGGTAGCTCCTTAAAGCCTGCTTAACAAGCTGGCTAAAGGTTGTGTCCTGTTTTATCGCCAATTTTTCAACATCGCTTTTCATATCATTGGGCAGGGAAATGCTGACATTGCTTGTTTGTTTTCTGTTGATAGCCTTCATAAAAATATTTTAATAATTATTACACTGTAATAATATCAATATTAGAAATTGTTGTCAACCTACTGGTTAACAACTTTAGTATGCCTGAAAGATAGAAAGTTGTTAACTAAGTTGTTAACTTATTATTTTCCTAACAATTCCTTTATTTGCATCCACTTCCACCAATTCGCCGTCTTTAAAATTTTTCATAGCGTTGTTTAAGGCGACAATGCAGGGAATGCCAAATTCTCGGGAAACAACTGCCGCGTGGCATGTTAGGCCGCCGACTTCGGTAATTATGGCCGCCGCGCGTTTCATTGCCGGAAGATAATCGGTCGTCGTTGCGTAAGTAACTAATATATCGCCCTGTTTAACTTTGCCGTTGTCTTTGGGGTAGGGGACAATACGGATTTTTCCCGTGGCTTTTCCGGGACTGGCGCAAACCCCTTTATTTTCATCCCCACCCTGAACTGGCTTTACATAACTTTCTATGTACTTAAAAAGTTTTTCGGTTTCTTTGGCTGTAAATTCAATCCGTTTTTGGATTTTTCTGTCAAAGCCCCAACCCGCGTATTTGCCCTTTTCTTGAAGCAGTTTAACGGTATCTATTTTTCCCAGTAAGGCTTCAATTAGTTCCTGTTCAGTTAAAGTCCGTAATTGATTAACAGACAAAAAAAGCCTTTTTGCTATTTCATCGTATAAAGGCAGTAAATAAAAACTCCCAAAGCTGACAAAATATTCCGCTTCGTTCCTGGTGTCAATGGCTAACCCAAAATCTGTAAATATTTGCAAGTCTTTGGGTTTAAATTTGTACTTATTAATTAAATGTTTGATTTCTCGAGCCCTTATTTTAGTATAGTTTTTTATCTGCCCGTATTCTTTATTCAATAGATTCAAGGGCTTACTTAAGTTTACTTTTAGTTCTTGCTGGTAGTGTTTGGCTTGCCAAGGTTCGCCAAAAGTGAATACCGGTAACCAGCCAAATTTTTTAGCCAATTTTTTTGAAGCTTTATCTAAAGTTGTTGCACCATTTTTTATACATAGTATTTCTTCGGTAACCGCCATTTTTTCTTTTAAGGTGGTTGACACTTCTTGTGGTTTGGTAAGTTTAAACAAAACTTGGTTATAATCTTCGGAGCCTCTCCGTAGCCCGTATTTATTAACTAAAACTTTTTCCATTAAAGGTGGCCAGTATTCATCCCCAAGCCACGCGAACTGGTCATAAACAGCCAGATGTTGAATACGATCGCGAATAAGGCGGAAGTGTTTAATTAGTTGCCAGTTAGTTAGTTTAGAAAAATCAATTTTTTTTGAAACATCTTTTTTTGATTTGGGAACCAAATTGTAGAAAGTTTTAAGCTTCTTTTCCATGCCTTTAAAATTTTTTGAAGATATCTTTCCAATCCGATTATGCAAGATCTCCAAATAGCTTTTGGGCGTGTACATATGCTGGTAACCGTCAGCCAAAGTATGTATGGCTAAGTTGCCTTTGGGAATGCCAAAAAGCTTTTTAAAGTAATGATTCGTGTTCTCCCCGTGCCACGTTTCACTGTCCAGAGGCAACAAAGCCCATTGGCCCATTTTTACGACCTTGGTTTTAAAGTAGTGGTGTTTCATAGTTTTTTTACTATCCCTTTATTCGCGTCCACTTCCACCAAGTCGCCATCTTTTAAAATTTTAGTGGCGATTTTGGTGCCAATTACGCAGGGGATGCCGAGTTCACGGGAGACTATGGCGGCGTGGGAGGTTATGCCGCCTTGTTCTGTTACTATTGCTCCTGCCAGCTTCATCGCCGGTACTATATCGGGATCTGTTGCGATTGAAACTAAAATGTCTCCCTTGTTCATTTTGTGGATGTCCTTGGCGCGCAATATAAGTTTAACAACGCCTTTGGCATATCCCGGCTGGGCGGTTTGGCCTATCAGCTCTTTTTGGTTTTTATCAAAAATACGGCCTAAATTTTTGGTAAGTTTTTTTAAAGTTGAACCGGTATAAATGGCCTCAAAATCTTTTTCTGTGTAAAGAACGCATTCTTTAAACCTATTTTGCAAGTCTTTTTTGCTTAAAATTTTACCTCTCAGCAACGCTTCCTTAACCTCGCCGTAAAGCATAAACTGGACTTGGTAGCGCGTGCGGTTAAGCCTTTTGGCTATTTCCGGCAATAGGGAAGTGTGCATTGAGTAAAGGCAAAACAGCTGGGCATGGCGGCGCACCAGTTTGGTTAAGGCAAAACCCTGGGCTGTGGTAAAAAGATTCCGGTATTGTTTGGAAATATTGTATTTTTTGTATATGGCCGCTTGTTTGTTTTTTGCTGATTTTAGTTGAGCCCTCTCTTTTTTTAATATTCCATTGGCGCTAATGCCGCTTGATGCCAAATCTTGCAGTTCTTTTAGGTAGTGCTCCGGACCAAATGGTTTTACATTCCCCGCGTAAATATAGCCTAAGTGCCCCCATTTGGCGCTGTGTATTTTTAAAGCCGTCTTAAATTCCTCGTCGGGTTTTTTGAGCGATTTTTTGTATTTATTATAGATATTCAAAAAATCCTCCCTCTCCTGGGCGACTATGGTTTTTTGGGAGGGGGTGGTTAAAACAATAAAAGCATTTTCCGCGTCCTGTTTGCTGTCGCAAACCGAATACAGGTAGCTTTTTAGGTTTTTGGTAAAGTTATTATGGAACATATCTACAGCCACAGGCAGCCAGCCGTAGGTGTAGAGTTTGGTGTGAATTTTGTCCTGCTCCGCGTAAAGTTCCCAAAGATGCTTATTGGAGTATTTTTGCAATGGCAGTTTGGAAGTTTTTTTAGAAAAATTAATTAGGACGTAAGACCATTTTAAAATATTTTCATTTAAATTTTTTCCAAAATTTGGCCTTGTGAGTAAAGCTTTTAGTACGCTCTCGCCGACCAAAAAAGAATCCTTTTCTCCCAAATAAAAATCCATATGGAATTTTTTGTAATGGGTGAGGACTTTGCTGTAATTTTTTAGGAATGGGTAGCTGGTGTCGCTGCAAAAAGCCGACATTGGAATTTGGAAAAAGAACACATCGCTGTCCGGAATTTCCTCGGCCAACAGCCATGGGTCTTTGTCTTGTAAAAATTTTGGGGTGGGAGATTTGGGCATAATTGCAACTCCATTCCGGCGTCATTCTGAGCGAGTGCATCCGAGCGAAGAATCTCTAACAAGAATGAGATCCTTCACCTTTCGGCTGCACTCAAGGTTCAGGATGACGCCGAAGTGAGAATAATACGCTATAAATATAGCAATATTAATGATTTTTCGCATATTGACAGGAGAGGCTAAAATATGATATAATATTAGGTTATAGCTTATGCTATAAATTGCCCATTTTACAGGTTCAGGGCGATTTTTGGCTAACTATAATTCCCTCCTTCGCTAAAGCTACGGAGGGCAAGTGGGTTTTGAGGCTCTTTAACAATTTGAGGAAAACTTTATTCTCCTTTTGGGGGTACCGACGGCGATTGATTGCTTATGTAATCTGTTGCCATTGGTACCCCGAATTCTGAATTTCAATAGGAGAAGTTTATGCGGTCCCCCGAAACGGCAGTTGAGATGCAAGAAAAGAAGTTTGAAATTCCGAGCGGCGTCGAGCGCGCCGTTCTAATGATTCGCCACTCGGTTGCGCCGAAAACGGGCACCGATGGCAACAAGACGCTGACGCTCGACGGCATGTATTTGTGTGAGGCTGTGCGGGAGTTCTACCAGAGTTTGGTATGTGATATCAGCGTCAGCCTCAACGTGCCCACGGCCTCGTATCACTGCTCTACGTTCCCCAGGTCCATGATGACGGCGTGGGAAATCTTCCGCGTCCCGAACATCCAGGCCGAAGAGTCGCTCAAGGTCTGGGTCTCGTTGATGTCTATCGACGGAGGCGCGTGGGCCAAGGCGCAGATGGCTGCGGGCAAGAACGAGCCGACGATGATCCGAGAGTTCCTCGGTGACCAGGGCGTGAGTTTGTGGACTGCCGACTTCGACGACTACCAACGCAACTACACCGAGTTCATTCTCGGCAACGTCGGTAGCGAAGAAGCTCGCAGAGCCAAGTTCGTGGTTGCGACGTGCCACGAGGCAGGCATTTCGCTGGCGGCCGCTGGTTGTCTGCTTGAGAATGAGCTCGGCCTTAATAATTGCGAGGCGGTCCTCTTTTACGTCAGCGGCGGTTACGTCGTCGGTGCCGAGAAGATCGTGCCGGGAAAGGCCTCGGCTCGGTAACACTACCAAGCGGCACAAGCCGTGTAGTACCCCCTCAGTTTTTCCTCAGCAAAAATCTTCAGATCCATCCCACAGGCGGGCGGCGGAGGTTTCAAGGTACACAAAAACCCTTGAACCCTTCCCGCCCGCTTTTTTCATGGACTTTAATTAAAAGATAATATTTTTTTGCCTCTCGGCTACAGCCCGCTACGCGAGCTTCGCTCGGGACAAAAAAATCTGAACAAATGTTCAGATTTTTTTGGCGGAGAGGGGGGGATTCGAACCCCCGAAAGGATTTGACTCCTTTACCGGTTTAGCAAACCAGCGCACTAGGCCTCTATGCGACCTCTCCAGAAATATATTTAAGTTGTGAGATTTAAGATTTGTAATCCACAAATCCATAATATTTTATCAGAATTATAAGTTTCTGACAACAGGGCGGATTTGCCAATTAATTAAGCTTTGCTAAACTTTAGGTATGTGGAATGAACACAATTACAATCTAGAAGAAATAAAAGTTGTGCGGGAGTTTGAATATTTGTATTTTATGTACAATCCCGGCTTTCGGGCTATGTGGCACAATAATTTTGAAGAGTATTTTAAAGGTACACAGGACGAAAAGTATTGGGAAAAGCGGGAAGAGGAGAGGGAAAAGGAAATTAGGGCGGATGTTGAATATAATATGAGAACCGATCCCGAGTATGCCAGTTGGCGGGCGGAGTTGGCGATTATTGAGGAAACGTTGTTAGGCGATCCAAATGAGTCCTATATTGCGCAGTCGCGTTGGTTTGAGCGCGAACAGATGATGAAAGAAGCGGAAAAGGCAGATTGGGAGTATCGTAGTAAACTGGAAAATGATCGTCTTTATAAAATGGCCAAAGATTGGAGTATGTCTTTGCTTAAGGTCGCCGGACCCGCTTATGAAAAAAATAAGGATATTAACTGGTTTAGGGTTTTAACTAATTGTTTATCGGTTTCCGGAAAAATTGTTTTTGCATCCCGCGAGTTTGGCGATGACGAGGAAGACGAACTTTACAGTACGCCGGATGATTTTTTGTGGCGGACAGACAGGATTGGTTACATTTTGTCGCTTGCTTCCTTGCAGCGATGTTTGGAATCGTTCCGAACACTTAAGGAAAAGGATCCAGGCTTGAAGGTTGATAAGTTTATTACCGACAGTTTAACAATGCAAGCCGAATTAATAGACCGTTTAGAAGAAATCCAACAAAAATTTTTAAAAAAATATAATTAATATATCTGTGTCCAATTCTATAGAATTGGACACAAAAAACAAAATGAATAATAAAAATATCCACAAATGGTCAAGGATTTTTAGAGGACTGGCTAACCCTCACCGTTTGGAAATGATAAAGCTTTTAAAGAAGAATGGTAAAACCGCGGTTTCGGTTTTGGCCAAAGAAGTGGGAATTTCCGTAAAAAACACCCCCCGGAATTTAAGAATATTACACGACTTGGAAATATTGGAGTCTTTGGGAAAATCGGACCATATTTTTTATAGTATTTATACCGGCCTGGATAAAGAAGTGAATTTGATTATAAAAATGTTTGCTTGAATGCTTTAGGCTTTGGTATCCAATTCTATAGAATTGGATGCAAGAGAGTCCTAGTCTCTGGCAACGGTAAGGCAGATGACTTTTGCCGCGCCGTTTCTTTTTAATACTTTGGCTGCTTCGGCCAGGGTGGCGCCGGTGGTGGTGACGTCATCGACCAGAATGAAGGGGTGATTTAAGACTTCAGATTTATGATTTAAGGCCCAGGGGGACAGCGCGAAGGCTCCGTCTACGTTTTTGAGACGGGCGTCTTTTTTTAGGTCTTTTTGGGTTTTGGTTATTTTTTTTCTTTGTAAAACATCGGCAACAGGTAAATTTAGCTGTTCCGACAATGAACGACATAAAACCTCGGCTTGGTTAAAGCCGCGCCAGCGTTTACGGGTACTGTGCAAAGGGACAGGGATCAACGAGATATTGGATATTAGGATATTAGGATATTGGGTTTTGAGTTGCCCGGCTAAAAGTTTTCCGAGTTCCTCATAAATCCCGGGGAGGAAATTATATTTGCCTTTTATTAATATGTCCGCGACTTTTTGGTCGTGGTAGTTTAAAAACGATATTAAACCGTCCGCGCCGTGCGGAGTTTGGCAGTGGGGATGGGTAAGGCCAAACGGGGTATTTTTTTGGCAGACAATACAGCGCTGGTGTTCAAGCTTCCCTATTGTAGACTTACAATCCGCACAAATCCACGTTCCTTCCTCTCCGCAGGCCAGGCAGGAAATAGGGAAGAGGGTGTCAAGGACGAAAGTTTTAACATCAAGGTATAAAGGTTTTATAAAAGTTTGGTACATTAAAATGAATTATGAAGTAGGAATTATGAATTATGATAAGTAGTTTAATTCTAGCAAATTTTTTGAGCAAAAGAAAAACCCGCTCCCACCTTAAGGTGGGAGCGGGCTTGAAAGTTCTGGTGATTACGCGACCGGTACTGCGACTTTTTCCAGCCTTTGCAGACTAAATACAATCTTATCACCCTTAACATCAGCGCTAATTTTGGATCCGTCCGGGGAGCGGCCGGAGATAATTTTTTCGGCCAGCGGGTCTTCTATATAGGTTTGAATGTTTTTGCGAATGAAGCGCGCGCCTTGCGCCGGGTCAAAGCTCTTGTCGGTTATAAATTTAATGACTGCCGGGGAAATTTTCATCTGCACGTTCTGTTCCAGCAGGCGAGCCTGAAGTTGGGCAATTTGCAGTTGGGTAATTTTTTTAAGCTCTTCAAAGCCCAAGGGACGAAAAATAATAATTTTGTCTATGCGATTTAGAAATTCCGGTCGGAATTCCTTTTTTAACTCTTCATTAATACTTTCTTTAATATTTTCGTATTCTTTTTCCAGTTTGGCCTTTTGGTCCGCCACGGCTCGACTGTCGTGTCGAGACGGGTCAATTTTTTCGCTCTTGTCGGCAAATCCAATCTTCGCGGCCTGGTTGGTAAGTTCCTTCATACCAAGGTTGGAGGTCATAATTATTACCGTGTTGCGGAAAGACACTTTTTTTCCTTCGGCATCGGTTAACTGCCCGTCTTCCAAAATTTGCAGGAAAATGTTAAATACGTCGGGATTGGCTTTTTCTATTTCGTCGAACAAGACTACAGAATAAGGTTTTCTGCGCACGGCCTCGGTCAGCCTGCCGCCTTCGCCGTAGCCAACGTATCCGGCCGGAGCGCCAATAAGCCGCGAAACATTGTGTCGTTCCATAAACTCGCTCATATCTACCCGGATAAGCGCGTCCTCGTCTTCAAAAATTTCTGACGCCAAAACTTTGGCGGTTTCAGTTTTGCCCACGCCGGTGGGTCCTAAAAATATAAAAGAGCCAAGCGGCCGTTTGGGGTCGGTAATTCCGGCTCTGGAACGGCGTACGGCTTTGGATATTTCCTCAACGGCCTCGTTCTGCCCAATAACTTTGGCCTTTAGGATTTTTTCCAAATTAGCCAGTTTGCCAATTTCCGTTTTGGCCAGGCGGGCCAGGGGGATTTTGGTCATCATGGAAACCGTATGGGCAATGTCCTCCGAAACAATTACGTGTGTCGGGGTTTTTTCTTCCGCGGCCAAACCTTTGGCCAGCTGTTCTTTTTGCTTAAGCAGTTTTTCTTCCAGGGTTCTTAAATGCAGGGCGGTGGTAAAATCCTGTCCTAAAACCGCTTTGGTTTTTTCTTCTTCAAGCGCTGCTAAATCGGCCTCTATTTTTTTTGCAGCTCTAAGCAATTTGCTGTTGGAATTTATGGAGCGCAAAAAGGCCGCGGTTTCATCAATCAAGTCCACTGCTTTGTCGGGCAAATAACGGTCTTGGATATAGCGCGATGAAAGTTCTACCGCCGACTTAATGGCTTCATCGGTAATGGTTACGTTATGATGCTTTTCGTAATTTTGCCTTAGCCCCTGTAAAATGGCCACGGTTTCTTCTTTGCTGGGCTCGTCCACTATTATGGGCTGGAATCTTCTTTCCAGTGCCGCGTCTTTCTCTATGTGTTCTTTATATTCCTTTAAAGTGGTGGCGCCAATAGCTTTTAGTTCGCCTCGAGCCAGTGCGGGCTTTAAAATGTTGGCCGCGTCCAAACTGCCCGTGGTGGCGCCGGCTCCCACCATAGTGTGTAGCTCATCTATAAATAAAATGACGTTTTTGTCGTTTTTAACTTCTTCTATAATTTGTTTTAGGCGGTTTTCAAATTCTCCGCGGAACATACTTCCGGCAACAATTAAAGCCAAATCCAGCGCCAGGATTTTTTTGTCGAGTAGGGAGTCGGGGACTTCGCGTTTGGTAATGGCCAAAGCCAAGCCTTCCACAATGGCGGTTTTTCCCACGCCGGCTTCGCCAATTAAGATGGGATTATTTTTGGTTCGGCGATTCAAAATGGAAACCAGGCGTTCGATTTCACTTTTTCTGCCAATGACCGGGTCAACCAAACCGCTCAAAGCTTTTTTGGTTAAGTCCGTGGTAAAAAATTCCAAGAGGCCGCCTTTTTTGGCTTCCGCCATTTTAGGAGGCATCATTGGCCCCGGACCTTCGAAAGGAGCGCTGGGATGACCTTCGTTGCCAACGGGCATTTCCGGAAACTTGGAAATGTTATCAAAAACATTTGTTAGGTTTTGTTCCAGTTCTAAGATATCTATTCCTAATTTGGACAAAATAACTTTGGCTTTGTTTTGCGGTACGGTCAGCAAACCAAATAAAAAATGTTCGGTGCCAATAAATTGGTAGCCGTATTGGCTGGCCACAATGGCCGATTTTTCTATAACTGATTTTAGATTTTCCGAAAGTACGGGCTTCCAGGAGCTTACAATGTTGTTACTGTTCACAAAGATTAATTCCTGTTTTACTATTTCCGGCGTAAGCTTGGTCTTGGTTAAAATTTCCGCGGCAAAAGAGCTCTTTTCGGAAATTACGCCGTATAAAAGGTGCTCGGTGCCAATGTGGTCGTGCTTTAGTTCTTCGCTGGCCAATTGCGCCATAATAAGGGCGTTTTTCGCCCTTGAAGATAGTCGTTCAAGTATGTAGGTAAAATTTGTCATAGATAGTTGTAAGTTGTATGTTTAAAGTTGTAAGTAAAGCCTATCTGCTATACTTAAATTATGTCATACATTAAGATTATAGCAAAATTATCACTCATGTCAATAGAGTGATAAGACGCGGAATTAACGCTGAACTACTGCAGTTGCTGAAAGGGACGCTGAAACACAAACTCAGCGACCTAATCAGTGTACATATCAGCGACCTATCGGCGGAATATGTATAAACAAAGAAGCAAAACTAAAGAGCCACAAAACGAACTAAAAGCATACGAGTATGCCGTGTTTTTGCTTTCACTGCAGTTGCGTACGGTCGGCGAAGTAAAAGAGAAAATGGAAAAGCGCGGGTATGCTTCGAATATTATCGCGCATACGATAACCCAACTGACTGACCAGAAATATTTGAACGACGAACGGTACGCCGAAGTTTATTTGAACAATTTAAAACAATACAAGCATTTGGGCTACTATGGCATAAAAAGAAAGTTTATGGCCAAGAAATTACCGTCGGAAATAATCGAAAAGGTTTTAAGCGAAGGATTGCCGCTCGAAGACGAACTAAAAATTGCCAAGAGGCTTTTAAAAAAAGAAGGCGTTGTGGCAAAGGAGTCAGACGATGATTCCGTGGTATCGGATAATTCTTACAGAACTTATAACAGCGAACAATCCAAAGACAAACAAAAACTCTCCGCCAAACTAAAAAGCCGCGGTTTCCGCGGCGAGATCATTGCACAGTTATTACGCTGAATAATCGCTGATATGTACGCCGATTAGGTCGCTGAATCTTCAGTTCGCGCTTTGTCGTAGATTACGCGTTTGATTTCAAGTCGCTTGGGTGAAAAATTTATTAGAAAACCGAGTTTATACTCGGAACCCTTCAAATAATTCCAAAAAGTGGCCTCGTCTTGTTTGTTGACAAAAGGCTTCGATTTTAGTTCCAAGACAATTTCATTGTTAACAACTTTGTCTGGAACATAAGTACCAACCTTTTTCCCTTCATAATATATGTTTATTCGTTTCTGGCATTCAACCGTTAATCCTCGTTTTTCAAGAGCAATAGTAAGGGCGTTGTCCACTATTGATTCTTTAAACATTCCTCGAAATTGCTTCCAGACATCAAAACAGGCTCCTCTAATCTCGTAAGACTCCTTTTCATATAAAAAATCTTTAACTAACTTTGACATTCCGCTAGAATTTAACTCTTAGCTTCAGCGACAATATCAGCGTACCTATCAGCGACTGTTCAGCGGCTTATAAATTCATCTCCCTTAATCTTTTAACCCTGTCCGCAATTGGCGGGTGGGTGTTAAATAATCCGGCCAGCCAGCTGCGGGCGCCGTGGGGATTTTCCGGGTGGTCGGAGGTGGATTCTTCGCGGTCTTCATGGAAGGGGTTAACTATGTATAAATGCGCGGTGGCGTTGTTGGCTTCCACCAGGGGAGTTTGGTCGTCGGAAATTTTTTCCAAGGCCAAGGCCAAACCCTCTGGGTAGCGCGTTAAAAGCGCTCCCGAGGCATCGGCTAAATATTCGCGCTGGCGGGAAACGGCCAGTTTAATTATTGTGGCTATAAGCGGCGAAAGAATTGCCAAAAGTATGCCGACGGCAAAAAGTATCATCCCAAGGTTGCCGTTGTCTTTGCTATTGCTTCGGCGTCCGCCAAAAAAAGAAAAACGCAAAAACCAATTGGACATAAGGGCAATCATTCCCACTAATACAACGACCAGCGTCATTAGTCTAATATCATAATTTCCAATGTGTGAAAGTTCGTGCGCGGTCACGCCTTCGAGTTCGGTTTTGTCCAGTTTTTGCAAAATACCGGTGGTAAAACAAATCACCGCATGCTTGGGGTCGCGACCGGTGGCAAAGGCGTTGGGCGCGGGGTCGTTAATAATATAAATTTTCGGCGTGGGGATGCCGGCGGCAATGCAAAGATTTTCTACTATATTGTAGAGCTGCTGGTTTGTCGCTCGGTCAACCAACTGTGCCTTGGAAACTGCCAAAGTTATGGAATCGGCAAAGTAATAGGAAAACAGCGCCGAACCAACGCTAAAAATAACGGCCAAATATAGAATCGCGTCATTCTGGTAAACCTGCGCAAATACCCAGCCGAGCGCCGAAATCACTATCAAGAAGCTGAATATTAAAATCCAGCTCTCGCGCTTATTTTTGTTAATGAGATCGTATGTGAGCATTAAGATTATTCAGAAGATTTTTGAAGCTTGATAAAAAAACCATGAGAGCACGCCAATGATTGCGGCTATAATTATAAGCAACATCCACCAACTTAATTTTGGATTGAGGTTCATATTTTTTATTTACCCTTCGACTCCGCCGCCCTTCTGGCGGCTTCGCTCAGGGTCAAAGTCCAATTAGAATTGGACTTTGACCGGCTGGGCTTCCGGGCCGCTTTCGTCTATGCCAAAAAAATCTTTTTTGGTAAAGCCGAACATAGAGGCAAAGAGGTTGGTGGGGAAGACCTGGAGTTTGGTGTTGTAGTCGCGGACATTGCCGTTGTAGAAGCGCCGGGCAGCCTGGATTTTATCTTCGGTGTCTGTAAGGTCGCTTTGCAATTGCATAAAATTGGCATTGGCTTTTAAGTCCGGGTAAGCCTCGGCCACGGCAAACAAACTTTTTAATGTGCCGGAAAGCGCGTTTTCCTGTTTGAGTTTATCGTCCATACTGCCTGCGTTCATAGCGGCGCTACGGGCGGCGGTAACCTGCTCAAACACGCCGGCTTCGTGGGTGGCATAACCTTTTACGGTTGAAACCAAGTTAGGGATTAAATCGTACCTTCTTTTTAATTGCACTTCAATATCGCTCCAGGCTTCTTCTACGCGGTTTTTTGAGCGCACCAAACCGTTGAACATAAGCACTAAAATAACCAAAATCGCTAAGATTATCCAAACTGCTATCATATATTTTATTCGTTTAATGATTAAGTTTTCCCGCTAAGCGGGATCCGCCTTTGGCGGAAATTATTTACCCGGATTAATTATAGCACAAATCAAATTTTTATGGTATAATTTGGCTACAGAAAAAATACAAATGTTGCGGAACACTGAAAAAAGTAGTTCTGTAATATTTACATTGTAGTTGAAACAAAAATGGACATACTGGAAAATTTAAAAGAAGGCGCGGATAGGTATATAGACGCTTGGGCTTTGGAAGATTTGGAAGACCGGGTAAAGCTAGTGTTAAAAGAGCGCGAGGAGCTAAAAGGCTGGACCGACAAAGAACTCAAGCTCGCGGCTTTGGCGTTTAAAGAAGATTTGGCAAAAGGCAAGAGCTTGGACAGTTTAGTGGTCGAGGCTTTTGCCGTGGTTAACGAAGCGGCGCGCCGCGCGTTAAAACAGTTGCCGTTTCCGGTACAAATTTTAGCCGGGTTGGTTATTCACAGCGGCCGGGTGGCCGAAATGAAGGCCGGCGAAGGAAAAACTTTAACCGAAACCATGCCGGTTTACGCCAACGCGCTTATGGGTTTTGGTGTACATTTAATAACCACGAACGATTACCTTGCCGAACGCGACGCCAAATGGATGGGCAAGCTCTATAATTTTTTAGGACTTAGTGTGGGTTTTATAACCTCCACAATGAAAAATGACGAGCGCCGTAAAGCTTACGCCTGCGACATAACCTACGTAACCAACCAGGAGGTTGGTTTTGATTATTTACGCGACAATCTGGTTTTTTCCAGAGCCGAACGAGTTTTGCGCGGCACCCGCCCGCTTTATTTTGGCATAGTGGATGAGATAGACAGCATTTTAATAGACGAATCCCGCACCCCTTTGATTATTGCCGAAGCCATAAAAGAAGAAAGAAATTTTTACGACCTGTTTACAAAAATCGTGGAAAAATTAACCGAGGACGAAGACTATGTCGTGGATTATCAGGCTAAGCTGGTTAGTATGACTGACGCGGGGTTAAATAAAGTGGAAAAGCTTTTGGGCGGACCGGTGTTTTCCAAAGACAATCCGATGTATGTATTTTATTTGGATGTTTGCTTAAAAGCCAAAGTGGTTTTTGAAAAAGACCGCGACTATATAATAACCGACGGCGAAGTGGATATAGTAGATGAATTTACGGGGCGGGTAATGCCGGGACGCCGCTTTACCGACGGCGTGCATCAGGCCATAGAAGCCAAAGAACACGTTAAGGTTAAGGAGGCCGACAAAACGCAAGCCAGTATAACGTTCCAGAACTTTTTTCCAATGTACGAAAAACTTTCCGGCATGAGCGGTACGGTTATGCGCGCGCGCGATGAATTTAATAAAGTTTACAAATTGGATGTAATCCAAATTCCAACCAACCGCCCAATTGCCCGCGTAGACCACAACGACTTATTTTTTAAAACTCAAAAAGGTAAGTTTTTGGGCTTGATCAAAAAAATTAAACAGATTAAACACAAAAATCAGCCGCTTTTGATTGGCGCGCGAAACGTAGAGACCGCGCATATGGTGGCGGATCTATTGGAAACCGTCGGGTTTCCTTACCAGCTGCTTACGGCGCAGGATCACCGCAGCGAGGCGGAAAAAATAGCCAAGGCCGGACAGGAGGGGATGATAACCGTGGCCACCAATATGGCCGGCCGCGGTACGGATATTCTGCTTGGGAGTGGCGTGGAAACTTTGGGCGGGCTGTATGTTTTGGGAACGGAACGACACGAATCAAGGCGCATAGACGACCAGCTGGTCGGCCGGAGCGGGCGACAGGGGGAGCCGGGTGAAACGCAGTTTTTGATTTCCATGGAAGACGAAATAATGCAGTTGTTCGGCAGTGAAAAAATTATCAATACCATGGAGGCTTACGACATTCCGGAAGACGAGTATATTTCCGGAAAAAGCTTAAACTACGCTTTTAAAAAAGCCCAGGATTTTGTGGAGAGCAAGAATTTAGACAGCCGGCTGTATTTGTACAAATACGACAGCGTGACCAAATTCCAAAGAAAATACATTTACGCGCTTCGGGATTCATTGCTGGAAAATGAAGCTAATTTTTTGGATTATTTAAAAAAATCCATACGTGAGATTTTAATTGAAATATTACAAATAGGCGATGCTCAATTAATTTCCGTGGAAATGCTAAAGGTTTTTCACGTGGACGCCAAACCGGAAGAAATTCAGCAGTCGTTAGGGTTAAAAACTGAAGGTGGTATTGAGGCTATATTAAATGAATGGCTAAACCCTTTTTACAAGGAGCCAGTCGCAATGTCTTTGAATGATGCCGCGCAAAAGCTCGCGGATATTTTGGAATCGCTAGCTTTAAAAATCCAAAAAGAACCGGAAGTCTATAAAGCCGGGCAGAATTTAATTTTAGAAATTATAGATAACAACTGGAGCGGCCAGCAGGATTTAATGGACGTGCTTAAACAGGAGGCCGGATTGTTTTCTTACGCTTCGGAAGACCCGCTAATTGAATATATTTTGGAAGGTCGTAAATTGTTTGAAAGTCTAAAGTCGGACATAAAAAGACAGTTTTTATCCTCCATTTTTTTGCATTTGGAACAAAAGGGTCTCCTGGAGTAGCAAACAAATTAACACGAATTGATTACTAATAAACACGAATGAGCATATCGCATATTCGTGTTAATTAGTTTGCAGTATTCGTGTTAATTAGTTATTATATGAATATGCTAAGTAAAGAAGAGGTCATAAAAATTGCTAAATTGGCTCGTATTGCGCTAACCGACGAAGAGGTGGAAAAATTTCGGACACAACTTTCCACGGTTTTAGACTATGTGGAAGAGTTAAAAACTGTAAATGTAGAGGGTTTGGAAGAAGTTTCCCAGGTAACCGGTTTGGTTAACGTCCAGCGCGAGGACAAAGTTGTACAGGCGGAAAATCATGAAGCGATTTTTTCCCAGGCACCGGAGACGAAAGACGGGTATTACAAAGTAAAAGCAATATTATAATTAAGATCCAAGAAGCAAAGAATCAAGAACCAAACACTGCAACTGCAGTTTTGGATCTTGATATCTTGAATCTTGGTTCTTCGTAAGCTCAATTCAAGATTTAAGATATGGACTTCGCCTATTTATCACTGACAGAGTTAAGAAAAAAACTTGACCACAAGGAGATTTCTTCGCTTGAGCTTACGCGATACTTTTTGGCGCGCATAAAAAAAAGCGACCTTAACGCTTTTGTTACGGTAACGGAAGAAGAAGCTTTGGCGGCCGCGAAAGACGCGGACGATTTTATATCCAGTCCCGGTGAGAATCCGTTTTTGTGCGGCATCCCTTACGCTTCCAAAGACTTATTCTGTACCAAGGGTATTCGCACTACCGCATCCTCTAAAATTTTAGACAACTACTTTCCGCCATACGACGCGACGGTTACAAAAAAACTAAATGAACAAAAATCCGTGCTTTTAGGTAAGACTAATTTGGATGAATTTGCGCACGGATCTTCTACCGAAACTTCGGCTTACGGACCTTCCAAAAATCCCTGGGACAGCACGCGTATTCCTGGCGGTTCTTCCGGCGGTTCTACAGCGGCAGTGGGCGCCGGGCTCTCGCCTTGGGCAACGGCCACGGAAACCGGCGGGAGCATTCGCCAGCCGGCTTCTTTGTGCGGTCTTAGCGGATGGAAGCCAACCTATGGACGCGTTTCCCGTTACGGTGTTATTGCCATGGCATCATCGTTAGACAGCCCGGGAGCGGTTGCTTACAGTGTGGAAGATTTGGCGCGCTTGGCAGAAGTTTTGGCCGGACAGGACGAAAAAGATTCCACTACTAGCCCGGTGGAAGTGCCGGCATACAGTAAAAAATTATCCGCCGACGTTAAAGGCCTAAAAATTGGCGTACCAAAAGAATACTTTGTGGACGGAATGGAAGACGGGGTAAAGCAAAGGGTAATGGAAGCCATAAAAGAATACGAAAAAATGGGCGCCAAAATAGAAGAGGTGAGTTTGCCTTACACTAAGTTTGGCTCTTTGGTTTACGCGATTGTCTGTCCAAGCGAGGTGTCTTCCAATTTAGCCCGCTTTGACGGAATTCGTTATGGCCACTCGACCCGCGAAGCCAAAAATCTTTTGGAAGTTTACGAAAAATCCCGCGCTGAGGGTTTTGGCAATGAGGCCAAACGCCGCATTTTAACCGGCACTTATGTTTTGTCTGCCGGATATTACGACGCCTACTATAAGAAAGCGCAAAAAGTTAGGAGCTTGATTATAAAAGAATTCGCCGAAGTTTTTAAAAAGGTGGATATTCTGGCGTGCCCTTCTTCACCGAACGTAGCCATTAAACTCGGCCATGCCAAAGATAATCCGTTATTTGGATACATCGCCGACCAGCTAAACATCCCAGGTTCATTGGCAGGTTTGCCGGCTTTATCTATTCCCTGTGGTTTCGCCCTTCCTGCCGACGGACAGGCAAATTCTTTGGACGGTTTGCCCGTAGGACTTCAGATTATCGGCCCGCAATGGGGCGAACAAAAAACTTTTAACGCGGGATATGCGTATCAGCAGGTTACGGACTGGCATAAGAAGCATCCGGGGGAATAGAATTAGGAAGTATGTCCCGCGGAGCGGGATCCGCCTCCGGCGGAAATTAGGAATTAAGAAGTATGTCATCCCGGAATTTTTTTGTTGAAGTACATAATCAGCCAAAAAATATCCCTGCCTGTGGCAGGCAGGCGAAATCCAGAATATATGAAAGAATTTTTTAGACCAAATTTGTTTAAAATAATTTTTACGCTTATTGGAGTTTTATTGCCGTGGTTATTTGGCCCCTTAAAAGCTGCCTTTCCTACATTGCAACCGGTTTTTGATAACTTATTTTGGCTTTACTCAATCCCTTTTTTACCTATAAGTCTAACAATTATTTTTCTTGGATTCAGCAGAGTAGTATGGGATTTTAGCGCGACAGTTATTTTGTTTGTCGTATCTGTTTTATATTCATATTTGTTAGGTTGTACGGTATATTATTTTAAAAAAAAATATAACCTTTATCATGAAAGAATTTAAATCTTCAAAAGAATACCAGCCCGTCATTGGGTTTGAAATACACGTAGAGCTTGCGACAAAGAGCAAGATGTTTTCTCCGGCCGCGAATAATCCGGACGAGAAGACGCCGAATGTAAATATTGACGAGATAGTTACGGCCCAGCCCGGGACTTTGCCTGTGGCTAACAAAGAAGCTATTAGGTTGGCGGCTTTAGTGGGGCTGGCTTTGAATTGTACGATTGATGAATGGAGCAAATTTGACCGCAAACATTATTTTTACCCGGATTTGCCAAAGGGCTATCAAATATCACAGTACGACCAGCCGATATCCAGAGCAGGATATTTGGATATTGAGATATTGGATATTAAGGGGCAGAAAAAAACCAAAAGAATTGGAATCACGCGGGCTCACTTAGAAGAAGATGCCGGAAAAAATATCCATCCGGAAGGTTTGCCTTATTCGTTGGTGGATTATAACCGTGCCGGTTGCGCTCTGCTGGAAATTGTTACGGAGCCGGATATAGAAAGTGGGGAAGAGGCTAAGGCCTTTTTAACCGAATTGAGAAATATTATCCGCTATCTCGGTGCTTCTGACTGTGATATGGAAAAGGGGACTATGCGCTGTGAGCCAAATATCAGCGTTCGAAAACCGGGCGAAACAACTTTGCCAAAGTATAAGTGCGAAGTAAAGAACATCAACTCTTTTAAATTTGCCGAGGCGGCCATAAATTACGAAATTGCCAGGCATACGGAAATGTTAAAAGAAGGCAAAATGCCGAAACAGGTAACCATGGGCTGGAACGAAAAAGAAGGTGTAACAGTGGAGCAAAGGGTGAAAGAAGATGCCAACGATTACCGTTATTTTCCGGAGCCGGATTTGCCGGTACTGCAATTTACCAAAGAATACTTGGATAAGTTACGAAGCCAAATTCCCGAACTGCCGGCGCAAAAGCGCAAACGCTTTTTGGAAGAATTTGCTTTGCCAGAGGCGGATGTGGAAAATATTATAAACTGGAAAGAATTGGCTAGTTATTTTGAGGAAGTTGTCAGCGAAATACAAGAATGGAAATTGGTAGATATTGACCCGTCTCGACTTGGCGGCGCTGATAAGCGAGCCGAGGTGGATGGAAATTGGGAAATTAATGGCGCGATAAAACAGGCGGTAAACTGGCTGCTTGGAGATTTTAGCGCGTTGTTAAATGCAAAGCTTATAAATCCGTCCGACTCCCGTGTTAACCCGGAAAATTTCGCGGAATTAATGAAGTTGATTCTTCAGGGAAAAATTTCCGGCAGCGCGGCTAAAACCGTGTTTAAAGTAATGTTTGAAAAAGGCGGCGAACCATTATCCATCGTAAACGATTTAGGCCTTCATCAGGTTAGTGACATTGGTGCTATTGAAACCGCTATCGATAAAATAATTACGGCCAATGTTAAAGCCGTAACCGACTACAAAACCGGCAACGAAAAATCTTTTGGCTTTTTAGTCGGCCAAACAATGAAAGAGTTAAAAGGCAAAGGCAACCCGCAGGTAATAAATGAGTTGCTAAAGAAAAAATTAATTACACCATAAAATCAATTTGGAAGAGGGGACACCTCTTCCATATGTGAAATGATCAACGCCGCGAGGTGTTCTGCAGAAAGCTTCTGCAGACCTCGCGGCGTTATGCTATCGGCGGGTATATTCGATGACATTTGCCACGATGATGGAACCGCGCCATGTGTGTGTGCTTGGGGCCGGAGTAGCCGGAACTTCCGGTCCAATCTGGCCGGTACATTGCGAGCAGCGGCCGTCGAGAAGCTTTTCCCGACCCCCACAATTCTCGCAGGGCTCGGGTTGAGTGGCGGCTTCAGAACCGATTCCGCAGGAAAGTTCAAATGCTTCGTCTGTACTCATTTCCGGCGATATCGGCACTTCGTTGCCGTCCTTGGATATGTGAAGCTTTCCGTCCGGAGCCAATGTGGCAGTGCCGATTTCCTGGCCACGATATGTAGCTATCATTCGGCCTCCTTATGGGAGGAAGTATATATAGATGAGTTAAAAGTTGCAAATAGAAAAAAGTCCAATAGTCGCGACTATTGGACTTTTTGATTAAATAAAATTTTTGACTAACTTTTGTCCATCAGCTGGTTTTATAATCCATTTAATATTTTTATTTCCTTTCCACCAGGTCATTTGGCGTTTGCTGTAATGTTGGATGGCCAAGAGTAGCTGCTCAAACATTTCATCGTAGGTTATCTTTTTTTGTAGATAAAGGGCGATGAATTTATACTCCAAGCCAAAGGATTCCAATTTTTTCCAGGACAGACCTTGCCTGTGTAATTTTAAAACTTCTTTTACCACTCCTAAACTAAGGCGCTGTTTAAGGCGTTTTTTTATTTTGGCGAACAGTTCTTTTTGCGGGGGATTGATGCCAAGCCAAAGTGCATTGTAAGTGGGTAGTGAATAGTGGTCAGTGGATAGTGTCGGTACCGGCTTACCCGTGGTGATCACAATTTCGAGTGCGCGGATGAGTCGGCGCTTGTTGGATTTGTCTATATTTTTTGCGCGGACAGGGTCGAGCTTTTTGAGCCTCCGATAAAGGTTATCGGCAGATTTTTTTTCGAGCTTCATCCGCAACTTCAAATTGGGTTTAACGTCGGGAATCATCTGATTATAAACCACGGCGTCTATCCAGTGCGCGGTTCCTCCGCAAAGAATCGGCAGTTTGCCGCGGGCAAATATATCTTTGATTGCTTTTTTCGCATCACGCTGGAAAAGTGCGGCTGAGTACCGGCGTTTGGGATTTATAACATCTATAAGGTGGTGGGGAATATTCTTATAAATAAAATACTTGTTAAAATCAGAGCCGTGATTTAAGCTAGTATATACTTTTGATAACTTAATAAATTCATCGCCCGGCGCTGTTGGCTCGGGATGACGAACGATTGGAAAAGGCTGCCAATTGCCCATCACCTTGCCGGTTCCCAAGTCCATGCCTTTGTATATCTGCCGGCTGTCGCAGGAAATTATTTCGCCGTTAAAACGTTTGGCGAACTTGACGGCAAGTTCTGATTTACCCGATGATGTTGGGCCGACGATGACGAAAATTTTGTTCATAGTAAAATAGGACTTACAGGACAAATAAGACTAATATGACAAATAGGTCATCGCTCGGTTATTTTTTTTCCGCCGTGTGCCGGCGGTTTTTTTAAGCTTGCGCCGTGAAGGCGCATTCGCGGGCGTTTTTTTATTTCCCGTTTTTTGGCTTTTGTGGCAAATTCGTCGCTAATTTTTTTTCTCATATTGTATGATATAATTAATAATATTATAACATTAACTAAAAAATATATGAAAAAAGTAATCATTATCTTAATTGGTTTAATATTAGTAGTCGGAGTTTTTTATGTCTTTAGTAAAAAAGAAGCTAAGGTTCCGGTAGTGGAAAATTCAACAAATAGTACGACTCCAAATTCTGCTCCAAGTGAGCCTGCCGTACAGCCGCAGGCACAGCCGCAAACTCAAACCAATGTCAAAAATACTCCGGGTGCGGATTATACGCCGCCCCAGGCAACCGGAGGCGGGGAGAACGCCGGCTCCAATATTCAGGTTTACGAGGTGGACTTCGACGGCACCGCCTATTCGCCAAGCGTCAGCAGTCTTAGGGTTGGGGACTATATTTTTTTTAAAAATAAAAGTTCCGGGAATTTTTGGCCGGTAGCGGGTTCCGCGAATACCATAGCCGCTTACCCGCAGTTTAACCCAAAAAGCCCCATTGCCGCGGGCGGAGAATATAAGTTTCAGTTTTCCAAAGCCGGCAATTGGAGCTTTGGCGATAATCTAAAAGCTAACTCGGTTTTTACCGTAAACGTCAGCCAATAAATAAGGCAGCCTTCCTTGATGGGCACCATTTGGGGTGGCCCCAGATGGTGCCCATCAACCATTTCATCCCTTAATTTACCAACCCCAATTGCCGAGGCTGGTTTTGCTTAAATGACGATTTTAAGTTATAATTTAAGCGTTGAAATCGGAAAATTTACAATATAGTCATGGAAACTCTAGCGACGGAAATTTGGCAAACTTTTGGACATGGAAATGTAAAATCTATTTTAAATAAGCAACTTGAGGCAAATAGATTTCCCCACGCTTATTTGTTTGCCGGACCCGGCGGAATTGGCAAAAAAACTTTAGCTTTGGAGTTCGCGCAAAAAGTTTTAGCGACCCGCGTCTTAACCACGCATCCCGATTTTGCTATTTTGGACGAGCCGGGCGAAATTATTATGGAGACGATTTTGGATTTTATTTCCCGTCTTTCATTTAAGCCGTTTTTGGCCAAATATAAAATCGCCATAATTAACAACGCCCAAAATTTGAATGTAAAGAGTTCAAACGCGCTCCTTAAAACTTTGGAAGAAGCTTCGCCCAGCAGTATTATAATTTTATTGGCCGACACTTCCCGTCTTTTGCCAACCATAGTGTCCCGCTGTCAGGTTTTAAATTTTAGCCCGTTCAGTAAAAATCAACTGGATGAATTTGCCAAAAGCGCCAGCTTAAAGGTAAGCGAGTCTGTCCAAGATTTGAGTTTTGGCAGTCCGGCCCGTTTGAAGCGGCTGTCGCAAGATAAGGATTTTTTTATCAGCGAGGAAAAAATTGTTGAAAATTATAAAAATTTTTTAAAAATGCGTTTGGGAGAAAAGCTTATGTCTATAAGAGATTTGGCGGAAATGGAAACGGAAGATTTGGCGGCAAGCATAACAACCTGGTTGTGCTGGCAAATTTTTCACTTAAACGAAAATCCACAGGCTTTTACCAAAGTTCGGGCGCTAAGCGATTCGTTGGAAAGTTTGCATCAAAATCAAAATAAAAAATTGGTATTGCAGGGTTTGTTATTAAAAATTTGATGCCGCGGTGCATAATGAACCCATCAGATTTTGTAATATTTAAATCGCCTAAAATATTATCGTGCCAAAATTAAATATATGGGAGAAGTAAAAATAAAATTTAGTTGGACTGGCAAAAAATTTATTTTTATTATTGGGCTGTTGTTATTGTCCGCTTCGTGCAATGTTTTTAGCACACCACCCCAGGCTGGCGTCTATAAAACGTTAAACGGCGGCGTGGACTGGAAAACGGCCGATGTTTTAAAAACAGGAACCGGAAGCATATCGACAACTTATATTTCCAAGCTCGGCTTTGATCCATCTAACAGCCAAACGGTCTACGCCGGAAGTTACAGCAGCGGGTTGTATAAATCGGACGATTCGGCCGCGACCTGGACCAACATTTTGTCTAACATTGAAGTTTACGATTTTGCGGTTGATCCTCAAAATACCAAAATAATTTACGTGGCCGGTTTTTACGGCACTGCAGGCCGGGTGGTAAAAACCACGGACGGCGGAGCGAGTTGGAATGAAATTTACCATGAAGGCAGCAGCTTGAATCCCGTCCGAACAGTCGCACTAAATCCGCAAAATCCTAATCAAGTAGTAATAGGCACAACATCGGGAAGTTTTATTAAAAGTTCAGACGGAGGCATATCCTGGCAGCTGGTGAATAATTTTAACGACCAAATCAACCAAGTTTTGTGGCAAAGCAACGTGTATGTTTTATTAAAAGATAACGGCCTGTTTGAATACCCCGACATAAGCGCGACTTCCACCGAGCTGACCAAAAGTTTAAGAAATTCTTTTAATTCGGGCGCAATAGATTATATAGATTATGCCGGAAGCAGTTCTTCCCTTGGAACTTACCATCAGGTTTATGCGGATCCTTTTACCTCAAGTTTGATTTATTTAACAACCGATAAAGGATTATACAAAAGCCTGGACACCGGGCAAACCTGGGTACTGCAGAGCCTGCCTGTCCAGCCGGGGAAAGATCCCGTCCGCGCCATTGCCGTGGCCAGAAATAACAGTAATATAGTTTATACGAGCGCAGCGGGCACGGTTTATAAATCTTTGGATGGCGGTCAGACCTGGCAGACCCAAGGGTTAGTCGCCACCGGGTTTGTAAATTTTCTTATAGTAGATCCCCAGTTGCCCCAAATAGCTTATTCAGGAATTTATATTGACACTAGTAATTAATTAATACCGCGGATCCAAACGCGGATGACGACGCAGATCTGACGCGGAAGATCAGTATCTGCGTTTAATCCGCGCAGCTATCTGCGTTAAATCAGCGGTGTATATGATTGATCAAATACTAAACAGCAACAAAGAACATTTTGAAAAAGCTATGGAGCATTTTTTGCACGAGCTTTCCGGAGTAAGAACTGGGCGCGCGAATCCCGCGCTGCTTAATAGCGTGACTGTTGAATCTTACGGTTCAAAGTCACCGCTGGAACATGTGGCTTCGGTTTCGGTAAGTGATGCCCGGACTTTGGTTATTAGCCCGTGGGACAAAGGTCAGATTTCTGCTATTGAAAAGGGGATTCAACTTGCTAATTTAGGTTTTAATCCCAGCAACGATGGCGTAGTTATTCGCATTAACCTTCCGGCCTTAAACGAAGAACGAAGGAAAGAAATGGTAAAACTGGTTGGCCAGCTGGCGGAAAAGGGAAAAATCGGCATTCGCAACGCACGCGAAACCACGCACAAAGAAATGAAGAAAGCCGAGGCCGACAAACAAATTAGTAAAGACCAGCTTGAAGCCGGTCAAAAAAAGTTACAGGAAGTAGTGGATAAATATAACGAAGAGATAAAGAAGCACGCGGAAGCGAAGGAAAAGGAAGTAATGACGGTTTGATTTTACGGTCTAATTTTAAAAACTTAAAATTAAATTGAAAATAATATGCCAGAAATTGACAAAGGGGTCATTCCCACAGAATACGATTTGAAAAAGGTAACGCCTGAGGAAGAGATTGGCGGTCGTCATCTTGAACAAATACTATTAGAGTGCGGCTCTGATGCCGAAACAGTCGAAAAGATTTTAAAAGCGATGTCCCAGAAGTTAAAAGATAGAAGATCGCCGATGGTTAATCGTGATGAGGCTAGTCCGCCATTGCCCGAAGTAAAGAGGAAAGATTTGGCAAGGTTTGAGCAACTGGTCTTGGAAAATATAGATCAGGTTGATTACGATCTTATTATGAAAAAACATAGAAGGTTTAACCCCGATGATACGAAACGAGCTTTTCAGGAATTGCTTGACAGTAAAAATATACCTATAAAAATAAAAGAAGTTATAATTCCCGAAGATCGAGGAATCATTGAATTCACTTTAGAGGGAGTTGACCGGAGTTTTGCTGCGGCGACGCCGAATTCGCCTATTGGGCATGGCCGGGGGCAAGTTTTATTTGAAAGTTCTAGTTATAATAAGGTGATTATAAAAACGACAAGATTGGCGCAATTCCGTCCGGAAATTCCCGGCCGCGATTTAGAAGTGGTTGTAAAAGGAAGCGTTGTTAACAGATAATTTTTAAAAATTTTATTCAGAATGTTTATAACTATTTTAATTTTCATCATAATTCTAGGAATTCTCGTCTTTGTCCACGAATTCGGGCATTTCGTTGTGGCTAAAAAATCGGGGATGCAGGTGGAGGAGTTTGGATTTGGTTTTCCGCCGAGGATATTTGGCTTCCAGAGAATCGAAGGCAAATGGAAAATTGTTGGGTTAAGAAATAAACAAATTGACCCAAGCAAAACGGTTTACTCTATAAATTATATTCCCCTTGGCGGGTTTGTCAGGATTTTGGGCGAGAATAACGACAACGAGAACCACCCGGGAAGTTTTATTAACAAAGGTTTTTGGCCGAGGTTTTTTACGCTGGTTGCCGGAGTGGTTATGAACGTAATTTTAGCCTGGGTAATATTTTCGGCCGGCTACACAATCGGCCTGCCTGTGGCAATAGACAGTTTGGCAGATGTCCCGGCTCACGCCACTCTCACACACCCCCAAACGGCGATTTTGGATGTTACAAAAAATCTTCCTGCCGACAAAGCCGGAATAAAACCAAACGACATAATTCTTTCATTAGACGGCAAGAGTTTTAATTCCGTTGACGATTTTCAAAAATATATTCAAACGCACGAAGGATTAAATATAACTTTTGAAGTGCAAAGAGGCGCGGAGCATTTAAGTATTCCGGTTACCCCAAATGTAAACCCTCCCGCAGGGCAGGGCGCTACTGGCATAAGTATTTCTTTGCTTGGCCGGCTTAAGTACCCGTGGTATTTGGCCATTTGGCAGGGCGCCGCGGCAACACTCTCCGGCATAGCCTCTATAGTTTATGGCCTCTATAGTTTATTTTCCCAGCACATGGGTTTTTCTTCCCTGGGCGGACCGGTGCAGATTGCCAAACTTACGGGTCAAGTGGCCGGTTTGGGGTTTGTTTTCCTAATGCAATTTACGGCGTTTTTGTCGCTAAATTTAGCGGTGCTGAATATTTTACCATTCCCGGCTTTGGACGGCGGCAGGGTAATATTTTTGTTGATAGAAACCGTGCGCCGCAAGCGCAACAACCAAAAAGTGGAGCAAATAGTCAACACCGCCGGTTTTGTGTTTTTAATTTTGTTGATGATAGCGGTAACAGTACATGATATTATTAGAAAATAGAATTTAATTGGGAATGTAAATATTTTATGGATCGCGAAAGAATAGATTTGGAACAGGCACGTAAACAGCAATTTGAGCAGCTTCGCAATAATCCAAAATTGTTGGCGGCCTTGTTAGAGGAAGTTGGTAGTGAGCAAGAAGTAAAGGTGCATTTGTCCGATGTTGGCGCTCTTAATGGTATATCCGGAGTTGAAGCACTAACTTTTAGTAATTCTCGTACAAATTCCAACATTGCCAATTTGATGGAGTATCTTAACGGTCCAATAATTAGTGATAATTTTAAACAACAATCTGACAGGAGAAAATGGAGAGGGTCTTTGCAGTTCGGTGGGTCATTTTCAAACAGCTCGGTAAACCATCCCGAATTAAATCTTTTAAGCCCGCAAACTGTGGGAGCGCTGACTCACGAATTTCTTGAAAATAACAAACTTAGAAGAGGCAGAATAGCCTTAACACTTACGTGCCTAAAGGAGGTTATTGCTATTTTAAAAAATCCTCAAATTTCTGGAAATATAAATCAGATTATTGAAGCTTATAGGAATTATGACAAAATGGATTCTGTGGATAAAATAAAATTAGTTGAAGGTTTGACCAATTTGATTATTGAAGTATTAAGAATGATAAAAAGTAATTTTAGCCAACATGAAGCAATCTAGGTATTTTTTAAAAACCAGCAAAACCACTCCAGCTGATGATTTATCCATAAACGCCAAACTTTTAGAACAAGGAGGGTTTGTGCAAAAGGTGCTGGCGGGAGTTTATGATTTTTTGCCTTTGGGTTTGAGGGTTTTGCAAAAAATTGAAAACATTGTGCGCGGGGAAATGGACAAAATCGGCAATGAAATGTTTATGCCGGTGCTGCATCCCAAAGAAAATTGGGAAAAGACAGGGCGGTGGAGCGGGCTGGATGTGCTATTTAAAATTAAATCCCAGCATGGCAACGAATATGCCTTGGGACCGACGCACGAAGAAATTGTTACGCCCGCAGCCCAAGCCATTATTAATAGCTATAAAGATTTGCCATTGGCCGTGTATCAGATCCAGACCAAGTTCCGCGACGAACCGCGTGCAAAAAGCGGGCTTCTGCGCGGTCGTGAATTTCGGATGAAAGATCTTTATAGCTTTCACGCGACGGCAGAAGATCTGGACGAGTACTATAACAAAACAGCCATGCCGGCTTACGAAGCGGTTTATAAACGGCTCGGCCTTGACGCGCTTTTGACGGAAGCCAGCGGCGGAACATTTTCCAAGTACTCACACGAGTACCAGGTGGAGACCGAAAACGGCGAGGACACAATTTATGTTTGTGAAAAATGCGGCCTTGCTAAAAATAAGGAAATTTTTGAAGAAGGGGCAAAGTGCACAAACTGCGGCAAAACCTCCTGGCGAGAGACAAAAGGGTGTGAAGTCGGCAATATTTTTAAGCTGCAGGACAAATATTCCAAAGCTTTTAATTTGCAGTACACGGCGCAGGACGGCAGCAAAAATATTGTACTTATGGGCTGTTATGGCTTGGGAACTTCCCGTGTAATGGGGGTAATTGTGGAAAAATTCCACGACAGCAAGGGCATAATTTGGCCCGAGGCCGTGGCGCCGTTTAAAGTGCATCTTTTGGCGCTAAACGGCGCGGAAAAAGAGTCGGGCAAAATTTACGAGTCTTTATTAAATAGCGGCATTGAGGTATTATATGATGATAGGGAAGTAAGCGCCGGCGCAAAGTTTGCGGACTCGGATTTAATTGGAATCCCTTATCGGGTATTGGTTTCGGCAAAGACTTTGGATAAACAATCGGTGGAATTTAAAAAAAGGAACGAAACCGAAGCAAAATTAGTTAATATTTCTGACTTGGCCAGCTATATCGGCGCCCAAAACCAAAAGCAGTAAAACAAACAATATCCTAATATCAAAAATATCCTAATATCTTTGAAAGATATTAATAGATATTTAGATATTAGGATATTTAAAAAAACTTATCGTGACTTAAAAATAGAATTATGTTTGACAATTTTTATAAAAAATTCAGTAAAGATATTGGAATAGATCTCGGCACCGCCAACACGCTCGTTTATGTTAAGGGTAAGGGGATTGTGATTAATGAACCCAGCGTGGTGGCGGTAAACCAGCGCACCAAGCAAATCCTCGCCATTGGCAACGAAGCCAGGCTTATGGTCGGCCGCACGCCCCCGCACATTGTGGCAACCCGGCCGCTTGTGGACGGGGTGATTTCCGATTTTGAAGTTACCGAAGCTATGCTCCGGTATTTTATAGACAAAGTTCACGCGCAAACTTACAGTTTTTTGCGCCGCCCCCGCGTGGTTATTGGCATTCCTTCCGGCGTGACCGAAGTGGAAAGAAGAGCCGTGCAGGACGCTGCAATAAATGCCGGAGCCGCCCGGGCTTATTTAATAGAAGAGCCTATGGCCGCGGCTATTGGAGCCAGGCTTAATGTTCAGGACGCGTCCGGAAGCATGATAGTGGATATTGGGGGCGGCACCACGGAAATTGCCGTTATCTCGCTTGGGGGCATTGTTATCTCCAAAAGCATTCGCATTGCCGGCGACGAAATGAATGAAAATATTATCCAGTATGCCCGGGACAATTTTAATTTATTAATTGGTGAGCGCAGCGCCGAGGACGTTAAAATTAAAATCGGCAGCGCCTATCCGCTTGGCCAGCCGATTTACGCGCAAATGCGCGGACGGGATTTGGTTTCCGGCCTGCCCAAGGAAGTGACTATTTCCGACACGCAGGTTCGGGAGGCCTTAATGCACAGCCTAAGAACTATAGTCAATAGCATTAAGGCTGTTATTGAGGAAATTCCGCCGGAATTGATTTCCGACATTTTAGACAAAGGCATTGTGATGGCCGGCGGCGGGTCCCTGCTACGGGGTCTGGACAAATTGGTCCGCGAAGTTACTTGCATGCCCGTAAACATTGCCGAAGATCCGCTAACCTGCGTGGTGCGCGGGGCCGGAGTCGTGGTAGAAGATTTGGAAGTATTAAAAGATGTCTTGGTACCCACAGAGTTCGCGAAGATACCAAGATAGAAGCTGTGCCAGACGCAGTACGCAAACGCGGGGACAAAAACGCCGCGGCGTCTAACACGGCGTTTGCTTACAGCGTTTAATTCAGCTTCTATATATGAGGTTTATTTACACCAAAGCCTTTGCTATATTTGCGGCTTGTATTTTAGGGCTCGCGTTTTTGGTATTCCTCCAAATTCGCGGCTGGCTGGATCCGATCCGCATAGCTTTTTTGGAAGCTCCCAGGCCGGTTGTGGTGCTTGCCAACGATATAGCGCTTCCGGTAAAAACATTTTTTTCCACTATTTACCAGTTAAATAATATCAGCCGGGAAAACAGCCAGTTGAGAGCCCAGGTAGAGCAGTTGGAAAAAGAATTGGTGGACAGAAACCAGCAAAGTTTGGAGAATGAAGCGTTTCGGGCTGAACTGGGTTTTGTAAAAAATACCACCCAACCTCTGGTTGCCTGCACAGTGCTTTCGGAAAATTCGTTCGGCCAAACTAATGCTCTGGTTTTAAACTGCGGAACTCATGATGGCGTGGACAACGGCCAGGCGGTGGTCTCCCAGGGATATTTGGTGGGAAAAATTATTTACGCGGGACCGGACTCCAGTACCGCGCTTTTAATTACAGATTCCAATTTTTCTACCGATGCGCGCATAAGCCAAACCAACGCCACCGCGTTAGTTAAGGGGTCATTTAATTCCGGATTAATTTTAGACCAAGTTCCTCAAACCTCCGATTTGCAAAAAGGCTGGCTGGTGGTTACCGCCGGCATTAACGCCAAAATTCCAAAAAATATTTTAATCGGCCAGGTCAGTGATATTTTGTCTTCGGGCAACGACTTATTCAAACGGGCGGCCGTGCTAAGCCCCATAGATTTTGATAATCTGCAGTTTGTGTTCGTGGTTAAACAATAGCAAGCATTTAGCGGTTAGCAAAGCAATTTTGCTTGGCTAACCGCTAAATGCTAAATGCTAAAAGCTTCTAATGAAATATCTCATTTATCTTATAGCTATTATTATTTTATTGGGACTGAATCTTGGTTTGTTTGGAAGTTTGCAGATTCAAAGCCAAATTCCCAATTTGCTTTTTTTATTAACCTTGTTTTTTTCGCTGGAAAAAAAGGATTACGACTTCTTTTTTGTCGCATTAGTATCGGGGCTGTTTTTGGATTTTTATTCTGCCTGCTTTTTTGGGGGGTTCACCGTGTCTTTGCTTGTGGTCTCCCTGTTGGCCCATTTATTTGTCACTGAAATTTTGGTAGTGGATATTAATTGGAAAACTTTAAGTTTGGCTTTGCTGACTGCCCTCGTTATTTTTAATTTAATTCTTTGGTTTTATGGATTGGTAATTTTTAAACTGGGCTTGAACTCCCAGTATTCCGGGATTAAAATTTTTATTTCTCAATTTCCAATAAATTTTTTATACAACTGGGTTATGCTTTACCCTTTGTATTTATTTTTTACTTTTTTGCGAAATTTTCTGGACAGAATGAGCGTTCGCCACAGAGGAGTAATAAGATGATGAGCGGAAATGAAGTCCTAATGAGTATTACATTCCATGCAAAATCCTTTTGAAATTTATACTAGCCTAAACGCCGATAACAAAAAAAAGCCTCTGGATTGGGAGGAGTCGGCTGTGGACGCCCAAAGTCCCGTAGACGATATCCATGACGCCGAACGCAGTGCCCCAAATCCCAGATGGCTGAAGCTTCTTTTGTTTGCCGCGTTGCTATTGCTCGGCGGCAGAATATTTTTTTTGCAAATAATTCAAGGGGCTAGTTTTCGGCAATTGGCCGATAACAACCAAATTCGCAGCCAGGTGGTTTTGGCGCCGCGCGGTTTAATAACAGATTCCGGCGGCCAGGTTTTGGTTCAAAACGCGGCCAGCTTTAATTTAGTGGCTATCCCTTTTGATTTGCCCAAAAATAAGGACGGCCTGCAGCAGGAAGTACAAAACTTAGCAAATAATTTTTTGTTAGACCAAAAGGATATAGATAAAAAATTGCAGAGTATAGACAAAAACTCAGTTGATCCGGTTGAAATCGAACAGGGGCTGACCAATGAACAGAGTATCTTATTTCAAACCATTGCCGGCCAGTTTCCCGGTTTTAAAGCTCAACAAATTCCAATTAGACAGTATCTTGACCCAAATGCTTTTGCCGGCGTTTTGGGTTTTACCGGGTTAGTGTCCCCAGGGGATTTAACCGATCAAAATAAAGGTTTGTATGCCACAGTTGATTTTATCGGCAAATCCGGCATAGAATCTTCATATGAAAAATATTTACACGGTACAAACGGAGCGGATATTATAGAAGTTGATGCGACCGGAAAATTTTTAAACGATTTGGGCGAAAACAGTCCCGCCCCCGGCAATAAATTGGTTTTAAACTTGGATAAAGGTCTGCAGGATCGTTTATACCAGGATTTGTCTACCATTAAATCACCCAAAGCGGCGGCGGTAGCCTTGGATCCACGCACCGGCGCGGTTTTGGCTTTGGTCAGTTTGCCGGGTTTTGACAACAATCTTTTTGCCGGAGGGATTAGCCAGCAGGATTATCAAAAACTCATTAGCGATCCAAATTTGCCAATGTTCAATCGCGCGGTGGCCGGCCAATATCCGCCGGGTTCAACTTCCAAACTTATGTCAGCAACAGCAGGGCTTTCGGAGGGGGTTATAAATCAAAATACAATTATAGTCGATAACGGCGATTTAGTTGTGCCCAACCAGTATGATTCTACCCAAAAGTATGACTTCCGCGGCTGGAAACCCGGGGGGCTTGGTTCTATGAATGTCCGTAGCGCCATTGCCATGAGTTCCGATATATTTTTTTATGAAGTTGCCGGCGGTTCGCCCAACGGCTCTTTTTCCGGGCTTGGAGCCAATAAGCTGGCGGAATATTTTAGAAAGTTTGGTTTGGGAAAAGTTTTAGGAATAGATATTCCCGGGGAAGCAACCGGCCTGGTTCCAGACCCTAACTGGAAAATGTCTTATTATAAAAATGACCCTCTTTTAGGCAAATGGTATTTGGGTGATACTTATCATATGGGTATTGGTCAGGGTTTTGTCTTGGTTACGCCTTTGCAGGTGGCTGAATGGACAGCTATTGTCGCCAACGGCGGCGTGGGCTATGTTCCCCAAATTGCGCAAAAGTCCGTGGATCAAAATGGCCAGGTGGTCTGGCAAAATCAGCCAAAGGTTTTGGTCTCTAATATCGCTTCGCCTGATGTTTTTAAAATCGTTCAGGAAGGCATGCGGCAGACGGTTACGGCCGGAACCGCCAAGCCGTTAAACAGTTTGCCCATTACCTCGGCCGGCAAAACCGGCACATCGCAGTTTGACGGCTCAAACCCCAGCCTCACTCACGCCTGGTTTACCGCTTACGCGCCCTATGAAAATCCTCAAATAGTGATTACCGTCCTGGTCGAAGCCGGCGGCGAAGGCAACGCCGTAGCCGAACCGGTAGTCAAAGACGCGCTACAGTGGTGGGCGGAGAATAGGTATAAAAAGAATTAAGCAAATTGGTATTTTTTGAAAATGGCTTAATTTTAAGTATTTTCAAAATTTATGGTATAATAAATTATGTTAATTGACGGTAAAAAGGTAGCGGCTGAAATTCTGGATCAAGTTAAGAAAGAGGTTGGCGGTCTTCATTTTCAACCAGTGTTTTGCGATATTTTAGTAGGGGACGATCCCGCGTCAAAACAGTATGTTGGGATGAAGGCAAAGGCTGCGGAAAAACTTGGGTTTAGGTTTCGGCCGGCCAATTATCCGTCTGACGTTTCAACAAATTACCTTATTGACGAAATCAAAAAAATTAGCCAGGAACCCAATATGTGCGGTTTAATTGTCCAGTTGCCATTGCCGTCAAGCATAGACAAACAGGCCGTGTTAGACGCTATTGATCCAAAAATTGACGTGGACTGCACCGGAAAAATTAATACCGATTTGTTTTATTCCGGAAAGGCGTACGTGGAATTCCCAACTGCCGCCGCTGTGATGGAGTTGCTCGACGACACTAAAATTAATCTTACAAATAAAAAATGTCTGGTCGTAGGATTTGGCCAGCTCGTGGGCAGGCCGGTGAGTTTTTTATTACAGCAAAGAGGTTTGCATGTGGATGTTGCGCGAAGTAAAACGGAAAATATTTTAGAGTTAATTAAAAATGCCGATGTCATAGTTTCGGCCGTAGGCAAATCTAAATTAATTACCGGCGAAAAAATCAAGCCCGGGTCAATAATAATCGATGCCGGAACTTCGGAGAGCGATGGAGGCATAGTCGGCGATGTGGATTTAGGTTCAGTAAAGGATGTAGCCGGTTTTATTTCCCCGGTGCCTGGTGGGGTTGGGCCAGTAACGGTGGCGAAGCTGTTGGCCAATGTGCTAAAGGTCGCAAAAAAGATAGTTCAAATTTAACTAATAATAAAATCAGATAGCCGGATTAATCGGAAATTCCGATTTTCCGACCTCCGATTCATCCGACACTCCGGCAATGTCCGAAACAAACACACAAAATCCAAATATCGGATCGGAAAAACAATACCGCGTGTACCGGGGTTTTTCCATAGTATGGCTAAAAACCCTGCGGCTTATGAATTTGGTTTTAAATTTTTTTAGCCTAAAACAGCCCACACAATTTTGGGGAATTGTATATGACAGCGTCAGCAAACAGCCGCTAGATCCGGTTATAGTTAAATTAATGTATGTGGATGGTCGTGAAGTGGAAACCTGTGTTACCGATATGGCGGGACGCTACGGTTTTTTGGCGCGTCCAGGGAAATTTAAAATTTATGTCCGCAAAACCAATTATTTATTTCCGTCCAGGCTGGTCGCGGGCGATTCGGACGGAATTTATGTAAATCTCTATCACGGAGAATTTTTTACCTGTTATCAGGACTACGAGGTTGTTGCGCCAAATATTCCCATGGATCCGGCAGCAACCGACTGGAATCAAACGGCCAAGCTGGCGGTTATAAATAATTCCCCCTATTTAAAATATCTTTTAAAAATATTAGTGGCCATAATTTTTTGGTTCGGCTTTATTTTGGAAGCTATCTTTATTTTTAAAACCTTTCCTCATATCCCAATAATTTTTTACATTATTGCCGGCGTGTATTTATTATTGCTGGGGTTTTCTACAGTTATGCCGGACGCCAGGCTATGGGGTAAAGTAAAAACCAATATTGTTTTGGCTCAGGGGGAAAGTTTATATTTAGAGTTACGGGATCGCAATTTGTCCGGGATTTGTTTTGGCAAAGCCAAAGTAAAAGATGATGGAAAGTTCCTTTTAAGATCCAACAAAGGGGATTATAGTCTTTTTGTCAGCAAAATCATTAAAGGAGGGACCGCACAGTTTTTGGGAAGTACGAAGGTTCGAATTGGGGGGGAAGGGGTGTTTAACGGAACGATATTGGTTAGTTTCCTAAAACCTTGAAATATGTTATAATATCTGTATGGAAAATTCTGAGAAAAAAGTTTTAGTCGTGGAAGACGACGTTGACTTACGCAATATATTGGTTGACGGTTTAAGCCTTTCTAACTATAAAATTATGCAGGCAGGCGACGGAGAACAGGCTGTAGAGCTTATTGTAGATTCCCTGCCGGACTTAATTTTGTTGGATTTACTTTTGCCCAAACTTGATGGTTTTAAAGTATTGGAAAGGCTTAGGCAGTATCCGGACAAAAATGTCGCTCAAATTAAAGTTGTGGTTTTAAGCAATCTTTGGAGCGACAAAGATATTTTGCGCGCGCAAGCCTTAAAAGTGGACGAATACTTTGTAAAGGCAAACACTAACTTAGAGGACGTATTTAACAAAGTAAAAATTATTTTAAGTAATACGCGGAATGCCCAGTAAATTTTTTGGGGTTCGGATGCTGCCAAATGGTCTTTTTGGCTGACATATGGCCGCCTTTTGTCAGCTTGACAAAATTAAGCCAGTTTAGTATTATATTTCTATAAAGGCCGCAAGGGCCTTTTAAAAAAGACTACAAAAACTGCAGAAGTTAAACACTACAAATGCCTGCAGAAGAAGGCATTGGGCGGTTTCTGTAGTTATCTGTAGATTTGTATTAATATTTTTGTAGATATATGTTTCAATTTTTTGTAGAAGTTAAAAATGAACTGGCCAAGGTAGTCTGGCCAACCCGCAACGACACTTTTAAGTATACGCTCACTGTTATTATTTTCAGTATAGTCATAGCCGCCCTTTTAGGAGCTTTTGACTATCTTTTGTTTATAATTTTCCAGGCAATAATAAATAGATAAACACGGATTTTGGTATTGGTGTTAATTGGTTAACTATTCGTGAATATCAGTTTGGTTTTATATGCTTCCACCTGGACACATTGCCGCCGGATTTTTAACAGCCGAAGCTCTTTTACACTTTACCCATCCCAGCTTAATCGCGTCCCAGCAAACCCATTTGCTTTGGTGGGGAATGTTCTTTAGTTTTGCGCCGGACTTGGATATGTTTTACAGCTTCGCCAGGGAAAAGGCCTTTGAGGTGAGAGATTTTAAAAAGAATAACCACCGGAAGTTTATCAGCCATGCGCCCTTGCTCTGGATGCTGGGCGGACTCGCAATTTATTTTATTAGCGGTTCCGAATATTTTAAAATTCTTGGTTTGCTGTTATGGCTGTGCAGCTGGAGTCATTTTATTTTAGACTCTATCGAATACGGGATTATGTGGCTGTGGCCGTTTAGCAAAAGAAGTTGGGCGCTAAAAGATCCCGCGGTAGACAAGGAAAACAATGGTGAAAACTTTTTTAAGTATTGGTTGAATTTTCTTAAGTCTTACAGTAAAACCTGGACATTTTACGCAGAAATAATTATTTTAATATCATCCTTATTTTTTCTAATTACTATTCACTAAGCACTAACCACTAACTTTTATGGCCAGACAGCAAGTTACCGGCGAAAGACATTGGTATGTATTGCATACTTACAGCGGATACGAAGATAGCGTTGCTTTTAACCTCAAGCAGCGTATTGAAAGCATGGGTATGCAGGACAAAATTTTTGAAGCTATGGTACCCAAGGAAAAAAAGATTAAGATTAAAGACGGCAAACGCACCACTTTTGAGGAAAAGATTTTCCCCGGATATGTTTTAATAGATATGATAGTTACCGATGATTCCTGGTATGTTGTGCGCAATACCCCTAACGTTACCGGATTTGTGGGCAGCGGTACCATCCCTTCGCCAATAGACGATGAAGAGCTGGCTTATTTGAAAAAGCGCATGGGCGCGGACGAACCAAAGTATAAAGTGGAATTCCAGGCAGGGGATTTGGTTAAAATCCAGGACGGTCCTTTTAAGGAATACGAAGGCAAAGTCGGCAGCTTGGATGAACAGCACGGCAAAGTAAAAGTAATGGTCACCATCTTCGGTCGCGAAACCCCGGTTGAATTGGATTTTTTGCAGGTTAAAAAAATGTAGACCGCTGAATAGTCTCTGATATGTACGCTGATTATGTCGCTGAATCTTCAGTTGTCATCCCGGAATTTTTTGCGCTGATGGATATCACAAGCCGCAAAAATATCCGGGAGCTAGAAATAAGTAACTTATGAATAAAACATTTTCCAACATCGCGTATATTTGCGGCTTAATTATAGGCTTGGTACTTGTTTACAATAGCGCACTTGCCCAGCCGAATATTGGTAATGGTATTGGAGAGGTGTTTCAGTCACAATTTGACAGAATTTTTGGGTTTGTCATTGGTGGAATAATGATTTTTGCTTTTTCAATATTTTTGGTCGGTAGAATTTTGGAATCTTATTATAAGAATAAGAAATCAACCGACCAAGAGCAAAAGGTTGCTAAATAATTTTATTCCTGCTTCATAACTCGCGCTTCTCGAATTATGAAATTTGAATAAAATATTAATTTAGAGCCAGTTCATGTCCGGTTTGGATCTTGAATCTTGGTTCTTGGATCTTATTACATTTATGGCTAAGAAAGTAAAAATAGTATTAAAACTCCAGCTTCCTGCAGGCAAGGCTACCCCGGCACCGCCGGTAGGTACGGCTCTTGGGCCTCACGGCGTGAACATTGCCGCGTTCGTCAAGGAATTTAACGACAAAACCCAAGGCGGGGATATGCTTATCCCGGTCCTTATGACCATTTTTGAGGACAGGTCTTTTAGTTTTATTCTCAAAACCCCTCCGGCTTCCAACTTAATTATGAAGGCTATTGGTTTGGCAAAAGGTTCCGCGAATCCTTTAACCACAAAGGTCGGGAAAATAACCGCCAAACAAATTAAGGAAATCGCGGAAAAGAAAATGCAGGACTTAAACGCCAACGACCTCGCCGCGGCCGAAAACATTATCCGCGGGACATGCAGGAGTATGGGTGTAGAGGTCATAGATTAAGTAAAATTAATTAAAAATAAATAAAATTAAGTAAAATTAAGTAAAATTTACTGCGGATAATTTTGGTCAATTTTACTTAATCATGGTCAATTTTATTTAATAAATTTATGGACATCATCTCGTTACTTGTTATTATTTTTGTCTTCATCGTCCTTCCCGGTTTCCGCGTAATTCAGCAGTACCAAAAAGGCGCGGTGTTTCGTTTCGGCAAAATCACAGGCATTAAAGAGCCGGGGTTGACCTGGATAATTCCTTATATTGAATGGGTAAGAAAAGTGGACTTACGAACCATAACCCTGCCTATTCCGCCCCAGAAAATTATTACTAAAGACAACGTTTCCGTGGATATATCGGCTGTGGCTTATTACCAGATTGTCGATGTTGTTAAAAGCATTGTCGCCATAGAAAACGTAATGTCGGCAATTAACCAAATTTCGCAAACTACCATCCGCAATATTGTCGGCAAGTTCCAGCTGGATGAAATTCTTTCCGAGAGAGTCACTATAAACCAGGAAATCCGCGATGTACTTGATACTCACACGGAGCCCTGGGGCGTAATTGTTTCGCTGGTGGAAATCAAAGATATTGAACTGCCGGAAAATATGCAACGGGCCATGGCCAAGCAGGCTGAAGCCGAACGCGAAAAGCGCGCGAAAATTATTGCCGCCGAAGGTGAATTTTTATCGGCTCAAAAATTGGCCGATGCCGCGGACGTAATAGCCATGCACCCGATAGCTTTACAGTTGCGCAACCTCCAGACAATGGCCGAGATTTCCGTGGAAAAGAATTCCACAATTATCTTCCCGGCGCAGTTTATGAGCACTATTGATGATATTAAGAAGTTTTTGGATAAAGAAAAAATATAATTAACGATCACAGATCTGGCACAGATGTCGCTGATTACCGCGATTAGCGCCATCAGCGAAATCTGCGATTAATATTATATGAGCCTAAAAAAAGCTTATCTCTACCTGGTTTCCACTATTGCTTTAGTCATCACGGTCATTGGCGCGATTATGATAATAAATTTGGGGCTTAAAGCCTGGGTCTTTACCAAGGCAGACCAGAATTATTACCCCTACCCTTGTACCCAGCCTGTAGCTGACGTGAGCGGCAAATCCGTTCCTTGCGATCAGGCAACTATTGACGCACAAAAGAAACAGGCCCAAGACAATCAAGCCTCCCAAAGGCAAAACACCGCTGCCCAAGCCCTGGCTATGATAATAGTAGCCACGCCGGTTTGGTGGTTCCACTGGAGACTGGCGAAAAGAGAACAGTAATTTTGTATAAAGTATGACTTTAGGAAGAGAAACTTTAAACGGAAGTTTGTTTGAGGAATATAAAACTCGGATAGACGCCGCCCAAACCACAGAGGATTTGGCTGATATTATTGCCGGAGTTGAAAATCCTGCCGATCGCGAAAAAGTTATGTACGCGGCGGCGAGGAGGCATAATTTAATGTTGACCAGAAAAGTTGAGGGGATTTTAAAAAATAATAAATAATTTGTGGGAGAACCATCACTGGATTACTTTTTTGTAATACAGTAAGATTCATTCGTACCACGAAAGGAAATCATCATATGACAAAAATTGCCAAGAGAGTTAAAGCCAATAACGAGTTGGTTGATGTAAATAAAGTTTACACACCGGAGGAAGCCATTGAACTCGCCAAAAAGACCGCTAATACCAAATTTGTCGGCTCTTTAGAGGTTCATATTCATACGCTAATAGACGCCAAAAAGACTGACCAGTCTGTTCGCGGCACGGTTAGCCTGCCTCATGGTTCGGGCAAAACCAAAAAGGTCGCGGCCTTTGTTACCGAATCCAAGGAAAAGGAAGCCAAAGACGCAGGGGCGTTTGTAGTTGGCGGCGAAGAACTTATTAAAAAGATTAAAGAGACTGAAAAAACCGACTTCGACGTTGCCGTGGCGGAACCTGCCTTAATGCCAAAATTAGCCCAAATAGCCAAGATTTTAGGTACCCGCGGCCTTATGCCCAACCCCAAAACCGGCACGGTAGGAGCCAACGTAGGAGCTTTAATTAAAGAAATTGCCGGCGGCAAGGTCAACTTTAAAAATGACGACAGCGGTAATATCCATCAAATAATCGGCAAAAGCAACTTTGACAGTAAAGCGCTTTTGGAAAATTTAAAAGTTCTAAATCAAGCCGTACTGCAAAGCAAGCCAACTACAGTAAAGGGACAGTTTATTGCATCGATTTCAATAAATTCCACAATGGGTCCGGGAATTAAGGTCAAGTTATAAAGTTTTTAATGTTTTTAAAGTTATAAAGTAAAAAACACTTCCGATGTGTGTGCAATGGAAGTGTTTTTTTGGTATACTATAAAAGGAATAAATGGGTGTTTGAAACTTTATAACTTTACAAACTTTATAATTCCCTTATGTTTGATGAAATGTTTAAAAAAGTTTTAATTATAGAGGATGATTTGGATTTTCGCGATTCCCTGCGAGACAGCTTGTCGGCGCAAAATTTTGCGGTCAGTACGGCTGATGACGGCGAGCAGGCAATGGAGAGGCTGTTGGCGCATAGGCCCGATGTGGTTATTTTAGATTTGCTGTTGCCCAAAGTCCACGGGTTTGAAGTATTAAAAAGAATTCGCGCCTATCCGGAAGAAATTTTGGCAAAAACGCCGGTGGTAATTTTGAGCAATCTTTCCAGCCAGACCGATGTTGAAAAGGGTCAGGAGCTGGGGGCCAATGCCTATTTTGTTAAAAGCCGGACTAAAAATCAGGAGGTGGTAAATAAGGTTAAAGAAATCCTGTTTGGCAGTGCGAACGTTAAGACCGAAGAAGTTTGGGATTTTACCAAGGACGCTTAAAAAAGTTTTTATATAAAAATTGATTCCGTTTAGTTTTTTGCCATCATGAACCCCTGTAGTTTCCCCTCCCTTAACGGGAGGGGCTAGGGGGAGGGTGTAATACGATTTGAATAAAGAAAGGTGATGGGGTTTAGCGCAGTCTAAACCCCTTGAGCGTGTAACTAACGGCAGAAAAGCTCTGCGGCCATTGGTTACGAAGAGCGAAATCAGCACCAGACGCGTTGCGGTTTGCGGGTCAGTTCTGGCGGGGGAGTCGGCAGTGGGAGCCTTTTCCGCAGCCGTGTAAGGCGGGCTGTCAGTACGTTGATTTCCACCTGGAGACCTGGGATTTTTTTCGCGTCCCCTCCCAGACTTTGCGCCTTGAGACGCTCCTTGTGTAGGTCATCAAGGTTTTGTTGAAGAATCTCTACAACTCTTTTTGTCATTGCCCCTCCTATGGGTTATTTTTGCCGGTGACGCCGGGCAATTATGGTTTATGGTTAAACTCCGAAAAAGTTCAGTCCGCCTGAGAAGGCGAAAGAATATTCCGCGAAGTTGTTGGCCGCTTTTTGGGCGGCGGAAACGTTGACGGACGGCTCAACAGCCGTCACTTGGTCGGAACCCGCAACGGAGTTCTTTTCAAGATTTTGGTCTTGGGCCATAATTGAATCCTGCCTTGTGGGCAAGAGACTGGTTTTACCAATCTTTTGCCAGCAAAGCGGTTTGTCCTGCAGTTTCCCCTCCCTTGACGGGAGGGGCTAGGGGAGGGTGATTAAATTTAATTAAGCCTTATTCGTTATCCGCCTTCGCTAAAGCTACGGCGGATTGTTGCACTATTATTTTTTAATTAATGTGCAACAAAAAACCCCGAGCCGCTAGGCTCGGGGTTTAAAAGTTTTAGATTAAACCAAAACTCTTCCCTTGCCTAGTGGCGACGGAATAATAATGCTAATAATTATGCTGGAAGAGTAGATTTTTTGCATTTGAGGTATTATAGCAAAGCAAAATTTTTTGTCAAATTTTGTTAAATTAAAAAGAAGCAGCCCACTTGCTTCTATTTTTCACCGTAGAGGCAAACTTTGTGGGCTGCTGGCGTTTCAAAGGCACCACCTCCTTAATGATGGTTTGGCCGCAAGCTGTTAAGCTATGGCTGTTAAGTTTGCGCGTTAAGGATCATCTTCTGTTAATTGTGATCCTTAGGCATTTATACCGAATTTTGTTGGTTCGGTGTGGTTGCCCGGTAAACACAGGGCAATCCTTCCCCATTTCCTTGTTAGGCAGATTGTATGTCTGCCGTAAGGTTGGTGTGCAAAGTCGCACCGGATGAGCTCGGTTAGTTCATCCGAGCAGATTACTAACACCACAACACCTTGGGCTTGCAATGCGACAAGAAGTTCATCGCACTCCTTGCTTTGGTTCATTATCTGCCACCTCCAAGTAATTTAGAATTCATTCCAAACTACTTGCAAATAACAAACAAAAAACCTCCCCGGTCGGGAGGCAAGTAAGATTATTTTTGTAAACTTCTATAATCTTATTCTCCTAACCGAAAAGACGGACATCTTAGTAGTCTTAATCATGCTTGTCTTTACGGTTTTGGAGGAAGAATTGGAATTCATTACAGGAATAGTATACGCTGGCCGGCTTTTTGTCAATCAATAAAAATTGGTGTAGAATAACTTTACACAATTAAGGTATAGTATACATTATTTATGGCAGAAGAACGCAAGCATTTTAGGCCTTCCTGGGATGATTATTTTATGGCTATGGTTAAAATAGTGGCCTCTCGGGGCACTTGCGCCCGCCTTTATGCCGGGTCGGTTTTGGTAAAGGATAACCGAATTATTGCAACGGGTTACAACGGGTCACCCCCGGGTTTGCCACATTGTGATGACGTAGGGCATCTGTTAGAAGAAGGTCATTGTGTGCGCACCATTCACGGCGAACATAATTCTCTCCTGCAGGCCGCCAAGCAGGGAGGTGCCAGTACCGACGGTTCAACCATGTATACAAAATACAGCCCTTGCATTCACTGCGCGAAATATGTTATTGCCGCCGGGGTCAAAAGGGTTGTGTTGGGAAAAGTTTACCGTAATCCGCAGGCTGTGGATATGCTAAAAGAAGCCGGGGTAAACGTTGAGGTTTATGTGGAGAACTCCAAATGGCAAAAAGAACTTATGCAAATATTTGCAGAGGAAATTCCGGTTAGGGAAAATGAAGGAGAAGTAAAAATTAAGACAGAAAAATAAAGAATGAATAAATTTGTTATTGCGATTGTCGGTCTGGCCGGTGCCGGAAAAACCGAAGCTACTGAGTATATTAAAAAAAAGACATCTCTGCCAAAAATATATTTTGGCCAAGCAATAATTGATGAAGTCAAAAGGCGGGGAAAGCCGCTCGGCGAAGCCAACGAAAGAATTGTGCGGGAAGAGTTTAGGGATCGTGATAGTTTGGCCGCAATGGCCATTGCCAATTTGCCGGCCATAAAAAAAGCTTTTGAAACTTCATCAGTTATTATAGAAAGCTTGTACAGCTGGGAAGAGTTTTTAAAGGTAAGGGAAGAATTTGGGGAAAGTTTTAAAGTTTTGGCAGTTTTTAGTTCTTACGAAACCCGGGTAAAGAGAATGGCAAATCGGCCGGTTCGGCCTTTGACCGCCGCGGATTTGGAATCACGCGACAAATCGCAAATAGAAAACTTGCACCAGGCGGGGCCAATTGCTCGCGCTGATTGGACAATTGTAAATGAGGGGAGCAAGGAAGAGTTATATGCGGCTATTGATGTAATTTTGAGCAAGTTGCTTTAAAAGATATTGATAGATATTATTGAAATTAGGATATTATCTGAAATTTCATTAATATCTACCAATATCAATAATATCTATAAATATCCATTTGATTACATGAAAGCCAGGATTAAAAGATTAACCAAAGACATTGAATTACCCAAATACCATACTTCCGAATCCGCTGGGTTTGATATTGCCTCATCTGTCGATATTACGGTGGCTCCGGGCGCGGTGGTTAAAATACCCACTGGCCTCGTTATAGCGTCTCCAAAGGGGCATTTTTTGCTTATAGCCGCCCGTAGCAGCCTGTCTTTTAAAAAGGGTTTGGCAATGGCTAACGGTATTGGTATTGTAGACCCGGACTATGCCGGCCCGAACGACGAAATCCATATTATTGTCCACAATTTTACAGACCAGCCGGTAGAAGTTAAAAAAGGCGAACGTCTGGCGCAGGGGCTATTTTTAAAAACTGAACAGGCGCAGTGGGAAGAGGTTGACCAGCTACACAATGTCGACCGCGGGGGGATAGGGAGCACAGGTGGGTATGCGGTAACTGATAACAATAATAATTAACAACATCATCGTATTAAATAAATAATGTGTGGTATAGGAGAACCATTTTATGATTATAGGGCTTGTCGGAGAAAAACTTGCGGGCAAAGATACGGTGGCCAATTATTTGGTTGACAAACATAATGCCTCGCATTTCAGGTTTGCTCATATTCTGGATGCAATTTTAGAAGAGCTAAATTTGGAAATTTCCAGAAAAAATGAGATAGATTTAGGCCTTGGCCTGCGAAAAATTTTTGGCGAACACGTTTTGGTAAACGCGCTGGAGCAAAGAGTTAGGCGGTCTCTGTCCAGTTACCGCGTGGTCAACGGCATTCGTATGGACGAACTTGATGAAGTAAAATCCTGGGGGGCAAAAATTATTTATATTACGGCTCCATTGGAAATAAGGTTTCCCAGATACCAGCAGCGGCACGAAAAAATCGATGATGGGGAAATGGATTTGGAACATTTTAAACTCCAGGAGCAGGAAGGTCCGACAGAAATGAAAATTCCGGAATTGGGTCAAACCGCGGATTTCCGGATAGACAACATTGGAACTATAGAGGAGTTGTATGGGAAAGTGGATGGCATTCTAAAAAAATTAAAATAATTTTGGTATTCTAAAGTGTGTCCGTCCTCGTGACTTCGGCGTCTTTCTGAACCCGAATGCATCTGAGGGTGAAGAATCTCTAAATTTTAATGAGATCCTTCGTCGGCTGCACTCCTCAGGATGACGCCGTAAGTGATTTCTTATGCCATTACTTAAATTCGGAAAATCTAAAAAAAAGGAAAACAAGCGTGGGCGGTTTATTGTTATTGACGGCACCGATGGCACCGGCAAGGCAACCCAGACTAATCTTTTAGTAGAAGAATTAAAATTGGGCGGTTACGACGTGGAGATGACAGATTTTCCCCAATATGGGACTAAATCTGCTGGCTTGATAGAGGAGTATTTAAACGGCAAGTATGGCCAGGTGGGGCCGGAGGCGGCATCTATTTTTTACGCTATAGACAGGTTTGATGCCAGTTTTATAATTAAAGGATGGCTGGACGCCGGCAAAATTGTAATTTCAAACCGATACGTTACAGCAAATGCCGGGCATCAGGGCGGGAAAATCGCCGATGATATAGACCGATTGAAGTTTTTTAAATGGCTGAATAATCTTGAATACAATATTTTTAACATTCCCAAACCAGACCTAAATATTATTTTACACATTCCCGCGGAATTAGCCCAACAGTTGGTGGATAAAAAATCCGCGGCCGAAAGGAAGTACGCCAACGGTAAAAAACGCGATTTGCATGAGGCTGACCTTAAACATTTGCAAGACGCGGAAAAGGTATATAAAGAAATTGCCAGGCTTTTCCCCAATACCAAACTGGTGGAGTGCGTTACTGAAAATAAACTCCTGACGCCGCAGGAAGTCCATAATAAAGTTTGGGACTTGGTGAGAAGAATTGCTCTTAAAGATATTAAACCGCAATAATTTATGAAAGTATACTTGGATCTTTTAGAAAAAATTATGAAAGACGGTGCGCAGAAGCACGACCGGACGGGGACGGGGACGAAATCGATATTTGGGTATCAGATGCGTTTTAACCTTGTCGAAGGCTTTCCGCTGACGACAACCAAGAAGATTCATTTAAAATCAATTATTTACGAATTGCTTTGGTTTTTAAAAGGCGACATCAATGTTAAATGGCTAAACGAGCATGGGGTGACCATTTGGGACGAATGGGCGGACGCTAATGGGGATTTGGGGCCGGTTTACGGAAAGCAGTGGCGGGCATGGAAAGGATATAATGGCGAAACTTATGACCAAATTTCTTATGTCGTTGACCAGATAAAAAATAATCCCGATAACCGCAGGATGATAGTTAGCGGCTGGAACGTCGCGGATTTACAATCGCTAATTGCCGGTAAAAAAACCGCGCCGCCTCCGTGCCACACAATGTTCCAGTTTTATGTGGCCAACAATAAATTATCATGCCAGCTTTATCAGAGATCGGCCGACACTTTTTTGGGTGTGCCCTTTAATATTGCCTCTTACGCTTTGCTGACAATGATGATGGCGCAGGTTACCGGCAGGGAACTAGGGGATTTTGTGCACACTTTTGGCGACGTGCATATTTATAACAACCATTTTGATCAGGTTAAACTTCAATTATCGCGAACTCCCAAACCGCTGTCCAAAATGAAAATTAATCCGGAAGTAAAAAATATTTTTGATTTTAAATACGAAGATTTTACTTTGGAAGGCTATAATCCGGATCCGGGGATTAAAGCCCCGATAGCAGTGTGATACAAATATACTGATGCATGCGGATACCTCTGCCCCAATCTGTATTATCAGTATCATCCGTATTTTAATTCGTATATCAGTATCTTATAACCATGATTGCACTTATTGCCGCGGTGGCCAAAAATAATGTAATTGGGAGCAAGAACGATTTGCCCTGGTATTTGCCCGAGGACTTAAAACGTTTTAAACAGCTGACTTTGGGTAAAGTGGTGGTTATGGGCAGAAAAACTTACGACTCGATCATCAGTCGTTTAAAAAAGCCTTTGCGTGGCCGCACTAACATTGTCATCAGCACCCAAAATTTACAATTGCCGGAAGGAGTGGAACTTTATCATAGCGTGGATGACGCACTTGCCGCTCATCAGAACCAGGAAATTTACATAATCGGCGGCGAACAAATTTTTAAGCAAAGCCTGAATGTGGCCGACACGTTATATATTACCCACTTAAATAAAGACTATGAAGGCGACGCTTTTTTTCCGAAGATAGATGAAAGTTATTGGCAAATGACAGAAGACGAAAAACACGAGGGTTATAGCTTTTTAATTTATAAGAAAAAATAGTTTTTTGAGTTATTTAAGCTCCTGGATTTCCGGGGGCTTTTTTGGTATAATTTTTAAGCTCTGGCTCTTCGCGTGTTATGGCTAAAAGCGCGAAGAAGCTTATTTTGTTTGAAGTCAGCCACAGTATTGACGAATCTCTTAAGAGTATTGCAATTATTCAGGGGCGGTCTGTCTCGGTAGTTATTGCGATCTTGGCAGAGTACGTACTTGATGCTGTGGCAAAAGAGCCGCGCGTGCTAATTCGCTTCCGGGAGTATCGAGGCGAAAAACCGACATGCTTTGAGGACGTCGGGCTCACAGGAAAGCATTTTAGGCTTTCCATGCAATTAGCTAGCGCCTGCGGATTAACCGTTTCAGAGTTTTTTTGCCGCCTGTTGGCGGTTGGGATAGAGTTTTGTCCCAAGAGTGGGTCGTGGAATAAGGAGGAAATAATCAGCGCCATTCGCGCTGATTGTGTAATTCGCTTTTCGCGTCTTGCTTAAGCCTTCTCTTGTGTTATGGAGGGGCTTTTTTTTGTTGGACGAGTAAGCAAATTTTTGGCATAATGAAGACATGAATGATCTTATTAAGCGTCTCGAAAATCTTAAATCCGAAATCTTAAATCTTAAATCTCATTTAAATCTGCCGCAGAAGGAGCAGAAGATTTTGGAATTGGAGGAGCAGATGCAGGGGAAGGATTTTTGGGCGGATAATGAGAATGCGCAAAGGGTTAGCCGGGATTATAATCAGCTTAAGAAGTTTTACGATTTTTGGTTGAAACTAGAAGTGAATATAAGCGAAACTTTGGATTTGGCGAAGGAGAGTGACGCGAAAAAAAACGCTGACGTAGATTATCTTAAGGTTCAAATTGAAAGCTTGGAATTAGAATATAAGAAAAACCGTTTTGTGGCCTTACTCTCCAAAAAGTACGATGACCATAGTGCGATCTTTTCCATTCACAGCGGTGCCGGGGGAGTGGACGCGCAGGATTGGGCAAGTATGATATTAAGAATGATATTAAGATATTGTGATATTAAAGGATTTGTTACGGAAGTTTTAGAAATGTCTAAAGGCGAACAGGGCGGGGTAAAAACCGCGGTGGTGGAAGTTACCGGGCCGTATGCTTACGGACTTTTAAAAAGCGAGGCCGGGGTGCATCGCTTGGTTCGCCTGTCGCCGTTTAACCCGGCTCATACCAGGGAGACATCTTTCGCGCTTTTGGAATTATTGCCGGTGCTGGAAAAGCAGGAAGAGTTTAAAGTGGACGAAAAAGAATTAAAAATCGAAGCCAATACTTCAAGCGGCCATGGCGGGCAAAGCGTGAACACAACTTACTCCGCCATACGTATAACTCATATACCCACAGGAACCAAAGTAAGCATCCAAAATGAACGCAGTCAGCATCAGAACCGCGAGCTGGCGATGAAAATCCTGATGGCTAAGTTAAAAGCGCTTGATGAAATAAAATTGCAAAAAGAAAAACAGGAAATCCGCGGCGAGTTTAAATCGGCCGAATGGGGCAATCAAATCCGCTCCTACGTCGTCCACCCCTACAAACTCGTCAAAGACCACCGCACCGGTTTTGAATCAACGGATCCTGACAGTGTCTTAAATGGGGAGATAGATGAGTTTGTTGAGAAATATTTGGAGCAGACAGTAGTAAGTGGTAAACAATAAGTTTCTTTTCCGTCTGTTTTGTGATAAAATAGTTATATGAATTTCATTTGAAATAAAATCGTAAATAGTCGGTAAATCGGCAAACTGCATTTAAGCTACGTATCCGTGTAAATATCACCACTTCGACTTCGCTTAGGGTGACCCTGAGCCTGCCGAATGGGTCAGCGATTAATCAGCGGTCTCATGATAAAGTTTGAAAACGTAATTAAGACATATAACAACTCCCGGGCTTTGGATGGGATAAATTTACAAATCCATCACGGGGAGTTTATTTCTTTGGTGGGGCTTTCGGGAGCTGGGAAATCCACCTTGCTTAAGCTGATTATTGGCGAGGAACAAATAGACGGCGGCAAAATTTTAATTGACGATATAGACATCTCCCAGGTAAAAAAATCAGATTTGCCTTATTTAAGGCGGAAAATTGGAATGGTTTTTCAAGACATAAAGTTGTTGCCAAAGCGTACGGCCTTTGAAAATGTAGCTTTTGCCATGGAAGTATGCGGGCACCATTCGGAAAAAATCCAAAGCGAAGTCCCAAAAATATTGGATCTTGTCGGTCTGCTGCATAAACGGGACAGCTTTCCGGAAGAGATGTCCGGCGGGGAAAAACAGCGGGTAGCTATTGCCCGGGCGCTGTCGCATCGCCCGGTATTATTGCTCGCGGACGAACCCACTGGGAACTTGGACGAAGTCAACGCCGGCGAAGTTTTGGATTTGCTGTTAAAAATCAATCAGCTTGGCACTACGGTTATTTTAGCAACGCACGCTTCCGACCTTGTGAACAAAATTAAAAAACGCGTGGTAACAATAGAAGAGGGGAAAATAACCATGCAGCAGGAAAAGGGGAGATATCAGCTGTAAATTAGTCTAATTATTCTAATTTCTAATTGACCTAAACAAGTGCCAATTTCTAAGTGTTAAAATTTTGACTTTTGGAATTGGGATTTGTTTAGAATAATTAGTACAATTAGGTTAATTAGAAATTTTTCCATGTTCGAGTCAATTTCTTTTTTTCGAATAATGAAAATTGGTTTCGTCAATTTTTGGCGGAATTTTTGGCTGTCTCTAGCCGCCACAATTGTTATGACCGTCACTTTGGTAATTTTTTCCACCTTGCTTCTGGTTTTTGTTTTAACCAACTACTCCATTCATACAATTCAAAATACCGTAGACGTAAGCGTGTACTTTAAAATCGGCCTGGCGGAGGATCAAATAGTAAAAATTAAAGACGATATTTCCCAGGATCCAAGAATTAAAGAGGTTGATTATGTCTCGGCCGCGCAGGCTTTTGACAGTTTCAAAGCGGCGCATCAGGGCGACCCCTTAATAACAGAATCTTTAAACGAGCTTACGGAAAATCCTTTGCCGGCCACACTGCACATTAAAACTTACAACTTGGGTGACTATCCGGCCATAGCGCAGAATTTGGAATCCGATCAATATAAAAATTCCATAGATAAAGTCAACTTTGAAGACAACCGTTTAGTTATTGACCGGTTAAATAAAATTCTAAAATTTATAGTAACTTTTGGTTTAGTTTTGGTTGCGGTGTTTGTTTTTATTGCCATTCTGGTAATTTTTAATACCATTACTCTGACAATTTATAATCGTAAGGAAGAAGTAGAAATTATGCGGCTGGTGGGCGCTACTAATTGGTATATACGCGGCCCGTTTTTAACAGAAAGCGTACTGTACAGCATTTTTTCCACTATAATTACCGGCTTGTTGTTTATTCCGGTTTTTTACAAAGTTTTGCCTAAAGTCATTGCCTATGTTAATCCCCAGGTTAATATATATGCCAACAGCCTGTTTCATTTTGGCTATTTGGTTTTAATACTTTTCGTCCTGGCGCTTTTGCTGTCCGTAGTTTCCACCATGTTTGCCATTAGAAAGTATCTTAAAATATAGTATTAGGACTTACGCGTTTGAGGCAAAAATGAACAAAAATTATATCTTGTTGCCTCAACCACAAGGGGCTTGGCCGATTACTTCGTTATTTTGCTGCGGTTTTTGTCGACGTAGTCAAACTACGTCTCCAAAAATCCTCACAAAATGTCTCGTACTTGGCCAAGCGCGTAAGTCCTAAATATAATACACAGTCACACGGATGGAGGCAGGTGATCTGTTCAACCCTATCTTAGGTGAATTTGACAATAAAATTTAATCCTATATACTAAGAAAGAGCCCAAATAGCGACTCTCGCTAACCGGGGCTTTTTTTGTTTAGACACTAATAAACACGAATACTGCAAACGAATGGACACGAAACTTGGAAATCCCAGAATTAGTGTTAATTCGTAAATAATTCGTGAAAATTTGATTGATTCCATATGAAGGTTATTTTTGTAAAAGAACTATCCGGCACGGCCAAAAAAGGCGAAATTAAAGACGTTAACAATGGTTACGCCCAGAATTTTTTAATTGCCAAAGGTTATGCCCAAATAGCCACGGCGGAGATACAGGCTAAAATCGTAAAAGAAGCCAAGGAGGCGGAAACTAAGAAATTAAAAGAAATTGAGAAATTACAGGCATTGAAATTGGATTTAGAAAAAAGGGTGTTTACTATTAAAGTTAAAGTGGGGGACAAGGGTCAAATTTTTGGCAGCGTACATGAAAAAGATATATCTTCGTCGATAAGCTCCAAATTAAACTATCCGCTGGAAAAAAATCAGATTGCAATTGAAAATCCTATCAAGCAAATCGGCGAGCATTTGGTAAAAATAAAATTAGGCGGCGGAATAAGCGCGAACGTAAAAATTAAAGTTGAAGCAGGCAGTTGATGGGCATCTTCGAGCAGGTATTTTAGGTGGCTGATGAATAAAATTATTTTGTAATTATCAACAACTTGTGTTTTAGTAAGAAGATGCCCATCAAGAGTTTGGCAATATTAAATCTGTGACGGTGTTTATTTATGACTAACAGACAGCAGTCAACATTCTTTTTTTTGATAGTATTCCTGTTTGCCTGCGGCGCGGGACTTTTAATATACAAACAGTACGATTCCTACTACCAGGAAAAAGCCGCCATAGATTTGGAAGCGTCGGCCAGTTTTCCCGAACGTTTGGTTAAACAAATGACATCGGTGCCAACAGTTTTGGCCGATGGAAGACTTCAGGTGGACAGCCCGAAAGAAGGCGATACAGTAGGCCAAACTTTTACCGTTTCCGGTTACGCCCAAGACTGGTTTGAAGGTAATATCGATGTTAAGATTTTTGATGCAAAAAATGTTTTATTATATGAAGGCGAAGCTATCGCTTCCGACAACTACGGCCACCCCGCGCCGTTTACTTCATCGATAATACTCACAGCAACTTCTACTACACCCGACGGCAAAATTGAACTTAACGATTATTCTGCCAAAGATGGGAGTTTGGTTTATCAGAAAGTTGTAAATATTAAGTTTGCCGATTACGCGGCCATTATAGATACGGCCGGATGGAAAATTTATAAAAACGACCAGTATGGGTTTGAGTTTCAGTATCCAGCTGATTTATTTTTGAAAGTTCCCACGAATGTAAATAACCCCAGTTATGAAAGTTTTGAAAGTACAAAAGCGGAGTTTTTCGTCAATTATGACCTTATCCCGGACGGGGCTCATCCTATGACGAATGGCAAGATAAATGGTTACGCCATTTTTGTCAGCCATAACCTTAACCCAGACAATTTAACTCCCAAACAATGGATGAGCCAAAATTTTTCTGATACGGACAATACTGTTTTTACAACAGAAGTGGCAGGGTTGCCAGCTTTAAGGTATGATGCTTATTCAAAAACCGGTGGGACTTTATATTCAGGAACCTTGGTTTTGAATAATGGGGTTATGTATAATATTCAGTATTTTTATATCGATTCAGCCGAAGGAATAATGACTAGATACGAATCCATATATGAGAATATTCTATCAACTTTTAAATTTACTAAATAATTTTTCAATCATTAAATCATTTAATCTTTAAATTCCTATGTCCTACCACATCAAAGCGCGCAAGGCCAAAAAACTTAATACTAAATTTATTTTTGTTTCCGGCGGGGTTATATCCTCGGTGGGGAAGGGTGTGACTACCGCCTCTCTGGCCGCGCTTTTGGAGTCGCGCGGATATTCCGTGGCGCCTGTAAAGTGCGATATGTATTTAAATGTGGATGCCGGAACCATAAGACCGCAGGAACACGGCGAGGTTTTTGTAACCAAAGACGGTGTGGAGACAGACCAGGATTTGGGAAATTATGAAAGGTTTATAAACGCCGATTTGTCCAGCTCCAACTACATTACCAACGGCCAGGTTTATCAGACCATAATCCAAAAAGAGAGGAATTTTGAGTACGACGGTGAGGACGTGGAAATAGTTCCCCACGTGCCGGAAGAGATTATTAGACGTTTGGAAAAAGCCGCCGTGGAGCGTCGCGCGGATTTTGTAATAGCGGAAATAGGCGGCACGGTGGGGGAGTACCAGAACGTTTTGTATATGGAAGCCAACCGCATTATGAAGTATCGAGATAACCGCGATGTTATTCACGTGCACGTCGGTTATTTGCCCACGCCGCCTTCCGTGGGCGAGATGAAGTCCAAGCCAGTGCAAACTTCGGTCAGAATTTTAAACGGCAGCGGCATCCAGCCCGACTTTTTAATTTGCCGCGCGGAAAAGCCCATAGATGACCGCCGCAAAGAAACCCTGGCTTGGGTGACCAGCGTGCCGGTTCAAAATATTATTGCCGCGCCCAATGTGGACAGCATATACAGGGTGCCGATGAATTTTGAACAACAGCATTTAACCGACAAAATTTTGGAAAAGTTTGGGATGAAATCCAGGAAGAACGATTTTCAGGAATGGAAAAATTTGATCGGCAGAATTTCCCGCATTACAGAATCCAAAAAAGTTGTGGACATAGCCGTGGTGGGGAAATATTACGAAACCGGCGCGTACAAACTGGCCGATGTTTATATCTCGGTCGTGGAAGCCATTAAGCACGGCTCCTGGGCCAATAATGTTAAGGCCAACTTACACTGGATTTCCAGCATAGATGTGGAAAAGCACGGCGCCAAAAAAGTTTTGGAAAAGTTTGACGGTATTGTGGTCCCGGGCGGGTTTGGCAGCAGGGGAACCGAAGGAATGATTTCCACAATCCAGTACGCTCGAGAAAACAACGTTCCGTATTTGGGTTTGTGCTACGGAATGCAAATGGCCACCATCGAATTTGCGCGCAATGTTGCGGGGCTGAAGCTGGCCAATACTACTGAAGTTGATGATGATACGCCGCATCCGGTTATTCATATTATGCCCGACCAGGAAAAAAAGTTGCTGAACCGAGAATACGGAGCCACTATGCGTTTGGGAGGATGGGACTGCGTTATTACCCGAGGAACAATTACCGAAAAGTGTTATTTGGATTCCAAAATAATCGGCAAAACCGGCAAAGCTAAAATAAACGAACGCCATCGCCACCGCTATGAATTTAACAACGAGTACCGGGAAAAATTGGAAGCCGGCGGGTTAGTTATATCCGGAACCACTCCGGACGGAAAATTGGTTGAAATAGTAGAGCTAAAAAATCACCCCTTCTTTGTGGGCTCCCAATTCCATCCCGAATTTCAATCCCGCCCCCTTTCCCCGCACCCGCTGTTTGCAGGATTTGTTAAAGCGGTGGTGAAGTTAAAAAAATAAATATTTATTACAACATAAAATTAACTTGGAAGAAGGGACACTTCTTCCAGAGTAAAATGGGGGTTGTTAAATAAACGAAAACCCCGCTTCCAGTGAGAGACGGGGTTTTAAAGTTAGTGATGGAATTATTTGCCTGCGATTACGTTTACAATTTTGGTCTTGCGCAGGTTGCCGTGGAATTTACGGACTTGTTTGTGCTGGAATTGGACGAGGCCGTCCATCATAGAATATAAAGTAGAGTCACCGCCAATACCGACATTCTTGCCGGGATGGTATTTGGTGCCTTTTTGGCGGACAATTATTTGGCCTTTTTTAACGGCCTGATTGCCGAAAATTTTAACGCCTAATCTTTTGCTTACACTATCGCGGCCTAGTGCTGTACTGCCGCCTGCTTTTTTATGAGCCATTATGTATCCTAGTAGTTAGTAGCTAGTAGTTAGTAGCTAGAAACTAGCCACTCGCAACACGCAACTGCTTAATTTTTTTCGAAAATCATTATTTCCCTGGCAACTATTTGATCTTTACGATCATAAATTGCAGTATTCCTAGATGTGAGCTTAAGGAATTTATACCTTTTTACAATTGCAGGAGAAATAATATCCACTAAATTATATCCTAAAGCCTTGGCAAAGTCAAGGTTAGGGAACATTTCGTATTGGTCGCGGTTTTTTCTGTAGGCAGGGATGCATATAACAATTCTGGCTCCTTTAAGCAAGAATTTGTTAAAATCCCCGAAACTATCAATGTAAAGTTTTTCCAGATCTTTAAAGTTTTTTTGTATTTCTACAGGCGTAGGGTATTTTCCGTAAATAGGGCCAAGCGTGCTTTCTGTAACAATGGCCGAAACTTTTTGGTTGGATTTGGCAATTAATCCGGAAATATTTTTAGCGTCACAAACCTCCACACCGTATTTCCCCGGAGCGATTTTGTAGCGGTTCCGAAACCATTCCAAATTTTGTTCACTTCCTTTTATGGCCGCTTTGTTAATGTCGCTGCCTATCATCCTAAAACCAAGCAGTAAACCTTCCTGTACCAGCGTGCCAATACCGCAAAAAGGATCTAAAATCGTGTTGCCATTTTTGCACCCGGAAAGGTTTAGCATTATTTGCGCGACTTTTGGAGGAATCATACCTTGTTTTTCGTCCCTAACCGGCCGTTGATAGTCTCTTCGTCCGTAGTCTTCAAAGTCTTGCACGGCTAAAGTCTTGGCCGTAAAAATATTATTTTGAGCGGCTAAAATGCAAATTTCCGCACCTTTTTGCAAAAGCAGGTTTTTTGTTACCACTACCGAAGCGAGGGAAAGAGAATTATATTCTGGTAAAACCAGGCGGATGCTTTGACCGGCATCGGTTAGCGCATTTTTTATCATCATGCCGACTCTTTTGGGTTCGCTGAAGACCGAATTATAGACTCCCTGATTTTTATCGCGCGGGTTAGGCTGGGGGCGTTGTAGCAAAGCCATGTCCAGAATATAAATGCTAATCCCGAATTGCATTTTGCCCTTGTATTCTTTAAAAAATTGTTTTTTTAGAACGCTTGGTTTAAAGTAGTGTTTTAGCGCGAAATTTATGGAGTCTTGTTCGCGTTTTTTTATTACGTCTATGACTTCTAAAATTTTAATTACGCCGCCCAATTTTTTTTGCAGCCGTTCCACATTAAGCGGTTTTTCGGTTTCCACAATTAAGATTTCTTCCGAGGCTTCCAGAATTTTTACCGGTTCGCCGGTTAAGTTTAAAGAGGCGTCTGTTTTTTCCAAAACAGCCAAAAGTTCGGCCACCGATAATGTATAAACCCTCCCTAAAATAAAAGCGTATTTCATAATGGGATATTGACAAAATTTTCCGCCGGAGGCGGATCCGCCTTTGGCGGAAAAAAAATGACAAAAATATTGGAATTAAATTGTCTATTTTTGGGCACTTAAATTTTGTGGTATAATTAAGTTGATGACTTTTTACGAAAAAATAAAAGATTGGTTGAAACAAAAAGAAAATAAAGATAAGCTTGTGCTGGGGCTTAGTTTTATTTTGGTGTTTGTAGTTGGTTTCGGCGCGGGCAGTTATGTGCGCGAAACCAGACGTGATATTTATAAACCGCAGGCTAATTATACCACAAATACGACTAAAAAACCAGCCACTGCCGCGACTACCAATGCTGGCCAGGTTTTGGGAAAGACAACGGTTGCCGTGGCTTCCAGTACCCAGACAACCTCGTGTGTTATCAAAGGGAATATTTCCGCGGCCGGAAAAAAGATTTACCATGTAGAAGGCGGAGCGTTTTATAAAAGGGTCAAGCCGGAGCAGTGTTTTAATACCGAAGCCGAAGCCCTAGCAGCGGGTTTTATAAAATCCAGCCGTTGACAACTAGCTTTGTTTTTGATATCATTTTATATTGACTTTAGTTAGGTTGAGTCTGAAAGTTGGAGCAAGATAGCTTTAAAATACATTCGTGGAAGAGAGGGTGGGTGACGTTAGGTTAAATCGTAAGATTTAATAAACGTCGTTGGCTTCCGTGTTAGACGGGAGACGAATGTTTTTGAGGCTCTATTTTATACCGATTGTCAGATCATCAACCCGCAATACCACGGCTGGTCCGTGGTCCCGCTCGGCCTAAAGGCCGAGGCCAGGAAGGGCAAGGAGGAGGAAGGAAAATTTTTGAGTCTTTTCAGGTTCGCCGGCGGATTTAATTTTTGCAAATTTAGGCGAACCTGGTTGAAACCCGACGGGGGGTAGGAATAAGCTGGCTGGCCACCAAGCGAATTTCCGAGATTCAAATATAGAATACTTTCCCTCACTTGCCGCGCTTGGATCATTTCCAGGCGCTGTTTTATTATTAAGCCATTTTTGATATAATCAGTCCATGTTCCCCAAAGCTCGAAAAAATAAGCAATCAATTTATTTGGATTACGCCGCCACAACCCCAGTGGATTCGGCCGTTGTTAAGGCCATGGCTCCTTTTTGGAGCAATACTTTTGGCAATCCTTCAAGCTTATATGAGCAGGGGAGAGAGGCAAGAGTCGCGGTAGAGTCTTCCAGAAAAAGAATTGCTGATATAATCGGTGCGAAACCATCGGAAATTATTTTTACTTCCGGTGGTACAGAAAGCTGCAATTTGGCGATTTTTGGTATCGCACGGATGAGCACGAATTTTAAAACGAATAAACACGGATTGGCGCCTCATATCATAGTTTCCGCTATTGAGCATCACGCGGTTTTAAATTCTGTTGAAGCTTTGAGAGGGGAGGGGTACGCCGTTACCTTGCTCGATGTTGACAGCGAAGGGTTTGTTGATATTAAAAATTTACAAAAAGCAATTCAGCCGGAAACAATTTTAGTTTCCATTATGTATACCAATAATGAAATTGGTACCATTGAACCTATAGCCGAGATAGGGAAGCTATTAAAACAAATTAACACGAATAGGCTGCAAAACAAATTAACACGAATACTTTTTCATACCGATGCCTGTCAGGCCGCCGGGAGTTTGGATTTAAGTGTAGATCTTCTCGGAGTTGGTTTAATGTCGGTAAACGGTAGCAAAATATACGGGCCTAAACAAAGCGGATTTTTATTTGTGAGGAACGGAATAAATTTAAAGCCGTTAATTTTCGGAGGTGGCCAGGAAAGGAATATACGAAGTGGCACGGAAAATGTTCCAGGAATTGTGGGTTTGGCAAAGGCTTTGGAGATTTCGGAAAAAGAAAAGAAATTGGGAAATTGGGAAATTGGGAAATTGCAGGAGTATTTTATTTCAAAGTTGTTAAAGATTCCAGGCGTGAAGTTAAATGGTCCGGATCCTTGTCATTGCGAGGAGGCCGGGGCTTTGGCCGGCCGACGTGGCAATCTGCCAATGAATGAGATTGCTTCGGATGCACTCGAAATGACAGATGTGCACAGGCTTCCAAATAACATCAACGTTACCATCAAAGGAGTTGAAGGCGAGGCTTTGATGTTTTATTTAGACAGCTATGGAATTGCCGTTTCAACCGGTAGCGCCTGCAGTACCGGCAGTTTGGACGCCTCACACGTCTTATTGGCCATCGGGCGCTCACAAAAGGACGCCAGGAGCAGTATTAGGTTTAGCTTGGGCAAAACTACTACAAAAGCCGATTTAGACTATGTATTGGAAGTTTTGCCGGGCATAGTTGCCGAAATGCGTAAGATAAAGAAATAGACAAAGAGTATAGACTTTTTATTTTAAACGATAGTCTAAATTTGTTATTCAAAATGTACTACAGCAGGGGATTTGTTTAAACAAAAATTAATTAAAAATTGCGTAAACTCGTTTTATAGAAATTATTTCAACCCAGATATGAATTCCTTTACTACTTGATAATGAAAAATGAAAAAATAAGCCATCCTTATAAGGATGGCTTATTTTTTAAAGGGAGTTGTGGAAAACTAAATATCCACAAGGTCGCACAATGTAGGTTGAGCGACTTACTTACCATTGGGCATGAATGTGATAGCCGTTTAATCCAATACATGCTGAATTTCCAGCAGTTGCGTTTGTTAGTGGTAGATAACCACCGTTTGGTCCTCCAGAACATTCCAGAGCCACGGTTGTTGCACCATTTTGGAACAAGCTATTAACCAATTGTGTTTGAATAGTTGCGTTAGCCGGTTGAGGCGTTACATCAACGGCGTTGCCCAAATAGTGAGGATCGTTTGTATTATTAGTGGCAATGCCGTGGTGGCCACCGGTTATGGATTGGATTATAAACCCGGTTCCAGAATTTGCTGTGGTTATTAACGCATTTAGCATAGTTAAATTTACCTGTACAGTTCCTGCGTTACAGGTTGTTGGAGCGTCTTTAATCGCCGGCTGGCCAGCTGCTAATAACTGCAAAGTATTTATGGCACAGTTGCTGGTACAGTCGCAATTAGTTGATGCAGCCGAAACGCCATTTAAGCTTAATAGCGTTTTAGCGGCCGTTGCAACATCTGGCGCCACAGTCCCTCCTGTCGTTCCTCCTCCCGTAGTTCCAGTC
>PLYC01000002.1 GCA_003151625.1 Candidatus Doudnabacteria bacterium
TGGCACCTTAAAGCTCAAACTACCTACAAACTGGTCACAGTTTGTGACCGGTTCTTAAAGACATCATCTAATTTATAGATTTATGTTAAAAAGATTTTTGGAATGGATAGCCTTGAAGCAACAACTCCATAATACATCGCCGCAGCCTCCTTTAGTCCGCGAACGGGATCTATGGTGGTTAAGTTTAGGAGAAAATGTCGGATCAGAGATGAATGGTAAGAGCCGGTTATTCTCCAGACCAGGGTTGATCTTAAAAAAACTGGCTCATGGGTTTTTTCTGGTGGCTCCAACTACAACTAAAAACCATGAGGGAAGTTGGTATGTAAAAATAAACTATACGGGCAAAGATATGTGGGTTTGCCTTCACCAAATAAGAACTCTANNCGGGAGTTATATAAATAAAATTCCCCCGCTCTTTACGAGCGGGGGCCGTGGCTAATGCCGAATGTATTTATATATTATAGGAATTTATAAAATCTGTCAAGGAAATAAATTTTATAGTAACTAGCATGTAAAGCTAACTTGACATAGTTTTTTTATTGAGATAGCATTAAGGTATAATTATTTTTAAATAAAAATGATACAAATATTATTTGCCTTTTTAGCCGGAATTTTAACTATCGCGGCGCCGTGTATTTTACCAATGCTGCCGATTATTTTGGGCGCCAGCGTGGGACAAACAAATAAGCGCCGGCCTTTATTTATAGTATTAGGTTTTATTATTAGCTTTGCCGCGGCAAGCCTAATACTCTCGCTGATTGTTACCCACTTAGGTCTTTCGCAAAACACAATCCGCTACGCGGCAATTTATATTTTGCTGGTTTTTGCGTTCTTTATGATTTGGCCCACCCCTTTTGAATTGCTGGCTCAGAATCTTTCAGCTCTAATGAATAGGGCAAACCAATTCGGGCAATCACAAACCGGAAATAAAGGCGCGTTCCTCTTGGGTATAATTTTAGGAATTGTATGGACTCCCTGCGCCGGCCCGGTTTTAGGAAGCATCTTGGCGCTTATTGCCATACAGGGCACAACCGCCAAAGCGTTGGTGCTGGTAATTGCCTACGCTTTAGGCGCCGGTATCCCGATGATGATAATTGCTTACGGCAGCCAGTGGATAACAACCAAAGTCCGCTTCCTGGCGCAATACTCCAGGCAGCTCCAACAAATTTTTGGCGTTTTAATTTTACTGCTTGCTATAGCTATGTACTTCCAATACGACACTTTAATAGAAAACAAATTAACCGCATTTTTTCCGCAAAGCACTTTAGAAAACCAATTAGTCGGGCAAAGCGACCAGAATATGCCAATAGCTTCATCAACCGACCCTTCGATAAACTCAGGTTCTAACGACCAAGCAATAAATACTATGGATACAGTTCAATTACAAAACTTCGGCCAAGCGCCAGATTTTAGCGGCATCTCCCACTGGCTAAATTTACCGGCCGGACAAACATCATTAAGTATGAATGATTTAAAGGGCAAAGTTGTGCTGGTGGATTTTTGGACTTACTCCTGCATCAACTGCATCCGCACTTTGCCTTATGTAACTAAATGGTACAATACTTACAAAGACAAAGGCTTCGTGGTTATTGGCGTGCATACTCCGGAATTCTCTTTTGAAAAAGTTACCTCAAATGTCCAAAACGCCATTAACCAATTTGGTATAAAATATCCGGTAGCCCAAGACAACGATTACGGCACCTGGACGGCTTACAACAACGAGTATTGGCCGGCGGAATATTTAATAAATAAAGACGGACGTATTGTCCACGAACATTTTGGCGAAGGCGAATATGATGTTACGGAAAACGCCATCCGCGAACTACTGGGATTAAACGCCAGCAGCACCCAAACTTCCGCCTTGGGAAATATCCAAAGTCCGGAAATGTATTTTGAAACAGAGCGCCTGCAAAATTTGGACCAAAGCCAGCAGCCTTCCGCACAGCCGACAAATTATTCCCTCCCCTCTTCCGTGGCGCTAAACACTTTTGCCCTAGGTGGGCAGTGGCAGTTCCAAAGCGACCACGCCCAAACTACATCAAACGATGATGTTATCCGTTTGCATTTTTCTTCCGGCAAATTATATATGGTAGCGGCAAGCGCCGATCCCGCAAAACCCATTACCCTAAAAATTACCGTGGACGGCAAACCCCAGCCCGACGTAACCGTAACCATGTCCGAACTTTATACTTTATTCAATTCCAACGACTACAACGACCATACCGTAGACATCCAAATTCCCGACGCCGGCTTTGAGGCTTTTACTTTTACTTTTGGATAAAAAAATCAGGGCAAGCGTATTTTACGAATGCCCTTTTGTTTGAAGCGGATTGATCCCTACCTGGCAGGCCTAACCAAAACCCGAGCCATGCTGAATACTGCGTCGAGTAACTCATGCGTATCGATTCCGCAGATACTTGATAAACAATCCAGGCACTTGCAGGCCTCTTCCTTAAAGCAGGCTATAGCCCATTTTTTCCCATCCATAGCGCTTGACTCTTGAATCATAAACCTAACAAGCACAAGAGGTAAATCACGCCCCACCCCCCGTGGTAGCAAAAAGGCCAGCTCCGCTACCGCGGCATTTTGGCCCTCTTCCGCATCTTCCGTAGCTACCGAGACTTTAACGACACCCGGTGAACTGACCGGAATTAACCAGAAATGTCTTTCTGGACCTGGCCTCTTCAGTAGTTCTTCCACCTTACTTATTACTTCTGGACGATCCTTGTCATCTGTTTTCCAAATATAACTAGTCATGGTTCCCCCTTATTGGAACTCTTTAAATTTAACTTCTTTTAATTATTTTGTCATTTTTGTCGACATACTTGCAAAAGTAGTCATAATAGGCTAAAATATAGATGTTATTTTGTTGACTATTTTTCCGACAAATTATGATAAACTCTCTATTTTTAGAAACTTTAATTGAGTTTGGCTTATCTGAGCATGAGTCTAATGTTTATTTGGCCTCCCTCTCTTTAGGCCCGGCGACCATACAAAAAATTGCCGAGGGGGCAGAAATTAAAAGAACCACGGTCTATTCTGTGGTGGAATCGTTAAAGCAAAAGGGGTTAATGTTAATAGAAGTAAAAGGCCTAAAAAAACTTTACACTGCCGAAAATCCCGAAAAATTAGATATACTTTTAGAACAGCGCCAAGGACGTCTACAAAGCCTGTTGCCGCAATTGTCCGCCATATATAATTTAAAGGGTGGAGAAAGTTTTATAAAATATTATACCGGCTTAGAGGCAGTAAAAAATATTTATGAAACACTTATAAAGGATATCAAACCCCATCAAGATTACTTAGTAATTTCTGACGAGGACCAATGGATTAATTTAGACGAAAAATACTTCCGGGATTTTACAGAGCGCAGGGCCAAGCTAAATATTAACA
>PLYC01000031.1 GCA_003151625.1 Candidatus Doudnabacteria bacterium
TGTGCCAGGTAAAAATAGTATATCATTTTAGGTGATTTTGGTCAATTTTGGCCTACGCCTTTTGGGCCTATGCAAAGTCCCAGCCAGAATTGGATTTGGGTTGTTCTTTGGTAACAGGTTGTTTTTCAATGATTGTCTTCATTTGTAGTAAATTTTTATGTAACTGTTCAAAATTAGTTGCGTCCATAACAGTCAAAATTAAGTCTTCTTTTTTGATCTCGGTTTGCTTCCTGCTTGTATCTACTTCCTGTAGTAAGTCGTTCAGGGCAATCATAGTGTTGGTAATTTGCTTCACTGTATCAGGGTGTTCTTGCTCAAACTGCTGTCTGGTTTCAGGGTCAAGCACTTGTAGGTGGGTATAGCCAGCCAAGTTGCCATCGCTACACAGTCTGGCCATAACCTCATCTTGATACATAATAAAAGCATCGGCCAAATCGTGGTTAGCTTCACTGGAGGTTATGGCTTCGCCTTTGGAAAAATTCCATACTAAATGGTGGGTTTCGTGCGGGACGTTTTCGGATAGTTGGCTTGTGGTAGTTTGGGCATCGGCATAATCTGGCAACATAATAAAAGAAATGCCCTCGTTATTCTTAAATTTAACCGACATCCCTGCGGCGTTACTGCCTGTTAAATGACCATATAGGCCTGCCTCAACGTGTAAGGCGAAAACGCCAGGGCTTAACTCCTCCGAACGGTATTTGGAAGTATCGGCTAAAGCCGCCGAAATTTCTGGAGTCAAAAACCTTGGTACCTGCTGTAAAATTTTCTTAGCGTCCAATCCTTTCATTTGGGCTAAAAGGTGCTGTCGCTCAAAACCATCCTTGGCGTGTTGGGCAATCTTGGTGAGTTTGCTTTTTATTGGATGTTTCAAATCAGAAATAACGGCTGGGTCAATTTCGCCTTTGCCTGTAAAACCATTAACTAAGCCAACATAGTAGTCGCCGACTTTATGGGCAATTTCCAAATATTCCTTTTCTCTATCAGCTTCTGACTTTTCCGTTTGTTCCGATGAACCTCGTAGAAAATAAGCCCGTGCTTCCTGTAAAGTTGGGTAAAGTTTTTTCTGCCGTTCGGGTTTGGTGTTTGGCCCCAAAACTTCCTCGTTATGTATTTCCAGCCTCTCCTTTTCACCCAACTCTTCCATAATGTCCTGCCATTTTTTTTGGCCATCGGGCTGGCTTTCCAGTTCGCCAATCACCATCTCCCGCCATTTATTTGCGCCTCGGTCTAAAGACAATTCAAATAAAGAAACTATAGAGTTAGTGGCATAACGTTCTGAACGCAGGTATCCCAACATTTCCTGCTTATCAAGCAAGTGAACAGCCACGCTGATGTATCTATCGTGGCCACCGAGTTCGTGGCTCTGTAATCCCTGTTCAACCAGCTTAGTATATTTTAGCAACGCCGCTTCTTTGGTAAGGTTGGATTTATCTTGGGCGGCGGCAACAGGGTTAGGCTCGTCAATGGTGGTATACCAGCCCTTGGGATTATCTTTTAATTTTTGGATATCTGCGGCAGTTATGACATCTTCGGGCTTAAGATTATCAACGTCCAAACTGGCAGTAGCTTGCTGGGAGTCAATATACAGCATAGAGTCAAAGTCGCTCTCGCCAGTGGCATAACCTTTAACTTGGGAGCCGCCCATAACCATAGACACCACCTCTGCCGGGTAGCGGGCTTTAATGTCGTCATATACAGCCTCAAAGTTTTTAAGATTTTTTCTGACTTCAGGATTTTTGGATAAAGTAAAACGCTTATTTTCCAATAAGCCCGACTCCGCTATGGCAGTAACCCGTTGGGCTTTGGGTTTATCTTGAAGTTGTTGGTAAAATTCGGGACGTTCCATAAGTTATACTTGTAAAATTTTATTAAAAAATTCATATTTCCGCCGCATATATTCCCGAAACGGCAGGCCGTTGCAGGCAAGCTTGATTTGCTCGTATTCTTTTTGGTAAGCCGGGTTATCCCGCAGTAATTCGTAAGTTTTAATCTGCTCTTGGAGCGACGCAGAGCTTCGGTCGGATAAATAAAGCTCAACGTCAAAACCATCCTGCTTAAACTCCCACTTGACCAATTTTTGGCTGCTTATACTCGGTTTGCCAAAAAGTCTCCGCAAAATCGGTAACTCGCTGTTAAAAAATTCCAAACTGCTCGACACGTTTAAGTCAATATCATTTTGTCCGGCAATCCCCAAAGCCGAAGCCCCGCCAAAGACTACTTCCAAGTCAGGGGACTCATTTTTAATTCGCTGGGTAATCTTATCGGCGGCATCCCGCACCTTTGGGTCAAAAGGTTTAATTACCGCCACCTTGTCCTCTGGTATGGTCAGCAGATATTTTTTTTGGTTGGGAGTTAGCATACAAATTTATAACTTTTTGATAACCACATCTTTCAAAAATTGATTTTGGAAGTTGGTTTTTTCGCCAATTTTGGTTTTGCCATCTGAAACAAACCTGACGGATAGTGGTTTCTGGTATTTATCGGACAAACCTTTGGTAAGGTCGAGGATTTCCATTACTCTTTCGGGTCTTTCGTCTATACCAATCGGGTAAGTATCAATACCCAGTCCCGAATGTAAAGATAAAAATAAATTGCGTTCTATGGAAAAGTTGCCCTGCTCATATTCTTCGGCTAAATCAAAATCTTCCAAACAGGGAAACATCAGGCCGCATAGCCCCACCGGTTTGGAATTTTGGGTTTTGATGAAGTTGGTAATTTTGAGGTAGGTATCGGTAGTGACGGATTTGGAAAAATCCATCCCTAAACCTTTTATAAAATTCACCAAGCTCGCTGCCTTCGTAAATAACGGGGCAATGGAGGAATCAATGCCCAAGAAGTTTTTGTCGGCCTTAAATAGTTCGGCAATTTCCAACCAGACCGTCTTCATATTTTTTAGCCATTCTTCCAATGTTTTACAGCCCTCGGATAAATCGGTCGGCTGTAATCCTATGGCAAACCCGTCCAGTTCGTAAGAAGCGGAGGGGAAATAGGGGCTGGATGGCCTATTGTTAAAAACGTAAGTAAACTTAAAAGTTTTTGACGGGTTATTTTTGATTATTTCAAAAAGCAGGGAAATATACTCTGGTATTATCGGCGTGTCCTTAACTTCAACATTAAAGGCCATATTAGCGGCATTATAAAAATCCGGGAGTTCGGCTTGGGCTATTTTTAAATCCAAAGTCCCTACGCTCAAATAAAGGGCTGGGTCGTTAAAAATTTGGTCTAATTCCTTTATGCTTTTGCCGGAACTACATATCCGTTTGGTTTGAATTTCAAAACCATTAGCTTCCAAAGTTTTGGCAATACTATCAATCTTGCCCAAGGTTTTCAAACTTGGCTCTTTAGTAAAGTAACAAACTGAGCGGATAACTTTGTGCATTAACTTTCCTTAAACCCTAAACGTAGCAACGTTTGTTTTGCTTCGGGAAGTTTGTCCTCCCTCACCATTATGTAATCTTTGGAGTAGGTGGATACAATTAAAATGTTCATCCCCGCTTCGGCTATTGCATTGCTGACAGCCGCCAGAAACCCGACGGAATAAAACGGAACGGAAACATTTAGGGCAACAAGAGCATAATTATCTTTGTTCCGTTCAATTAAATTCAAAGCATCAAAATTTTCTTGCGTGGTCACAACCGTAATTTCGTCTTTATCCTGCGAAACCATAAAGTGCTTGCCAAGTTCGGGCAGGGAAGCAACCTTGGCATATATAAAACTGCCAGCTATAACTGCGAACGAACTTTGGGAGATTATTTGTTTTAGTTCCTCGTCCATAGTTTGCAATTTGTTTGTTAAATCTTACCTTAATAATACCAAAGATTTACCTTTTCTGCG